>DATFCQ010000433.1:0-3201 GCA_035252905.1 Allostellaceae bacterium | reverse complement strand
GCCGGCGCAGTTCTTCGGGGCTGAGGTCGTCACGGATCGCGAGTGCCAACATCGTCATCCTCACCACACGCTCGGTCTGTTCCGCAACCCTTTCTGAGGTCACCCGCCTTATCGGTCAACAACCATTCAGGTTGGTATAAGGCCCTTGGCTGCGCAGGGGGCCTGGCGACTACTTGCCGACCGGCGCCCCGTTCCCGGGCGCGCCGCCGTGCATCGCCAGCGACAACAAGGCTGCCCACAGCGAGGGCAACGGCAATGGCGAGCAGCATATTGTGCTGCCTCGCCCTTCACCATACGCGCGAAGAGAACGAGAGTGCCGCTGAGAGCGGACATGGCGAGTGGAACCGCGAAATGTAGCAGCATCTCCCCTCCCGTGGAGTGCAGCGCCGGAGCAGGACTATAGCTGTCTTCTTGCTTACTGGGGGCGGGATTAGCGGTCGATTGAACCGAGGCTGAGGGTCCGCGCGATACCGGCGATGGGCTTGGGAGCGCATCAGGCCACGCGGCGGGCCAGGTTGGGGGCGAGGGAGGTTGAAGCCCTACGCCTCAGTTGAGGCGCTGCGTCTCTGCACTTGCGCAGGCCCCCTTCCAAGCATAATCGACAGAGGTGATCCCGGATTGCGTCCGAGCCCAGGGAAGGTAAAACAACTGGACGATCCGGGATCACCGCCGCACTAACGGCCTCGATCTGCCCCTATTTGCGGAGCATTTCCACAAAATTGATGCTTAATCCAATATGCCTGCGAAGGCCATGCGCGCTTAGGGCATCTACAAACCCTTTCAGGCACATGCCAGGGGATCATTAATCGATCAGGCTGCATTGAGGAGGCGTGTGGTGCCGGAGGCGGGGTCGGGAGGCGAGCGCCAAGCCGGCAGCGCTCAATCCGGCTATAATTGCCGATATGTCTCCAAGCGTTCGAGTTGGCACGCGGCCAGTTCAAGATCGTCGAGGCTCAGCCTCTCCGCCGCCGCGGCGATTCTCGCAAGCACGCGATCGCGGCCGGATTGGGACGGCGCCTTGCCTTCGGATAGGAGCAAATCGTTCGAGGTTGCGGCCAGCTTTCAATTCGGCTTGCCCTTCGGTGGCGCCTGGAGCGCCGCGATCGCCCGCCTGATCCGCATCCATACGAGCTGCCCATCGCGGCCGCCGCGGTCGAGCATCAGATCAGCGCGCTGAGCTGCCATAAGCTCGGCATCGACGCCATGTAGGCCGATCAGCAAGTTCGCGGCGCGCCAGATATCGAGGTCGGAGATACCGGATGATTTCGGCAAGGCCAGCCCTGCACAGCCTTTATCGCTTGTGGAGTTGGCGTTGAGCGTTATGCCATGCGAGCGTCATCTCGTCCTCATCGCCATATCTCGTCCTCATCGCCATCCAGCAGGCCGAGAGCCCGGTCTTCTTCGACCAGCCGCCGCAGCCGGACCGCACGGAGCCGGTCGGCTTCGGTTTCAGGGAATGGGCCATAAGGCCAATAGGCGAGCCTGAGGTGCGCCAGCATGAGCGTATCGGCCGCGCGGTCGAAAATGGCCCGGAGGAATCGGGAGAGAACGTTCTGCATGATGCTACGGCGCTTTTATAAACTAAAGACAGCAAACCGATGGTGGGAAACGGCTTTTTATGCCATTATTGGGGGCTGTTGGGGAGTGGGGGTAGCCATGTCGATGGCTCTGCGCGAGGCGCTTTCGGAAATCCGCACGGTCGAGGAGATGGCCGAGGCGTTCCGGGATGAGGGGCGGTGTCGCCGCCTGATCGAGGCGATGGTCTGGCCGAGCGGCCGGATCTGTCCGGCGTGCGGCTACAGGCGCTCGATCGCGCTGGCCGGACGCGACATGGGTCGACGCCGGGCGCGGCCGGGTCTCTACCAGTGCTCCAATGGGGCGTGCCATTTCCAGTTCACCGTGACGACGCGCACGCCGCTGCACTCGACCAAGCTGCCGCTGAGCACCTGGCTGAAGGCGCTGTGGCTGATCCTGCAATCGGACAAGGGGATCTCTTCGGTTCGCTTGGCCGAGATGCTCGGTGTCAGCCAGCCCACGGCGTGGCGCATCGGCCATGCCCTGCGCCTGATGCTGGCACGGGAGACCCCGCTTGGCGGCACGGTCGAGATCGACCAATTCTATCTCGGCGGCCGACCGAAGAAGCAGGCCGACGAGCCACCACCGGGCCGCGGGCGCAAGGGTCAGCGCAAGACCACAAAGAGCCCGGTCCTGGCGCTCGTACAGAGACCCGGTGCGACCACGATTGGTGCCCCGGCCAGCGCGGCGCGTGCTGCAGTGGTGGCCGATCTGTCGATGCGGGAGGTCGAACGTGTCCTGGAGGAAGCGGTCGAGCCCCAGGCCCACTTGATGAGCGACGAATGGAAAGCCTTTGTCGCCGTCGGCCAGAGCTTCGCCGCGCACGAGACCGTCCGGCATGCCCAGCGCGAATATGTTCGCGGCCCCGTTCACGCCAACTCGGTCGAGGGCTTCAACCTGCGGGTCCGGCGCACGGTGGCCGGCGTCTTTCATCACATCAGCCCCCGGCACGCCGACCTCTATTTTCACGAGATTGGCTTTCGCTGGTCGCAGCGCCTTATCACGGGAACGGCTATCCGGCGGACCCGGCGTGGCCGGGAGAGAATCCAAACGCTCTGGTCGCGCGTGCCGCCGGCCCTCCAACTGCCGCAGGTCTTCCGATCCGCGACCGGGCGCGAGATGCGCCGCACCCGCATTGGCGGCATCGCCATCAAATCGACCGTTGCTGTCTTTGGTTTATAAAAGCGTGCTACGGTAACACAACCGAAGCGGGATCGCATGCCCCTTTAGCGACCGTGGAAAGGCAACCGGGCGTTAGCCAATCCGCTGTTAAATTTGCGACACGACGCACCTTGAAAACCGGAGAGCCCCCGATGCGGATTATCGCCCTTGTGTTTGGGATTTGGATTTTGGGCGCCGGGTCCGCGGTGGCATTCGATTGTGCCAACGCCACCCTGCCATCAAGCATTGTCATATGCAGCGACCCCGAGTTGCAGCGGCTTGCTGACGAGCGGCAAGCGGCATTCAACGAAGCACGGGCTCGGCTAAATCCCGTCCAGTTTGAAAACCGTCGTTTTCTGTTCAGGATCGAGGTTGCAAAAAAACGCTTTACCGCCCCTTCGACAGGCTCAGGAGGAACGCCAAGGGCGCGCGAAGGACACGATGGCACATCGGACAACCGACAGT
>DATFCQ010000432.1:0-17278 GCA_035252905.1 Allostellaceae bacterium | reverse complement strand
GCCGGCGCAGTTCTTCGGGGCTGAGGTCGTCACGGATCGCGAGTGCCAACATCGTCATCCTCACCACACGCTCGGTCTGTTCCGCAACCCTTTCTGAGGTCACCCGCCTTATCGGTCAACAACCATTCAGGTTGGTATTAGAACGAAGTTCAGCCGCTTGATACCGTCACCTAGTTGAGTCGGCATTCGACCATGCAGGTAGACGAGCCCTTCAAGGGGCTCTCCGCTCGCAAGATCGGGTAGTCCCGGTGGTACATGCGTAAGAATGCGTTTCTGCGCTTTCTCAAACAGGGGGTCAAAATTGGTGGTTACGATCTGTGGCTTCCGCGCCGCGCTTCGGGAGAGGCGCAGAACGATTGAATGTTGATGTGTCGGTGCTGTGGCAGACTTTTCCCTCAGAATTTTGTTGACGACATGCTCAACGGCAGCCGCGCTGTAATCCTCGTGCAGTAGATTAAAGACCTGATCGAGCGGCGATGACAGAACTGCGCCGCTCCGAAGCTGATCGAGAGTCGCGTGAGCATCGGAACCTGGAGGTGGCCCGAACTCTAAAATGACCTGCTCCGCCAAGCCGGAAAATCCTGGCAAGGCTGGGCTCGATATACCCGCGCCACAGAAGAACACGACGTTTCCGGCGTCGCGTTCTTCCAATAGTTCGTCGGGGAAATTGGGACCGCTGGGCAAGAACCTCATTTCGCTCCGATAGCTAGGCATATTTGGCGATGTCAATCGGCTCCCATATCCGATTGGGATCCACCGACTAGAAGTTGCAGTGATCTGCGACCCAGGCTGAGTGCTGCGAATCGTGACCGGGTGTTCAACGTCCTCGCAACCAGCTCGGCGTTCGTGCGAAGGCGCCATTCGACACCCAGCCGAGGATAGTCGGCGACCACCCGCACCACTCGCCGCACCGTGCCGCGCTTTATATCCTTGGTGAGCAGGAACATCTGGCCTTTGGCACGGCTTGCTTCTGGGATCGGCTGAACGATGGGGTTCAGGCCCAACCGGATGGTTTTGGCTTGCCGCAAAAGCCCCGGCTTCCCATGATGGACCGGTTCATCCCTTGGGGGCGCGCAATGCCCGGACAGGTCACGGCGACGACGCTCTCTATCCCCGAGCCGGCCCTCGCCGATCTGCGTGAAAGGCTGGCGCGCACGCGCTTTCCCGACCAGGCGCCGGGGCCGGCATGGGCTTACGGCGCCGACCTGGAATACATGCGGCGGCTGGTCGAATACTGGCAAACCCGCTTCGACTGGCGGGCGCAGGAGGCCCGGCTCAACGCCTTCCCGCAGTATCGAACGGCGCTCTCTGACATCGACGTGCATTTCCTGCATGTGCCGGGTCAGGGTCCCGCGCCTTGCCCCTTGCTATTGCTGCACGGTTGGCCCGGATCGGTTTTCGAATTCCTCGACATCATCCCCCGTTTGGCCGATCCGGCGCGGTTCGGCGGCGATCCGGCGGATGCCTTTACCGTCGTCGCCCCCTCGCTCCCGGGTTACGGCCTGTCCTTCACGCCGGGCCAGCGCCGCTTTGGCATAGAGGAGATCGCCGACTGCGTCGCCGCGCTGATGCACGACACCCTCGGTTACGCGAAATTTGGGGTTCAGGGCGGCGATTGGGGCGCCTTCACAGCCTCGCGCCTCGGTTTTGCGCACTCCGACAAATTGATCGGAATTCATCTCAATCTGTTGGCCGTCCGGCGCGAGCGGGATCAGTCGGCGGACCCGGCACCGGAAGAGCAGCGGTATTGGGACGAACTCGCTCTCTGGCTCAAGGAGGAGACCGGATATCAATGGATTCAGGGGACCCGGCCGCAGACGCTGGCCTTCGGGCTCAGTGATTCGCCCGCCGGTCTGGCGGCGTGGATCGTCGAGAAATTCCGCGCCTGGTCCGATTGCGGCGGCGATGTCGAGTCGGCGTTTTCCCGCGACCGGCTCCTCGCCAACATCGCTCTTTATTGGTTCACCGGAGTGATCGGTTCGTCGTTCTGGCCGTATTATGCGCGGATGCACCGGCCGTGGCCGATCCCGGCAGGCCGCACGATCGACGTGCCCACCGGATATGCAGAGTTCCCGCGCGAGATTTTGCGCCCGCCGCGCTCGCTGGCGGCGCGCACCTATACCGATATCCGCCGCTGGAGCGTGATGCCGCGCGGCGGCCATTTCGCCGCCCTGGAACAGCCGGAGGCGCTGGCCGGTGAAGTGCAAGCCTTCTTTCGGCCGCTCCGCGGCTGACGGATCGCCAACGCTGACCTCACCCCAGGCGAATGCCGGCGCTGCGGCTCACCCCCTCCCAAACCCTCCCCCATCAAGGGGGAGGGCTCGCGCACTCCCTCCCCCTTGATGGGGGAGGGCCGGGGTGGGGGTGAGGGCCCCCGTTCCTTCGCCGCCATTGGTCCTGCGCTCAGAAGAACCGCGCGAGATTGACGCGGATGCGGGTCAGGACCGGCGTTGCCGGGGGCATAACGAAGCGCTCGCCGGTGATCGTCTCAAAGGCGTCGATATAGATCCGGGCGGTTTCGAGGATGATCTCGCGCGGGATCGGCGGGAGGGGATCGCGGTAGGGGTCGCAGCGCGCCCGGACCCAGCTGCGCAGAACATCCTTGTCGAGGCTCTCGGGCGGCTCGCCCGCGGCAAGGCGGCGCTCGTAACTGTCGGCGCGCCAATAGCGGCTGCTGTCGGGCGTGTGGATCTCGTCGGCGAGCACGATGCCGCCTGCGCCGTCGAAGCCGAACTCGTATTTGGTGTCGGCGAGGATCAATCCGCGCTCCCGCGCCGTCTCGCGGCCGCGGGCGAAGAGGGCGAGGGACAGTTCCGCGACGGTGCGCCAGTGCGCCTCGCTGAGGAGGCCGCGGGCGACGATCTCCGCCGGCGACAGCGGCTCGTCGTGCCCGCCTTGCGCCGCCTTTGTCGTCGGCGTCAGGATCGTCTCGGGCAATTTCTGGTTCTCGCGCAGACCCTCGGGCAGGCGCAGGCCGTAAACCTCGCGCTTTCCGGCCTTGTACATCGTCCCGATCGAGGTCGCCGTGGTCCCGGCGAGGTAGTCGCGCACGACGATCTCGACCGGCATGATCGCGAGCCGGCGGCAGACCACGACATTGGGATCGGGGTATTCGAGGACGTGGTTGGGGCAGATGTCGCGGGTCCGGTCGAACCAGAAGCGGGCGATCTGCGTCAGGACCTGACCCTTCAGCGGGATCGCCGCGATGATCCGGTCGAAGGCGCTCAAGCGGTCGGTGGCGATGATGATGCGGCGGCCGTCGGGCAGGTCGTAATTGTCGCGAACCTTGCCGCGGTAGGGGTTCGGCAGTTCCGGGATCGTCGCCTCCGACAACACGTCGTCGAGACGCGCCCCGAGGCTTGCGGGCTCGATCATCGGCCGCTCCTCAGACCCGTCCGGCAAAGTCCGGCCGCGCCGCGCCGTCATAGCGCGCGTAATAGGAATAAAACGGCGCATAGGGCGAGGACGGGTGGAACATGTGCGGAGTGGAGCGGGCCGGCGGCGCGGTCCGCTCCGAGCCGGCGGGCAGAGCGGGCGGTGAGCGGGAGGCGGCCGGCGCGGCCTGCGCCGCACCGGCAAGACCGGCGGCAAGGAGGAGGGCGGCGATCATAGAGCGACGCATCTTCGCGAAGGTGGGCATCGAGACCTCGACAGGGTCAACGGCGATGGCCGTCTCTGTTATATGGTGTTGCGCGGCGGCGCCGATAGGAAGCGGGGGAGGGGGATGGAACCGGGTTCGTCATCGTCGGGGCCGGCGCCCGCCTCCGCGCCGCTGATCCGCGTCATCGCGATGCCGGCCGACGCCAATCCGAACGGCGACATCTTCGGCGGCTGGCTGTTGGCGCAGATGGATCTGGCGGGCGGCAATCTGGCGGCGCAGCGGGCGCAGGGGCGCTGCGCCACGGTGGCGGTCGACGGCATGGTGTTTCATCAGCCGGTCTTTGTCGGCGACGAGGTCAGCTGCTACGGCGAGCTGGTGCGCACCGGGCGCAGCTCGATGACGATCCGCATCGAGGCCTGGCGGCGCAATTTCCACACCGGCGAGACGCGCAAGGTGACCGAGGCGATCTTCACCTATGTCGCGATCGGCGAGAACCGCCGGCCGCGCGCCTTGCCGCCGCCGCGCCCGGATCAGGCGGGCTGAGGATTTGCAAATATCTCACCTTCGCCTACTCATTCGCCACCCCGGCGAAAGCCGGGGTCCATCCGTCCGCGGCACGGGCCGGTTGTCGTTGGTAAGGCAGTGCCATTGCTTGAGAAGTCCGGAGCAGCGGAGGAATGGGTCCCGGCTTTCGCCGGGATGATGGATAATTCGCCTGTTCAGGTCGCGCTTCCGATTTCTTCGTTTTGAGCGATCGGCTCGACCAGGGCGGGATCGTTGTTGCGGACATTGCCGACCCGCGGCGAGACCGGCCAGACCGCGAGCCGATCGGGCGGGCAGGGCCGCAATAGGGCCTCCAGGCGGGCCGGCTCGGCGGCAACCTCGCCGAGCCACAGGGGCCAGTCCTCGGGGTCGAGAATGACCGGCATGCGCTCGTGCAGGGGCGCGAGCAGCGCGTTCGCCGCGGTCGTGACGATCGTGAAGCTTCGGACCGTCTCTCCCGCGGGAGAGCGCCACAGATCCCACAATCCGGCCATCGCGAAGAGTCCTCCGTCGGCCGGGGCGACCGCATAGGGCTGCCGCGTCTTTCCCGCCTTCTTCCATTCGTAAAAGCTGTCGAACGGCACGAGGCAGCGGCGCTTGCGGAACGGCTCGCGGAAGGTAGGCTTTTGGGCGATCCCCTCGGCCTTGGCGTTGAACGTCGAATAGCCGATCTTTGCGTCCTTGGCCCAGAACGGCACGAGCCCCCAGCGCATGATTTCGAGGCTTCGGCGCTTTTCTTCGGCGTCGTAGCGCACGACCGGCAGATCCTGCGTCGGCGCCGCGTTCCAATTGGCCGCAACGTTCGGGATCGGCGCCTCCGGCGGGATGCCGAAGACGCGCCGCAATTCGCTCGTGTCGGAAGAGAGCCGGGCGCGACCGCACATGGTCTGAAGATGGCGCGCCGCCCTCCCGGCTGCAACATCCCCCCGCGCGCGCTCGCGCGCTTATTGGCGGCGCATCTTTGATGCGCCGAGAGAGGGCCCCGCTTCACCCCGGCCGCGCCCTCCGTTATCGTCGCCCGGAAAAGTCGGTACGGGTAGGGATAGGGCAATGACGAGCGCGAACGACATTTACGACTTCATCGTGACCGGGGCGGGTTCGGCGGGCTGCGCAGTCGCCGGAAGGCTCAGCGAGAACGGGCGCTGGCGGGTCCTATTGCTGGAGGCGGGCGGGCGCGACACCAATCCGTGGATCCACATCCCGCTCGGCTACACCCGGACCTATACCGATCCGCGCGTCAACTGGATGTTCGAGAGCGAGCCCGAGCAGCAGCTCAACAACCGCACCCTCTACCAGCCGCGCGGCAAGGTCCTGGGCGGCACCAGCTCGATCAACGGCATGGTCTATATGCGCGGGACGCCCGCCGATTACGACGGCTGGCGGCAGCGCGGCTGCGAGGGCTGGGACTGGGATTCGGTGCTGCCCTTCTTCAAGAAGGCCGAGCACCAGGAGCGCGGCGCCGACGAATTCCACGGGGTCGGCGGGCCGTTGCGCGTCTCCAACCCGGTGCGCTCGCCCTTGGGCGACGCAATGGTGCGCGCCGCGATCGAGGCCGGCATCCCGGAGAACCCCGATTTCAACGGCGCCCGCCAGGAAGGCGTCGGCTATTACCAGACGACGACCAACAACCGCCGGCGCTGGAGCGCGGCGCGCGCCTATCTGGGTCCGGCGCGCGGCCGCCGCAACCTCGACATCGTCACCGACGCGCACGCGGCCCGCATCCTGTTCGACGGCGCGCGCGCGGTCGGGGTCGAATACCGGACGCCGCAGGGAATGCGGACGGCGCGCGCCCGCGGCGAGATCGTCGTCTCCGGCGGCGTCTACGGCTCGCCGCAACTGTTGCAATTGTCGGGGCTCGGCCCCGCCGATCACTTGCGCCCCTTGGGGATCGCGGTGGTGCGCGACATGCCCGGAATCGGCGCCAATCTGCACGACCATTTCAACACCTATCTGGTCTGGCGCTGCTCGCAGAAGGTCACGATCAACGACCTGGCGGCGAGCGGCCTGCGCAAGGCGCAGGCGGCGGTGCAATATGCGGTCGCCCGCTCCGGTCATCTGTCGAACGCCGGGATCTACGCCGGCGCCTTTGTCAAGAGCGATCCCCGCCTCGAACAGCCCGATCTGCAGATCAACATGTTCGGCTGGAGCGCCCTCGAACGCCTGCGCACCGGGATCAAGCCGCACCCGTTTTCGGCCTTCACGCTGAGCCCGGTGCATCTGCGCCCGGAAGGCCGCGGCACGGTGCGGATCAAGAGCCCCGATCCGGCGGCGCCGCCCGAGATCCGCTTCAATTTCCTGGCGAGCCGATACGATTTCGACGCGCTGATCTACGGCGCTCGCCTTGCCCGCAAGATTGCCGCGCAGCCGGCGCTCAAGCCCTTTGTCGTCGCGGAGGTCCTGCCCGGACCGCAGGTCGAGAGCGACGAACAGATGATCGAGGAGATCCGCGTGCGCGGCGTCTCCAATCTGCACCCGGTCGGCACCTGCCGCATGGGCCGCGGGGTCGATGCGGTCGTCGACCCGCGCCTCAAGGTCCACGGCATCGAGGCCCTGCGGGTCGCCGACGCCTCGATCATGCCGCAGGTCCCCGGCGGCAACACCAACGCGCCCTCGATCATGATCGGCGAGAAATGCGCCGCGATGGTCCTGGAGGACGCCAAGGCGGCGTAGGGCCGGACGATGCCCGCGACGCCGCGTGCCGGGCGCCGATCCGGCGGCATGGCTGCCGCCGTCCTCCTCGCCGCCTGCTGTGCCGTCGCGCCCTTGCCCTCGCCGGCCGCGGCCCGGCCTTCATACCCTTATTATTATCCGCAATATGGACAGTACAGACCGTATTATTGCTACGCCTATCCGGCTAATTGTGCACAACCTTTGTCCAACCCATTCTATAGTTATCCCCCTTCGTACAATTTAGATTCCTATCCGAATGACGACCATGTCTGGCCGCGTGGCGGCGGGGTCGGCTTCGGCATTATCGTCGGACCCGTCTTCGGGTTCGCGCCCGGCATCGTCGTACGCAGAGGGTTCATCCTCCGCCGCTGAGCGCGATGCGCTCCGCCTCGTGCGTTTAATACCAGATCTCTCTGGCCAGAACTTTTACGGATCACCCCCTCCCAAACCCTCCCCCCATCAAGGAGGAGGGTTTACCATTGCGCTCCCTCCCCTTGATGGGGGAGGGCTGGGGGGAGTGAAGTTTGCTCAGCGGGGGACCAGGTTCGGCGTCGGCTCCAGCGGCAGGCCCGGGTGTCCCGTCAAGGCCTCGCCTTCCGCCTGCATCTCGCGGGCCTTCTTTTTCACGATCGGCAGAACGGCGGCGATCTTTTCGAGATCCAGATCCGCCGCGATCCCCGGATAACCGGCGCGTTCGATCATGGGTCCGAGCTTTCTGTTGTCGAACTGGTCAAAGACCCAGCCGAGGGGATCTTCGACCAGTGTGGTGTCCCAATAGATGCGGTGGTTCTTGTTGCGCGGGCCGTAATGGTAATGCGGCGCTTGCCAGAAGCAGTCGAAGGCCAGGATCTCGGTTTCCTCGACATAGGAACTGTTCGTCGACCCGCCGACGTCCGCCAGCACGTGTACGGCGAGGCCGCCGTCGCCCGTCTGCTGCCGCCGCATCTCGAGCCCGAAGCGGATGTTCCCCGCCTCGAAGATATGCGTGCCCCGGTTATGTTTGACCGTATTCCGCTTGGCGGCGAACAGCTCCCGGGCGCGGGCCTCGACCTCGGGGAGGACGCGCTCCACCTCGGCGAGATCGGTTGCCGCGGCGACCTCCGGGTATCCGGCTCTGTCCAGCATTTTCGGGAGTTTCGTCGCCAGGGTCCTGACGGTCCAGCCGATCGGGTTCCCGTCGGCGATCGGGTCCATCCGGTAGAGCCGGCTCGTGCCGTCGCGCTGCCGCAGATCGGGGTTTTCCGGCCCGTAGACGTAGCTTCGTTCGAGATCGAAGCAATTGAACCGCAGCAAGGTCGTCTCTTTGCCGGCGATATCCGCCGTTACGATGATGGCGACGCCCTGGTCGGCATGATCCTGGAGGTTGCCGTCCCACAATTCGTGTCTGACGGCGAACGTGACGGGACCTGCCGCGAACCGTGTCTTCTCCAATGCTTGGGCCATGTCCAGAGAGTCCTCTTGGGAGGGAGCGAGACTGTAGAACCGGCGTCGCGGGATTTCCCGCGATTTGATATGAGGATCGCCCTTCCGCGGGGCGCGCGCAACAGCAACCGCACCCGACGCAAAGCCGTGCTGCGCCGCGATGCCCTCACCCCGAATTCATCGGCGGCCGGGCCCGTCATTGCCGGGGTAACCCGTCGCAATCCAATCCGCGGCGCGCTCGCCGATCATGATCACGGTGGCATGGGCGCCCCCCGACCGGGGGATGCGCGGCATTACCGAGGCATCGGCTACCCACAGCCCCTGGACGCCCTTCACTCTGCAGTATTGATCGACGACCGCCATCGGATCCGTGTCCGGTCCCATCTTGCAGGTCCCGGACACGTGCCTGGCCGTGCCCACGGTCTGGCGTATCCACAGGTCGAGAGCGTCGTCGCTGGCCAGAATGTCGGCCGCCGGGTGAATCCGGTAATCGGCGACGTCCTTGTACGCGTCGGATTCGAGCAGTCTCGCCGCCAATCGCAGGCCTTCCCGCACCCGTCGCCTGTCGTTCGGATGCTGGAGATAGCGATAGTTGAAGGACGGCTGAACATTGGGGTCGGCCGAGGCCAATCTGACGTATCCCGAGCCGTCGGGCAATCCGAGCGTGCACGAGATCCGCGCCACCCGCTCGGGGGGAACGTCACCCGCCAGATACTTGGTCCGTACGCCGGGAACGCGCTCCCGCCGCTCGTCGACGACGGTGGTGGTCCGCAGCACCATGTCGTTGACGGCATTCGACCCTTGCGCAGTGAAGTGCAGGGAAAAGTGCACCGCATCGGGGTGGGCGGCGAGGGAGACGCCGTCTTTGACCTTGAAGGTCGTCTGGGCGCTGAGATGGTTGCGGAGGTTCTCGCCGACGCCGGGGAGAGGGCAAACCGTTTGTATCCCGAGTTGCCGCAGCTGGTCCTCGGGGCCGACGCCCGAGAGCATCAGCAATTGGGGCGATCGGATCGCCCCGGCGCTCAGCACCACCCGGCCGGCGGCGATGCGGAACACCTTCCCCCCGCTCTCGGCTTCCACGCCGACCGCCTTGCCGTCCTGGATCAGGATCTTGCGGACGAACACCCCACCCCGCACCGTGAGGTTCAGATGATGACGCACCGGATTGAGGTGCGTCATCGCCGTGCTCATCCTGACGCCGTTCAGGTTGTTCGACGGAGACACGCCGAGACCGGCGGGGTGCCGGCCGTTCTTGTCTTCCGTGGTGCCGAACCCAGCCTGCATGCAGGCCGCATGGAAAGCCTGCTGGAGAACCGGCCAGGGGCCTGACTGACGGCGCCTGACCGGCATGGGTCCGTCCGCGCCATGGCACTCGTCCTGGATGTCGAGATCGTGCTCCGACTTGCGAAAATACGGCAGGACCTTGTCATACGACCATTGGTCGTTGCCGAGGGCGGCCCAGGAGTCGAAATCCTCGGGGAACCCCCGCTGCATGGCCTGACCGTTGATCGACGACCCGCCTCCGATCACCTTGCCCTGCGCCACGTGGATTGCGCCTTGCTCCTCGGTGATGACGCCCCGCAAGGCCCAGTTGTGCTGCGAGTCCGGGGCTTCGGCAAAGCGCGTGTGGCCGAACTTGATTTCGTCCGGAAGGACGGCCGGATCGGGATAATCCGGCCCGGCTTCCAGCAACAGCACGGAAATCTCGGCATCGGCGGCCAATCGGCCGGCCAGCACGCATCCGGCCGCTCCCCCTCCGATGATCACGACGTCATAGTTCATGGGGCCCCCTTCACCGACATTTCCCGGGCTCTCAGCTCCGCAATCGCCATCGTCTCGCCTTTTCGCGGTTGTCGCAACAAGCCTCGGCCGCGATGAACACTTTTGCGCGAGGAGGCCGGGCTAAAGGCTTTTCCGCCCTACGACGTTCCCGATAGACGGGGAGCGTAGGGCGGAATAGCGCAGCGTATTCCGCCGACTTGGAGACAAGACGACAACTCAAACAGGCTCTCGGCGCAGTCCCGACGGGGAACCCTTATTCACCGCGCGGAGGCAAGCTTGTCCTGCGTCTTTGTGGCGAAGTCGCCGGCGTCGTGGCGCTCGTGCAATTGGCTCGAAGGCTCGCCGGAGGTGCGGTTGA
This sequence comes from Allostellaceae bacterium, assembly GCA_035252905.1. GTDB lineage: Bacteria > Pseudomonadota > Alphaproteobacteria > ATCC43930 > CGMCC-115725 > AP-15. The sequence goes on along the minus strand of DATFCQ010000432.1, from coordinate 6,902 downwards.
CCATGCGCCCGCGCTGCACGGCCGGGCGCTCGTAGATCAGGTCCGCCCAGCGCTGGACGTTCTTGTAATCCTGCACCTGCAGGAACTCGGCCGCGCCGTAGAGCCAGCCCTTCGCCAGCCCGCCGTACCAGGGCCAGAGGGCCATGTCGGCGATCGTGTAGGCGTCGCCGGCGACGTATTTGCTCTCCGCCAGGCGACGGTCGAGCACGTCGAGCAGGCGCTTTGCCTCCATCGCGAAGCGATCGATCGCGTATTCGATCTTGATCGGCGCATAGGCGTAGAAGTGGCCGAAGCCCCCGCCCAGATAGGGCGCGCTGCCCATCTGCCAGAACAGCCACGACAGGCATTCGGCGCGCGCGCCGGCCTCGGTCGGCAAAAACGCCCCGAACTTCTCGGCAAGGTACATCAGGATCGCGCCGGTTTCGAAGACCCGGATCGGCGTCGGACCGCTGCGGTCCACCAATGCCGGGATCTTGGAGTTCGGGTTGATCGCGACAAAGCCGCTGCCGAACTGATCGCCGTCGCCGATGCGGATCAGCCAGGCATCGTACTCCGCGCCCTTATGGCCGAGGGCCAGCAGCTCTTCGAGCATGACCGTGACCTTGACGCCGTTCGGCGTGCCCTGTGAATACAATTGCAGCGGGTGGCGGCCGACCGGCAGGTCCTTCTCGTGCGTGGCGCCCGAAACCGGACGGTTGATGTTGGCGAACCTGCCGCCGCTCGGCTTGTTCCAAACCCAGACCTTGGGCGGCGTGTAATCGGGCGTGTCGGTCATTCCTGAAGCTCCAGGCGTTTTGCGGGCGCACGCGGATAGGGTGCGAACCGGTTCATCCTACACGATCGCTCGGCCGTCGGGCACGCGCCGCCGGCGGCGCATCAGGGATGCGAGGATGCGCATGGCCGGCCGCGATCGGATCGCCGATAAATCGCCGCATCGCCCAAAGGGGAGGAAACGTAATGTTGGCCTGGCTGCGCGATCTGACCTCGCAGGAACGGCGGACGATGCTCGCCTGCTGGGGCGGCTGGACCTTGGACAACTTTGACCAGCAGTTGTACAGCTACGTCGTCCTCACGATCATTGCAGTGTGGGGTCTGTCGACCGGCGCCGCCGGTACGATCGGCACCGTCACCGTTGTAACCTCCTCGTTCGGCGGCTGGTTTACCGGCGCTCTCGCCGACCGCTTCGGCCGCGTGCGCATGCTGCAAATCACGATCCTGTGGTATTCGGTCTTTACCTTTCTATGCGGCTTTGCCCAGAACTTTGAGCAGCTGTTCATTCTGCGCGGCTTGCACGGGCTTGGCTTTGGCGGCGAGTGGGCCACCGGCGCGGTCCTGATGGGCGAGGTCATCCGCGACAAATATCGCGGCCGCGGCGTCGGCTTTGTGCAGACCGGCGCAGCCTTTGGTCCGGGTCTGGCGGCGCTCGTTTATGCCGGCCTCTATGCCGTTCTGCCCGCGGTGATCGCGTGGCGGGTTCTGTTCATGGTCGGCGCTCTGCCCGGGCTGCTGGTGCTGTGGGTCCGCCGCAGCGTTCCGGAATCGGAGGCCTTCCGAGGAAGGCGCGACAGCGGAGCGCAACTCGGGATCGCCCACCTGCTCTCGGCGTTTCGCGGGCCGTATCTGTGGCTGACGATCAAGGTGTCGCTGATGGTCATGGGGGCGCAGGGCGGCGTCTGGGCCGTCGCGTTCTGGATGCCGACCTATCTGCGCACGGTGCGCCATCTGTCCGCCTCCAGTACCGGGCTCTTCGTGGCGGTTCAGGCCCTCGGGGCCCTGATCGGCTTTCTCTGCGGCGCCTATCTGGCCGACGCGATCGGCCGCAAATGGACGTTCATGATCTCGGCCGTCACCACGATCGTCATGGTGCTGGTCTATCTGTACGCGCCGGTCGGCAATACCGGCCTGCTGCTTCTCGGGATCCCGCTCAACATCGCGATCCTGATGAAGTTCGCGCCGATGGGGCCGTTCATGACCGAGCTTTACCCGACCGACATCCGCGGCACCGGCCAGGGTTTCTGCTACAATGCCGGCCGGGCGATCGGCTCGGTGTTCATGACCGCGATCGGCTTTGCCACGGCGGTGATGCCGCTCGGCACGGCGATCGCACTGTTCTCGACCGTGGCCCATGCGCTGATGATCGTCATGCTGCTGCTGCTCCCGGAGACGCGCGGCCGCGCCATCGCCAGCCTCGAACCCGCGGCGCCGGGCGCGGCGGCCTATCCTTCCCGGTCGGCGGCCGGGCGCAGCTAGCCGCGGGCGGGAACAAAAGCGGCGCCTTTCGCGCGCCGCAGCCCCGCCCGGGTGAGGCGGTCCTCCCGTCCGGGGTTTGCAAGGATCGGGAGGCGTCCCGGTGCACTCGCTGCGTTCCCGGCTGGTCGTGTTGTGGGCGATCTCGCTGGTCGCCTGTCTGGCTGTCGGCGCCCTCCTGGTGCAGCTCTACCGGCAATCGACCGAGGCGCTGCTCGCCCGCGCCGGGGCCGAGATGCCTCGCGCCTGCGATCTGATCCGGGATCGCTACAGTTTCTATACTGCCGGCTGGCAGGGTCCGGTCCCCGCGCTCACCGATCCCGGGCTGCGCCGCGACCTGACGGCGGCGGTTGCGCTGGCCCTGGCCCGTCAGGACGGGATCGAGGGCGGGATCTGGCAGGCCGAGGCCGGACCGCTCGCCTATGCCTATCCGACCTACCAGGGCAGCGGCCCCAAAACCGATCTGCCGCAAGCCGAGCGCGCACGCATCCGCGCGGTCAACGAGGAGAGCGCCCGCGAGGAGCAGCCGGCTGCACAGCGCGTCGACACGCGCTCGCAGACGTTGTTGCTCTACGCCTGCCCGCTCGGCGGTCCCATTCCGGGCCTGACGGCCTGGACCATGACCCGTGTCCAGACCGCGCCCGGCTCCAGGTCCTTGCAGTTGGGTCTCGGGATCCTGCTGGCCCTAATGCTGACGATGTCCGCCTGGCTCACCCGCCTGATGCTGGTCTGGACGGGCCATGTCCGCCGGATCGAGAGGGCGCTTGCCGGTCAGGACGGTGCCGTCCTGCCGGCGCTCGCCCGCACCGGCGAGCGCGAACTCGACCGCGTCATCGACGCGCTCAACGACGCCTCTGCGCGCCTTACCGCCGCCCGCCGCGAAGCCGACGCGCTTGCGGCGCAGGTCGCCGCGGCCGAGCGGCTCGCCGCCCTCGGGCGGATCGCGGCCGGGGTGGCGCATGAGATCCGCAACCCGATCGCGGCGATGCGGCTGCGGGCCGAAAGCGGGCTTGCCGGAGACGACGTCCGCCGCCGCAAGGCGCTGGCCGAGGTCCTGCATCAGATCGCCCGGCTCGACCGCCTCGTCGCCGAACTTCTCGCCATGACGCAGCGGCGCGAACCGCGTCCCGTCACCGTCGATCTGCCCGGTTTCCTCGCCGACCAGATAGAGGCTTACGCCGCCGAGGCGGCGGCGCGCGGCATCGCCGTCCGCAGCGCCTGCGCGATCGACCGGGCGCGCTTCGACCCGGAGCTTGTCGGGCGCATCCTCGGCAACCTGTTGGCGAACGCGATGCGGCATACGCCTGACGGCGGACAGGTGAGCCTGACCGCCGCGGCCGGGGAAAACGGCCTGCGCTTCACGGTGGCGGACACCGGCCCGGGCGTCGCCCCCGCATTGCGGGAACGGCTGTTCGAACCCTTTGTCACCGGACGCGCGGACGGCACCGGCCTTGGCCTGGCGATCGCGCGCGAGCTCGGCGAGGCGCAGGGCGGCCATGTCGTCCTGCTCGATCCCGGCGGCGCAACACAAGGGCAGGGCGCGGTGTTCGCCCTCGAACTCCCCGAAGCGCCGGCATGCCGACGATCCTGATTGTTGACGACGACGCGGCGGTCCGCGAGGCCCTGTCCGAAGCCGTCGCGGATTTCGGCCACGCCCCGATCGCCGCGGCGAACGGCGGCGACGCCCTCGCCTGGCTGGAGGGACACCGCGCGGACGCGGTCCTGCTCGATCTGCGCATGCCGGGATTGGACGGGCTGCAGGTGTTGCGACAGGTGCGCGCGCGGGCGGACGCGCCGCCGGTCGCGGTCCTGACCGCGGTGCCGACCAGCAGCAACACGATCGAGGCGATGCGGCTCGGCGCCGTCGACCATATCGCCAAGCCGATCGGCCGCGCCGAGCTGAAGGCGCTGCTGGAGCGCATGCTGGCGGCCGCGGCGCCGGCGCCGCCCCCGCCGCCGGTCCCGGCGGAGGAGCTGATCGGCCACAGCGCCGCAATGCGTGAGGTGCACAAGCTGATCGGGCTCCTCGCCGACAAGGACGCGACCGTGTTGATCACCGGCGAAACCGGCACCGGCAAGGAGGTCGTCGCGCGCGCCATCCACCGCCACGGCCGGCGCGGCAGAGCCCCGTTCGTCCCGGTCAATTGCGCCGCGATCCCCTCCGAACTGCTGGAAAGCCTGCTGTTCGGGCATGTCCGCGGCGCCTTTACCGGGGCGGTTGCCGACCGCGACGGCTCGTTCCGCGAGGCCGATCGGGGCACGCTGTTCCTCGACGAGATCGGCGACATGGACCAGGCCTTGCAGGCGAAATTGCTGCGTGTCCTGCAGGAGCGCGAGGTCACGCCGGTCGGCGGGCGCCCGGTGCGCGTCGACGTGCGCGTCATCGCCGCGACGCATCGCGATCTGGCCGCCCGGGTGCGCTCGGGGCAGTTCCGCGAGGATCTGTTCTACCGCCTGGGGGTCGTGCCGGTGCAGGTGCCGCCGTTGCGCGAGCGCCTCGCCGACCTCCTGCCGCTGGCCGAGCAGTTTCTTGCGCTCGCCGCCGGGAGCGGCGACCCGAAGCGGCTGTCCGCCGAGGCGGCGTCGCGTCTGCTCGCTTATGCGTGGCCGGGCAATGTCCGGGAACTGCGCAATGCGATGGAGCGCGTCGCCGCGCTGGTGCGGCAGCCGGTCGTCGTCGCCGCCGATCTTGCGTTCCTCGGCGACAACAGGGCGTCGGCGCCGGCAGACTGGCTCGCCGGCACATTGCCCGAAGCCGTCGCCCGGTTGGAGCGGGCGATGATTGCACGCGCCCTGGCGGCGGCCGGCGGCAACCGCGCCCAGGCCGCCGAGCGGCTCGGCATCCGCCGCCAATTGCTTTACGACAAGATCGCCCGCTACGGCCTCTCCGCGTCCGAAAACCGGACGGCTGCCGTCCCCGATGCGGACGAAAGAGCCGCCGCAGAGGACCGGAATCTGCAATGATTCCAGTAGAGTAATCTCTGGCACGGGTCTTGCCCTCCCTGACGCGTCGGACGGATGGCGCGTCCAACGGAGGGTGCAATGAGATCAAAACAGGCGTTCCTCGCAGCCGTGCTGCTGGTCGGCGTGTCGGGTTCCGCGGCGCTGGCGCAAGGCTTGTCGGGCTTCGATCCGAGCCAGTTTCCGGCCGTGGAGGGCAGGGTGGCGCAATACAGCCTGACGCCGCGCGGCGACGTCGACGGCCTGATCCTCGACGACGGGACCGAAGTCCATCTGCCGCCGCATCTCGGCGCGCAGCTCGTCTTCTCCGTCAAGCCCGGCGACCCGGTCACGGTGCGCGGGCTGAAGGCGGGCGCGCGCTCGGCGGCGTGCTGATGGTGGCCGGCATCGCCTTGATCTCGCGGTTCTGAGGACCGGACCATGACAACCGAAATCCTCGGCCGCGCCGATCGGCCAAAGGCGCGGTTCCGCCCGATATCGCTTGATGCGCTGAACTTCCTGCTGGCCGATGTGCGCGGCGCGCTCGGCCCGTTTCTCAATGTCTATCTGGTCACCCAGCAGCACTGGAGCCAGGCTGCGGTCGGCGTGGTCACGGCGACCGGCGGCTGGATCGGCCTCGCCGTTCAGGCGCCGGTCGGCGCCGCGATCGATGCGACGCACGCCAAGCGCGGCCTGATCGTCGCCGGGCTCGGCGTCCTGGCGGCCGGCGCCGCAGCCTTTTTTGCCGTGCCGGGGTTCTGGCCGATCCTGGCCGCCAACAGCGCGATGGCGGTGGTCGGCGACGTCTTCGGTCCGGCGGTGGCGGCGCTGACCCTTGGTCTCTGCCGGCAGGCCGAATTGGCGCGGCGCCTCGGCCGCAATGCCGCGTTCGATCACGCCGGCAATGTCGCGATCGCGGCCATCGCGGGCGTCGTCGGCTGGGCCTTTTCGCAGCGCGCGGTCTTCCTGACGGTGCCGTTCTTTGCCCTCTGCGCGGCGTTCGCCGTGCTGTCGGTCCCGGCCGCGGCGATCGACCACGAGCGCGCCCGCGGCGGCGCGGGGGAGGGCCGTGCGGTCCGCACGGCGCAGGCAAGGCCTTCGGCAGTGTCGCTGCTGCTCGGCTGCCGGCCGCTCCTCGTCTATGCCGGCTGTACGATCCTGTTCCATTTTGCCAATGCGCCGCTGTTGCCGCTCGTCGGCCAGAAACTGGCATTGGCGCATCCGGGCTGGGCGACGGCGATGATGTCGGCCTGCATCATCGCCGCTCAGGCGATCATGCTGCCGATCGCCCTCCTGGTCGGAGCCACCGCCGACCGCTGGGGACGCAAGCCGATCCTGCTGATCGGCTTCGCCATCCTGCCGGTCCGCGCCGCCCTCTACACGGTTTCCGATGCCGGCGCCTGGCTGATCGCCGTGCAACTGCTCGACGGCGTCGGCGCCGGCATCTTCGGCGCGATCACCCCGCTGGTCCTGGCGGACCTGATGCGCGGCACCGGACATTACAATCTCGCGCAGGGCGGCGTGGCCATGGTCCAGGGCATCGGCGCCTCGACGAGCGGCCTGGTCGCCGGCCTGATCGTCGACCGCCTCGGCTATGACGCGGCCTTTTTCGAGGCCGCAATGGTCGCATCGGCTGCGTTCTTCGCGCTGCTCCTGCTGATGCCCGAGACGCGGCCGGCCGGGGAGCGCCGAGCCGCGGCCGCGGCGCCGGCGCC
>DATFCQ010000431.1:0-12675 GCA_035252905.1 Allostellaceae bacterium | reverse complement strand
CGGCGCCAGAGCGGGCCGCTACGCATCGGCCCCGGGCGGGGCAGGGGTCACACCGGGCATGGCGGCGATCATGCCACAGAGCCGGGCTGGGTCGAAAACCAATCCGCCGCGGCGGTTCGCCCGAGGATCGCCAGAACGCGCCGAAGGCGCTAGTCTCGACGGAGACGCTGTAAAGGGAGACAGCAATGCTGCAATTGGCCGAACGGATGGGTGTGCTCGGCACCGAGACGGCCTTCGAGGTGCTGGCCCGCGCCAAGACGCTCGAAAGAGAGGGGCGCGACATCGTCAATCTCGGCATCGGCCAGCCGGATTTCCCGACCCCGGAGCATATCGTCGAGGCCGGCTGCAGGGCGCTCCGAGACGGCCATCACGGCTACACGCCGGCCAACGGCACCCCCGAGCTGCGTGCCGCCGTCGCCGCCGATCTCTACCGCCGGCACGGGGTCGAGGTGTCGCCCGAACAGGTGCTCGTCGTCCCCGGCGGCAAGGTGACGATGTTCTTCGCGATCATGCTGCTGGGCGAACCCGGCGCCGAGATCCTTTATCCGAACCCGGGCTTTCCGATTTACGAGAGCGTCATTCGCTTTTCCGGGGCGACGCCGGTGCCGGTGCCGCTTCACGAGAGCGCCGGCTTCTCGTTCAGCGCCGAGGAGGTGCTCGACAAGATCACGCCAAAAACGCGCCTTCTGATCCTCAACAGCCCGGCCAATCCCACGGGCGGCGTCGTGCCGCGGGAGGAGCTCGACCGGCTTGTTGAGGGGCTCGAGCGGCACCCGCAGGTGGCCGTGCTCAGCGACGAGATCTACGGCGAGATCCTTTACGACGGTGCCGAGCATACGAGCCTGCTTTGTTATCCGGCGCTGCGCGACCGGCTCATTCTGCTCGACGGGTGGAGCAAGACCTATGCGATGACCGGCTGGCGGCTCGGCTACGGCGTGTGGCCCGAGGCGCTGTTCGACATGGCCGAACGGCTCGCGATCAATTGTCACTCCTGTGTCAACGCCGCTGCCCAATGCGCCGGGATCGCGGCGCTCGAAGGCCCGCGCGAACCGGTGCATCGGATGGTCGCGGCTTTCGCCGAGCGCCGCGCCGCGGTCGTTGCGGCGCTCGGCGGGCTGCCCGGGTTCCGCTGCGTCCGGCCGGGCGGCGCGTTCTATGCCTTTCCCAACATCAGCGGAACCGGCCTTGATGCGCGCACGATGCAAAGGCGGCTGCTTGAACAGGCCGGGGTTGCAACCATCGCCGGCACCAGCTTTGGCGCGTTCGGCGAAGGCTACATACGGATCTCCTATGCCAACAGCCTCGAAGCGATCGGTGAGGCGGTCGAGCGCATCCGAGCCCTGTTGGGCAACCTCGCCGCGGCCTGAGTGAGGACGGCGGCATATTCCGCCGACTTTGCTTAAAAAATAGGCGGCTTGTGCCTGTTAGGGCGGCATAAGGGGTTCCATCCTCGATTCGCCGTGGTCGCAGTCTCGGCTGGCATGAGTTATGCTTTTCTCCTGCGCCGAGGACGGTGCCTCGGCTGAGGGAGATGTGACAGGCCGATGAAAAAGATCGAGGCGATCATCAAGCCCTTCAAGCTCGACGAGGTGAAGGAGGCGCTTCACGAGGTCGGCATCCAAGGCATCACGGTCACCGAGGCCAAGGGGTTCGGCCGGCAGAAAGGCCATACCGAACTCTATCGCGGAGCCGAGTATGTGGTCGACTTTCTGCCTAAGGTCAAAATCGAGGTCGTGATGGAGGATACGCTGGTTGAGCGCGCCGTCGAGGCGATCCAGCACGCCGCCCACACCGGCCGGATCGGCGACGGCAAGATCTTTGTCACCACAGTCGAGGAGGCGATCCGCATCCGCACCGGAGAGCGCGGCGCCGACGCGATCTGAAGCCGAACGGTTGGTGCCCGCCGACCCGATGTTGACAGGCTCTGTCCGGGGTTTTTTTGTGGCGCGACCCGATCCGGGAGCGGTGCGCGCCGATGTTTGCGGCCTTCCCACGATCCATTGATCTCAGAATGGAAACTTGTGATGTCGAACGTTCAGAAAGTCATGGAGCTGATCAAGGAACACGACGTCAAATACGTCGATTTCCGCTTCACCGACCCGCGCGGCAAATGGCAGCACCTCGCCCATCACATCCGCACGATCGACGAGGAGTTTTTGCAGAACGGCGTGATGTTCGACGGTTCGTCAATCGCCGGATGGAAGGCGATCAACGATTCCGACATGATGCTGGTGCCGGATTGCGCGACCGCGGTGCTCGATCCGTTCGCCGCGCAGACCTCGCTGATCCTGTTTTGCGATGTGCATGAGCCGCTGACCGGCCAGCCCTATGGACGCGATCCGCGTTCGACCGCCAGGAAGGCCGAACAGTACCTGATCTCGACCGGCATCGGCGACAAGGCCTTCTTCGGACCGGAAGCCGAGTTCTTCGTCTTTGACGACGTGCGCTTTTCGAGCCGGATGAACGGCGCGATGTACGAGATCGACAGCGAGGAAGGCCCCTACGTCACCGACAAGAAGTTTCCCGACGGCAATACCGGCCATCGCCCGCCGATCAAGGGCGGCTATTTCCCGGTGCCGCCGGTCGACAGCATGGGCGATCTGCGCGCCGAGATGCTGTCGGTCATGGCCGATATGGGCCTGCCGGTCGAGAAGCACCATCACGAGGTGGCGCCGAGCCAGAACGAGCTCGGCTTTGAATTCGCGACCCTGGTGCGCACCGCCGACAACATGCAGATCTACAAATACGTCGTGCACAACGTCGCCCACCAATACGGCAAGACCGCGACCTTCATGCCGAAGCCGGTCAAAGGCGACAACGGCTCGGGCATGCACGTCCACCAGTCGTTGTGGAAGGGCGAGCGGCCGCTCTTCGCCGGCAACCTCTATGCCGATCTGTCGGAAACCGCGCTCTATTACATCGGCGGGATCATCCGCCATGCGAAGGCGATCAACGCCTTCACCAACCCGACGACAAACAGCTACAAGCGGCTGATCCCCGGCTTCGAAGCGCCGGTGTTGCTCGCCTATTCCTCGCGCAACCGTTCCGCTTCCTGCCGCATCCCCTATGTCGCAAGCCCCAAGGGCAAGCGCGTCGAGGTACGCTACCCCGACGGCGCCGCCAACGCCTATCTCGGCTTTGCCGCGATGCTGATGGCCGGGATCGACGGGATCCAGAACAAGATCCACCCCGGCGACCCGATGGACAAGAACCTCTACGACCTGCCGCCCGAGGAATTGAAGGACGTCCCGGTGGTCTGCGGCTCGTTGCGCGAGGCGCTCGAGTCGCTCGCCGCCGACCATGCCTTCCTGTTGCGCGGCGACGTCTTCAACCGGGACCAGATCGAGGCCTATATCGAACTCAAATGGGAGGAGGTGTACGCCTACGAGCACACCCCTCACCCGATCGAGTTCGAGATGTATTACTCGGTCTGAGTTGGCGACCGGCAGCCCTCACCCACCGGCCCTTCGGACTGGTCCTCCCTCTCCCGCATTGCGGGAGAGGGTGCCGAGCGCAGCGAGGCGGGTGAGGGTCTTCGCCGAATAAGAACCTAACCCGCTTCGCCCTTGCTTTCCCTGGGCGCACTCTCGCCGGGGTGGAAGTCGAGGGAGACGCCGTTCATGCAATAGCGCTGGCCGGTCGGCGCCGGTCCGTCGTCAAAGACGTGACCCAGATGCCCGCCGCAGCGGCGGCAATGCACCTCGTTACGCACCATGAAAAAACTGCGGTCGGTGTCGGTCTCGACGGCCCCGTCAAGGGGCGCCCAGAAGCTCGGCCAGCCGGTGCCGCTGTTGAACTTTGTGGCCGAGGAGAACAGCGGCTCGCCGCAGCCGGCGCAATGATAGACCCCGGCGCCGTATTGCTTGTCGAGCGGGCTCGACCCGGCGCGCTCGGTGCCGTGCCGGCGCAAGACTTCATATTGCGCCGGCGACAGTTTCCGCCGCCACTCCTCGTCATCGTGCGTCACCGCGAACTCCTTGTGCGCCCCGCTCCCGCGGCCGCCCAACCGTCCCAACAGACCCGATGCCATGATTGTCCTCGCCGAGGCCGTTTCTACGCCCCGGATATCGGTCCGCCGCCGCGCGAGGGGAAGGGGAAATCTGCTCAGTGCACGCGTTCGCCGTCGCCCGGGAACGGGCGCAGCAGCTCGGCGGTCGAGCGGGCGATCCAGCACCACACGACGCAGGTCAGCTCGTCGTTTCCCCGGCGCAGCCGCTGCGCCTCGCGTTGCGCGATTTCGACAGCGTCGGTGCCGTGGCGGCGGACCAACAGCACGGCGGCTTCCCAGATCTTGCGCTCGCTCGTCATCATTGAGGTAAAGCCCCGGCGGGCGGTCAAGTTCCCAAGCTGCGGTCGAGGAGGACGAGAGGCCAAGCGTACCTATCTTAAAAGTTGTGCCGTTGGTTCCTCTATATACTGAACGCTGCCCGGATTATGGATTATATTGGGGTCATGCCTGACCTTTTCGACATGCCGGCGGCACCGACCGGCGACAGCTACTCCGCCAAGGACATCGAGGTCCTGGAAGGCCTGGAGGCGGTGCGCCGCCGCCCTGGAATGTATATCGGCGGCACCGACGAGCGCGGCCTCCATCATCTCGCCGCCGAACTCCTGGACAATGCAATGGACGAGGCGGTGGCCGGCCATGCCACGCGCATCGAGATCGAACTCGCCGCCGGCGACTGGGTCACGGTGCGCGACAACGGCCGCGGCATTCCGGTCGATCCGCATCCCCGCTTCCCCCGCAAATCCGCTCTCGAAGTCATCCTGACGACGTTGCACTCCGGCGGCAAATTCAGCGGCGAGGCGTACCGCACCTCGGGCGGGTTGCACGGCGTCGGACTGTCGGTCGTCAACGCCCTGTCCGACCGACTCGACATCGAGATCGCCCGCGACCGGCGCCTGTGGACCCAGAGCTACAGCCGCGGCAAGCCGGCCACCCGGCTCGTCGACCGCGGGGCGGTGCAGAACCGGCGCGGCACGAGCCTGCGCTTTCACCCCGATCCGGAGATCTTTGGCGGGGTCGGGTTTCGCCCTGCGACGCTCTATCGCATGGCGCGGTCGAAGGCCTATCTGTTTCGCGGGCTCGAAATCCGCTGGAGCTGCGACCCCGCCGTGCCGCGCCCCGAGGGCGTGCCGGAGACAGAGCGGCTCGTTTTCCCGGGCGGCCTCGGCGATTTTCTCGAAGCCAGCCTCGACGGTCATCCGATGCTGGCGCCGCGGCCCTTTGTCGGGCGCGTCGAATTTGCCGAAGGCGGCAGCGTCGAATGGGCGGTTGCCTGGCCCGAGGACGAGGATGAGGCGTTCAGCCACTCCTACTGCAACACAATCCCGACCCCTGATGGCGGCACGCACGAGGCCGGGCTGCGCGGCGCCCTGCTGCGCGGCGTCAGGGGATATGGCGAACTGGTCGGCAACCGCCGCGTCGCGCAGGCGACAGGCGAGGATGCGACGAGCGGCGCGGCGATATTGCTGTCGCTGTTTCTGCGCGATCCGCAGTTCCAGGGCCAGACCAAGGAGCGGCTGGCCTCACCCGAAGCGGCGCGGCTGATCGAGAATGCGGTCAGGGATCATTTCGACCACTGGCTCAGCGCCGATCCGGCAAGCGCCCGGCAGCTCGTCGAGCGCATCGCCGAGCGCGCCGAGGAGCGCCAGCGGCGGCGCCAGCAGAAGGAATTGGCGCGCAAGAGCCCGACCCGCAGGTTGCGGCTGCCCGGCAAACTGGCCGATTGCACCCGCGCCGGCGCCGTCGGCACCGAAATCTTCCTGGTCGAGGGCGACAGCGCCGGCGGTTCGGCCAAGCAGGCGCGCGACCGCGAGACCCAGGCGATCCTGCCGCTGCGCGGCAAGATCCTGAACGTAGCGAGCGCCTCGGCCGACAAGATGCGCACCAACCAGGAACTGGCCGACATCGTGCTGGCCCTGGGGACCGGCATCGGCAGCCATTACCGCGAGGAGGCGCTGCGCTACGAACGGGTCATCATCATGACCGACGCCGATGTCGACGGCGCCCATATCGCCTCGCTGCTGATGACCTTCTTTTTCCGCGAGATGCCGAAACTGGTCGAGAGCGGGCATCTCTATCTGGCCCTGCCGCCGCTCTATCGCCTGACCCAGGGCGAGGCGACGGTTTACGCCCGCGACGACGCGCATCGCGAGGCTCTGTTGAAGAGCGCCTTCAACGGGCGCGGCAAGATCGAGGTCAACCGCTTCAAAGGACTCGGCGAAATGCCGGCGCGCTCCTTGTGGGCGACGACGATGGACCCGGCGCGGCGCACATTGTTGCGGGTGACGTTGCCGCTGAAGCCCGATCCGGCGGCGCTCGCCGAACCCGGCGAGGAGTTCGAACGCACGCGCGCCCTCGTCGAGGCATTGATGGGCCGGCGCCCTGAATTGCGCTTTGCCTATATCCAGAAAAACGCCCGCTTCGCCCGCGATCTCGACGTTTGAAAACCACTTGCGCGGTGGAGCGCCGCCGATTACCTAAGCCGGCAAGCGGGGCGCGGGAGAGGGGGCCTCCGGCGTTCAGCGGGCCGACCCTGTGCGAGGAGATCTCGTTGGCGAAGGAAGACCTGATCGAATTCGAAGGCACCGTGCTCGAATTGCTGCCCGACGCGCGCTTCCGCGTACGCCTCGACAATGGGCACGAGACCCTGGCCTACTCTTCCGGCAGGATGAAGAAGAACCGCATCCGCATCCTCGCCGGCGATCGCGTCACCGTCGAAATGACGCCCTACGATCTGTCCAAGGGGCGCATCAATTTCCGCCACAAGGACGAGCGGGCGGTCCCGGTTTCGCCGCAGCGCCCGCAATACCGCAGGCGCTGACGGGATCGGGGTGCCGCCTTTTACGGCATCTGCGTTGTCCGGCAAGCATGCCTGGCGGCAGGAAATCGTTTGACATTGCCCGCGCCCGACCCGATCTAAGCTGCAAGTCAGACCCGAACAATTCTTCAGCAGGGTAAAAAATCGTCAATGGATTTTAGCGAACTCGGCCTATCGCCGCAGGTTCTTCAGGCTGTCTCGGAAGCCGGTTATAAAACCCCCACCCCGATCCAGGAACAGGCGATCCCGTTCGTCCAGCGCGGCCGGGATGTTCTCGGCTGCGCCCAGACCGGGACCGGCAAGACTGCGAGCTTTGTCTTGCCGATGATCGACCGGCTGGCGGCCGGGCGGGCACGGGCGCGGATGCCGCGCTCGTTGATCCTCGAACCGACGCGCGAATTGGCGACCCAGGTCGCCGCCTCCTTTGAGACCTACGGCCGCCATCATCGCCTGACCATGGCGCTGCTGATCGGCGGGGAAAGTTTTGTCGACCAGGAAAAAAAGCTCGACCGCGGCGTCGATGTCTTGATCGCCACGCCGGGGCGCCTCCTCGATCTCTACGGGCGCGGCAAGATCATCCTGTCGGACGCGCAGGTTCTGGTCATCGATGAGGCCGATCGCATGCTCGACATGGGTTTCATCCCCGATGTCGAGCGCATCGTCGCGCTCTTGCCGAAGGCGCGCCAGACCTTGTTCTTCTCGGCGACGATGCCGGCCGAGATCAAGAAGCTCGCCGATCTGTTCCTGACCGACCCGGTCGCCATTGCGGTGGCGCCGCCCGCCTCTCCGGCCGAAACCGTGGTGCAGTCGTTGTTGGTCGTCGACCCGCACGACAAGCGCGAGGCGCTGCGTCTCCTGATCCGCTCGGAAGACGTCAAGAACGCGCTGATTTTCTGCAACCGCAAGCGCGATGTCGACATCCTGCAGCGCTCATTGGCAAAGCATGGTTTTGATGCCGCCGCCCTGCACGGCGACATGTCGCAGCCGAAGCGGACCGAGACCTTGGAGCGCTTCAAGAAAGGCGAGGTGCGGCTCCTCGTCGCCAGCGACGTCGCCGCCCGCGGCCTCGACATCCAGGGCCTCTCGCATGTCTTCTGTTTCGACGTGCCGATCCACGCCGAGGATTACGTCCATCGCATCGGCCGCACCGGCCGGGCCGGCCGCGAGGGCCGCTCCTTCATGCTGGCGGTGCCCGAGGACGGCCGGCACGTCGCGGCCATCGTCGCACTGATCGGGAAGGAGATCCCGACGACCGCGATCGACGGGATCGCCACGGCCGAACTCGAATACGACGCCCCCGCCTATGGCCGCAGACCCGCGGCAAGAAGCGTGCGCGGGCGCGACCGCCGGGAGCGGGAGCGCAGCCGACCCGCTGCGACGGAGGCGCGGCCGCAACTGCGGAACAACGTCACCCCGTTTCCGCGTCCGCCGGCCGCGCGCCGTCCGCAACCTCGGCAGGAAGAGCCCCGCGCCGCGGTCGTCGGCTTTGGCGACGATCTGCCGGCCTTTCTCGCCCGTCCACCGCGCGTCGCCGGCCGCCGTTGAGTCTGTCGTGAAGACCATTTTCGTCATGGTCAAATGCGAGCTCGGCCGGGCTTATGCCGTGGCCGACGAAGCCGTGCTCCAGGTCGAGCAGGTCTCGGAGGTCTATTCGACCTCGGGCCAATATGATCTGCTGCTCAAATGCTATCTGCCCGACGACGGCGACATCGGGCATTTCGTCACCGAGCGGCTGCAGACCTTGCCGGGCGTCAAGGACACGTTCACGATCATCGCCTTCAAGGCGTTTTCGCCTGACAGATCGGTATAGGGGGGAACCGATGGCGGAACCGGAGAGCGGCTGGGTGCGGGTTGCCAAACGGGCGGATCTTGCCGAAGGCGAAGTTCTGGGCGTCGCCGCGGCGGGGCGGGAGATCGCGCTCTACGATGCCGACGGCCAACTCTTTGCCACCGACAACATCTGCACCCACGCCTATGCCCGGCTGTCGGACGGCTGGCTTGAGGGTATGGCCATTGAATGCCCATTGCACGCCGCGCGCTTCGATGTCAGTACCGGCCGCGTGCTGTCGCCCCCCGCCACCGAGGACCTCAAAACCTATCCGGTGCGCCTCGTCGGCGAGGATATCGAGGTCAAGGTCGGTTAGGACGGTTTCAGGATCAATTTGATCTGTAGAGTGGGTTGAGCGCAGAGGCCTGGGCAAGAATCGGCGAGAGTGGTCGGGGAAAGGCTGCATCGGCCGCGTGCGTGCTTCGAGACGCGCCCCAAAGAGCGCTCCTCAGCATGAGGATGTCTTTGACGGCATTAAGAAAGATCCTCATCCTGAGGTGCCTCGCGTAGCGGGGCCTCGAAGGACGCATAGCGCTGATCCAGCGGAAACCCGAATACTTGCCCAGCCTCCAAAAACGACGGGTTTCGCTCCGCTCAACCCATCCTACGATTGCTAACCCGGCTTTTTCAGCAGAAACCGTAGGACCCCGTCCGGCCGCTCGGAGGAGTCCAGCATCTCGCAGCCGGTCGCCCGGCAGAAATGCGCGAAATCTTGGACCGCGCCGGGATCGGTCGCGAGCACTTCGAGAACCCCCCCGGCGGGAACCGAGCGCAACGCCCGCTTCGCCTTTAAGACCGGCAGGGGACAGAGAAGCCCGGTCGCATCGAGGGTGGCGGCGTTTCCCGCCGTCGATTCATTCATCATGGCCTCACGCGAGAAGGGCGCGCATCCTAGCACCTTGAGAATGGACTTGCATTCTCGACCGGAAGCGTGGGGCTATTCCAGGCTCAAGATGCGGATGTGATCGCCCTGATCGAGAAGGCGGCGACAAAGCTGACCGGCGGCGATAAGACCGAGGCGGTTGCTTTGGCCATGCGGCGTCTGCTCGATCAAGGCGCCCGGACAGGCTCTCTGTCGTCCCGCAATCGAACCGCTCACCCAAACCTGTTGCTGCGCGGGAAGCCGGTCGGGACGGTGCGGCCGGCGGCGCCGCGCGGGCCCTGCCAGGGGGTCAGATCGATCTCGCAGCGGGTGCGGTTCTCGCCTTGCCGCCAAGAGAGGCCGTCGGCGAGGCGGAACACCTTGCAATCGGCAAGGCCGCCGCCGCGATAGCGCTGCAGGATGACGCCGCGGCCGCGCGCCATTGTCGGGATCTCGGCGAGATCGACGACCAGGAGGCGGCGGTTGTTGCCGACAAAGGCGGCGGCATCGCCCTCGGCCGGGACGCAGGCGCAGGCGAGGGCGCCTGCGCCGGGCACCAGGACCTGCTTTCCGGCGCGGGTCTGCGCCAACGCCTCCTCTCCGGCGACGACAAAGCCGCGCCCGTCGCTGGCGGCGACGAGATAATCGAGACCCGGACGAAAGGGGAAGAGGGCGACGATGTCGTGCTCGTTCGGCAGGTCGATCAGGAGACGCAGCGGCTCGCCATGGCCGCGCCCGCCCGGCAGGCGCTCGACCGGGAGCGTATAAAAGCGGCCGTTGGTGCCGAACACGATCAGGCGATCGGTGGTCTCGACCGCGACCGCAAAGCGCGGCCCGTCGCCCTCCTTGTATTTCTGCTCGGCGGCCGAGACGTTGTGGCCCTTGACGGCGCGCACCCAGCCCTTGGCCGAGCACAGCACCGTCACCGGCTCGCGCTCGATCAGCGCTTCGGGCGGCGCCACCACCTCCGGCGCCGCCGCGATCAGGGTGCGGCGGAAGGGCAGCGCCTTCAGGGTCCCCGCGCGATCTTTGATCGCGTGGGGCTGGTCGCCGCCGAACTCGGCGGCGATCTCGCGGATCTCCTTCGCCACCGCCCGCCATTGCCGCCGCTCGCTGCCTAAGAGCGCGTCGAGCCCAGCTTGCTCGCGCGCCAGCCCCGCCAGTTCCTTGCGGATCGCGACCTCCTCGAGCCGGCGCAACGCGCGCAGACGCAGATTGAGGATCGCTTCGGTCTGGATCTCGTTGAGACCCCAGCGCGCCATGATCTCGGCCTTGGGATCGGGGGCCTCGCGGATCACCCGGATCACCGCGTCGAGATTGACGTAGACGACGATCTGGCCCTCGAGGATCTCGATGCGGCGGGCGACCGCGGCGAGCCGATGCCGGGCGCGGCGCTGCAGGACCTCGCGGCGGTGGTCGAGAAAGGCCTGCAAGGCCTCCTTCAGGTTCATCACCCGCGGCACGCCGGCGGCGTCGAGAACATTGAGGTTGAGCGGCACGCGGATTTCGAGGTCGGTCAGACGGAACAATTGCTCCATCAGCACTTCGGCCTCGACATTGCGGGTCCTGGGTTCGAGGACGAGGCGGATTTCCTCGCTCGACTCGTCCCGGATGTCGGCGAGCAACGGCAGCTTTCGCTCTTCGAGCAGGGCCGCGATCCGCTCGACAAGCCGGCCTTTTGGCACCTGGAAGGGCATCTCGGTCACGACGATGCGGTAGAGGCCGTGCCCCTGCGCCTCCTTGTGCCAGCGCGCCCGCAGGCGAAAGCTGCCGCGGCCGGTCTCGTAGGCTTCGCGGATCCCCTCGGGGGGCTCGACCAGAACCCCGCCGGTCGGGAAATCCGGCCCCGGCAGATGGGTGAAGAGGTCGCCCACGGCGGCGGCCGGACGCTCGATCAAATGGAGGAGGGCGGCGCACAATTCGCCGACATTGTGCGGCGGGATGCTGGTCGCCATGCCGACGGCGATACCCGAGGCGCCATTGGCCAGCAGGTTCGGGAACCGCGCCGGCAGGACCAGGGGCTCGCGGTCCTCGCCGTCATAGGTCGGGCGAAAATCGACCGCGTCTTCGTCGATGCCGTCGAGCATGGCCCGGGCGACGGCCGAGAGCCGGCTTTCGGTGTAGCGCATCGCCGCGGCGTTGTCGCCGTCGACATTGCCGAAATTGCCCTGGCCGTCGACCAGCGGATAGCGCTGCGAGAAATCCTGGGCGAGCCGCACCAGCGCCTCGTAGACGGCCAGTTCGCCGTGCGGGTGGAATTTGCCGATCACGTCGCCGACGACGCGGGCGCATTTCTTGTATCCCGAGCCGGGGTCGAGATGCAGCTCGTGCATCGCATGCAGGATGCGGCGGTGGACCGGCTTCAGGCCGTCGCGCACGTCCGGCAAGGAACGCGACATGATCGTCGACAGCGCGTAGGAGAGATAGCGCTCGCCGAGGGCATCGGCAAAATCGATGTTGCGGATCTCGCCGAGGAGGGCGGTCTCTGGCATGTTCTTGAACCTCGGATCTGTCGTTCAATCGCGCATCGCCGCCGCCGCGCCCCCGCCCTTGATCCGGGACAGCAGACGCGCCCGCGCCGGCGGCAGGGATTGCCGCTGCGGCGACAGCACGTGGTGCAGCAGAAAATACCCGGTCAATGTGAGGCCTTGCGCGAGGTCGGCCTCCGCGGCCGGCGCCGCGCGCCACAGAAAGGCGGGCAGCGGCAGGAGTTTGTCATGGTAGGGCCGGCCCGCCTCGCGCGATACGGCGCGCCCGCTCTTCGGCGAGACGTAGGCGAGATCGGCGGTGGCGCCGGTCGCGGCGCAACGCGACAGGTCGAGCCCGAACCCGAGCGCGGACAACAGGTCGCGCTCCCAGGCAATATAGCGCGCCGGCCAGTCGGGCGTCCCTTCGAGCGCGGCGACGAGCGCCGCGAAGGAAGCGAAGACGTCGGTATGAGGCTCGCGCTCGGGCAGGGCCGCCGCCAACAGCGCCGCCGCCGCGGCGAGGCCGGCGAGCCGGCCGGGATCGTCGAGGAGGCGGGCGGCATGGGCGCGCACCAATTCGCAGGCAATCGTGCCGAGATGCTCGGCGAGGCGCCCGCGCCACGCAGCGGCGATCTCGTTGCCGGGCTGCAAGGTGCCGCGCAGCCGCGGCGATTGCCCGCCGCGCACCAATCC
>DATFCQ010000430.1:0-2932 GCA_035252905.1 Allostellaceae bacterium | reverse complement strand
CTATCCATGCGATCCAGGAACCGACAAGTCAGACCCGTGTCAATCACAATTTACGCCGATCCCACCCCCGCCCCGCAAACTCGCGCTCCGCGCCCGCCGGATCGGCACGGAAGTCCGGTAGCCTACCTGGGCAGTTACCATCGTAATGTTTTCGTCCTTGATAAGCTGGAAAATGAGCCGCGGTTCCACTCTGCGAAGGCAGACATGGGCCATGCCCCGGGCGGTATTGATCCATACGAAGGTCCAGCCGTTCGCGTGAAACATCGGCAGGGTCCACAGATAGCGATCGCCCGGCGTCAGATGATGATGGGCGAGGGTGCCCATCACGTTCATATAGGCGTTCCGGTGCGTGATCATCACGCCCTTGGGCCGGGCCGTCGTTCCGCTCGTGTAGTTGATGGTCAGGAGATCGTTTTCGGCGATAGCGACGGTTGCGAAATCCGGCGCATGCACGGCGAGCGTCGATTCGTAGTCGATCCAGCCGCCTTTCGCCCCTTCAAGCGCCACAAAATGCGCGACGCCCTTCAGCGTTTCGCGAATGCTGTCGACGGCTTCGAGGTAATCGGCGTGAACGCAGACGATCTTCGCCCCGCAATGGTTGATGA
Organism: Allostellaceae bacterium; assembly: GCA_035252905.1. Classification (GTDB taxonomy): domain Bacteria; phylum Pseudomonadota; class Alphaproteobacteria; order ATCC43930; family CGMCC-115725; genus AP-15. The sequence continues at coordinate 2,327 of DATFCQ010000430.1, read as the reverse complement.
TGTACGCGAAGTCGTCCGGCACCAGTCGGTAATTAATCGGCACCAGAACCGCACCGATTTGCGGTACGGCATAATACGCCTCCAGGTGGGAGTGCGTATTCGGCGCGATGTAGGCCACCCGATCGCCCTGCCGGACCCCGAGAGCCTGCAATGCCGACGACCAGCGGTCGCAGCGCTCCAGGAACTGCGCGTAACTCAGCCGCAGAGTGCCGTCGACGACTGCCTCGCGCTCGGCATAAAGCCGGCGCGCGCGCCGGGCAAATTCCATCGGGGTCAAGGCGATTTCCATGGTGCAAACCTACCTCAAAACCCTGGGGTCAGCGGGACCCTCCCTCTCCCCGTGATCCCCGGGTCAAGCCCGGGGAGGGAGAGGGCCGGGGTGAGGGGCCTTACCAGCCTATTGCCCCGCGCGCACGACCGGGTTCGACAAGGTGCCGATCCCGGTGATCTCGATCTCGACCGTGTCGCCGTGCTTCAGGTTCTTCGGCCAGCCGTCGGTGCCCATCCACACGACGTCGCCGGGGTACAGCGTCAGGTATTGCGACATGCGGGCGAGGAACTTCGCGACCCCGTGGACCATGTGGTTGGTGCGAAAGCGGTTGGTCTCCTCGCCGTTGACCCGGACGATCGTCTCCGCCGCATCGAGGTCGAAATCGGTCTCGATCCACGGCCCCATCGGTTTGAACGTATCGGTGTTCTTGGCCCGCCACAATGTGCGGTCCTGGCGCTGCCAGGTGCGCTCGCTCATATCGTTGCCGATCGTCCAGCCGAGGACGCAGGACAGAGCGTCGCGCTCGGACAGGTATTTCGCTTCTTTGCCGATGACCGCGACGAGTTCCGCCTCGTACTGCACGAGGTCGGTCGCATCCTTCGGGATGACGATCGCCTCGCCGTGCGCGATCAGCGCGTTGTTGGCGCGATAGCCGATATCGGCCTCGGGCGGCAGTTCGGGTTCGCGGCCGAGCTTGCGCGCCGCCTCGGTTACGTGCTCGGCGTAATTGAGGCCGGCGGCATAGAAGGTACGGGGCTCGACCGGCGGCAACACTCTGACCGCGCGCAGCGGCTGGCGGCTCGACGTCCGCTCGTAGCCGGCGAACGGATCGCCGGTGACCTCGACGACGCTGTCGCCCTCGACGATTCCGTAGGTCGGGCGCCCCTCTTTGGCGAATCGGACCCAGCGCATGCTTCTCTCCTCTCCGTCTCGCCGCAGTATGGCGAGGCCGCCCGAGGCTTGGCAACTGCCCGGAGTTCGGGTCGTGATCGCTCTCGACATTCTACCAGAAATAGTGTATATAGATTGCTCTACTACTAAATAGGGGATAAATCCATGCCTACTGGCAAGAAGCCGGCCGCCAAACCCGGAAAGGATCGCGCCGGCAAGAAGCCGAAGGCGCAAAAGCCGGCCGCGGCTTCCGCCGCACCGGCCCCGCGCCAGCCGAAAGACAAGTAGCGTCCGGTTCTTGCCGGGAGGCGGAGTGCCGGTCGCCGGCGCCCCGCCTCCCGGCACTCTCGCGGCCGAGCTTGGCGCTTGATTTCGCATGGCGGCCGGCGCAACCCTCTCTGCCGGTCGGCGGGAGAAGGCGGCATGGAGCGCGAGGGCGAGGCGATCGAGGTCAAACGGGACCGGCTGTGCGCGATCATCCGGGCGCGCTCATTGTTGCAGAACCGCGGCTTCGTTCTCGCCTCCGGCCGCGCCAGCACCTACTTCTTCGACATGAAGAAGACAATGTTCGACCCGGAGGGCGCCGCGCTCCTTGCCGATCTGTTGTTCGACAAGGTCCGCGACGATCCGGTCGAATTTGTCGGCGGTCTTGAAACCGGCGCGATCCCGTTGGTCGCATTGCTGTGCCGGCGGAGCTGGCCGGAAAAGCCGCTGCACGGCTTCTTTGTGCGCAAGGACAACAAGGGCCACGGCACCGATCAGTTGATCGACGGCCGCTTCGAGCGCGGCGCGCGGGTCATCTTGTTCGAGGACGTGACGACGACCGGCGGCTCGGTCCTGCAGGCCGCCGCGCCGGTGCGCGCCCAGGGCGGCACAATCCACAAAATCGTCACCGTGGTCGACCGCCGGGAAGGAGCGGCGGAAAACTTTATGAAGGCCGGGATCCGGTTCGAATCGCTGTTCACCCGCGACGATTTCGCCTGAGCGGAGCGGGGGGATGCCGACCGCAACCCGTTCTGCCGGGTCCTGGCGCGCGCTGTTGCGGCTGTTGCCGCGGCTCGCTCTGGTGCTCGCGGCAATCGCCGTCCTGTTATTGGCTCTGGCGCCGCTCGGCTGGCGCGCCGGGTGGTGGGGATACCGCATTTCGCTGTTGGACCTGATGGCC
>DATFCQ010000429.1:0-10346 GCA_035252905.1 Allostellaceae bacterium | reverse complement strand
CGAGCCGGCCCAGCGGGATCATCGCCTCGGTCGCACGCCGCGCTTCGGGGTCGGCAAGCTCGCGCGCGTAAGCCCGGTCAGCGTCGGGCCGGGCGCGATCGCATTGACGCGGATGCCGTGCGCCGCCAGATCGACCGCCATTGCCTGCTCGCACAGCGCCTCCAAGACGATCTTCACCTTCAGCGCCGCCGTCAACTTGCGTCTTATCTTTTTGGCATGATCCGCTCCGTCTAGCACGACGAAACGGTCCGCGCTCCAATCAAGCCACTGGTCCCAAAACCGGGGTCCACTTCACGCAGGACCGGTTCCCTTGACCGGGGCCAAAGGAAGTCCGCAATCTTCATCGAACTGAGGAGTGTGGGTCCCGATCGGCATGGAGGGGGGAAATGGCCAACCGTTTAGCGGCAGGAAGCAGGCTTATCGACCGGCGTACCGTGCTGCAGGTCGCGGCGGCGCTCGCCGCGGCTGGACCGGCGCTGATGCGCGAAGCGCATGCCGCCGCGCGGCCGCCGGTGGTCATCGATGCCCAGGTCCACGCTTATGCTGCGAACACGCCTGAGCGGCCGTGGCACAGCGTTCCGAACTGGCCCGCTCACGTCACCGGCGACGAGATGGTGGCGGCGATGGACAAGGTCGGCGTCGACGGCGCGATCTACATGTCGCCGTTCTCGATGTACCAGTACGACGCCAGCTATGCGGTCTCGGTGCAGCGTGCCCACCCCGACAAGTTCGCCCTGGTCAAACCGGTCGACCCGGATGATCCGGCGGTGGCCGATGTCATCGCCGACTGGAAGAAGACGCCGGGCACGGTCGGCATCCGCATTATCTTGACGAAAGCGTCGAAGCGCGCGCCGGACGATCCGGGGCTCGACCGCATCCTGCGCGCAGCCGTCAAAAACGATTTCCCGGTCAACGTCCTGTTCTGGGGCAACGTCGACGCGGGCATGACGCTGATCGACCGCCACCCCGACGCGCGGTTCATCATCGACCATATGGGCATCCTGCAGCCGCGCGTACCGCCGGCGCCGCCGCATCCCTGGGCCGATCTTCCGAAAGTGGTGGAACTCGCCAAGCGCAAGAATGCGGTGATCAAGATCACCGGCGCCTGCACGCTGTCGAAGCAACCCTATCCGTTCCCGGACATCTGGGACCCGCTAGCCCGCATATTCGACGCCTGGGGATTCGAGCGCTGCTTGTGGGGCACGGACTGGACGCGCGCGTTTGCGGTCGTCAGCTACGAGCAGGGCGTCGAGCCCTTCCTGAAGACTGACCGCCTCAGCGACACCGAGCGGGCGATGCTGATGGGCGGCGCCTGCGCCAAGGCGTATGGCTGGTCGCCGAAAAAAGCCTAATGCCTTGTCGGCTCGGCTTCGCCCAGCGGATGGGTGAAGCGTCGGGTCATCGGGATGTGCGAATGCTCGGCGCCCCACGGCGAATCGAGGCCGCGCTCCTCCAGCGCCACCGCCAAGTCGGCGGGCGCCATCGAATAGTCTGTGAAAAAGACCGCCGCGCCGATTTCCGTCCCCGTCACTCCGCGGAGTGACGGGGACAAAGCGTCGTCAGGCCCCGAGGCGCACCGCCAGCACCGCCGCGGGCCGCTGGCCGACCGGCTGCGTCCCCAGCGGCGTCAGCGCGCCGGTTTTCTCCTCGATGCGGTAGGACGCCAAGCGGCCGGAAGCGGTGCCGACGGCGAACAGGAAACGCCCGGCCGGATCGAGGCAGAAGGCGCTGGGCACCGCTTCGGTCGCGACATGCCCGGCCGCGCTCAATTGCCCGCTGGCGGGATCGACCGCGAAACCGGCGATATTGCTGCTGCTGGCGGCGCGGTTGCCGACATAGAGAAACCGCCCCGACGGCGTCAGATGAATCTGCGAGCAGGTGGTCCGCTCGCTGTGACCGGCCGGCAATGTCGAGATCGTCTGCACGGCGGAGAGCGTGCCGGCCACGCGATCGAGGCGATAGGCGGTAACGCTGCACCCCTGCTCGTTCGAGAAATAGACGACATCAAGGCTTGGATGGCAGATGTAGTGGCGCGGGCCGACAAGATCCCCCTGTTCGACGCGAGACGGCGAATTCGGCGTCAGCCGGCCGCTCTGGGCGTCGAACCTGAACTGCATGATGAAATTGGGACCGGGATTGTTCTTCGGCGGTTCCAGCACGTTGTCCTGGATGCGGGAAATATGCGGGACAAACGCGTAACGGTTCGATGGATCGGTTGCGATCGCGTGCGCGCCGATTGCGGTCTCCTGCTTATCGACCGGCGAAGCCCCCACCGTGCCGTCCGCCGCAATGGGATACACCGCCGCATAGCCGCCCTGGTAATAGGCCGACAGCAGATAGCGGCCGGTGCGGTCGGGTGCGAGAAAGGTCGGCGCGTCCGCCTGCGGCGCCGTTCCCGACAGCGACAGTCCGCCAGTCGCGGGGTCGATGCGAAAGCCCGCGATCGAAGGCCGGGTGCGATGCCCGACATAGAGCGTCTTGCGGTCCGGGCTGATCGCGAAGACCGACGGCCCGCCCGCCCCTGCCACCTCGGCCCGCATTGTCAGCCGGCCGCTGTCGCTATCGATCGCAAACACCGCGATCTTGTCGTCGTCCTGCAGGCCTACATAGAGCAGATCCGGCATCTCTCATCCTCCCTCGACCTGGCCGCCCCGGGCGGAACCGCTGCGCAACGCTGTTGCCGAAAGGCGGCGTCGGAGCCGGCCGCCCTTCCGATGTTCTGCGAATTCCGACGAAGTCGCCCGGGCAATCCGAGACGATAGCCGATGCGTCCCCCAATTCTCCAGATAGAGGTGCATGTCGAACCAGCGCTCCATCAGCTCAGCCGGATCACCCCTGAAATCGCCCCAATCATAATGGTTCGTGAAGCTGGTGGCGGTGACCCGCACCCGCGACGACAACGCTCTCAGCGCCTGCCGGTCCGCCTCTCTGAGAAGACGGTCGATCGCCTGGAATTCGGGCCAGGACTTTGCCAACCGGATCCGGCGGCTGCCTGCGGCCGGAGACAAGCGGCACCTCGACGAGGTCGTCATCAAGATCGCCGGGGTAAAGCACTGGCTGTGGCGAGCAGTCGACCAGACCGGGGGGTCCTCGACGTGCTGGTGCAGCGCCGGATCGACCGCTTCACCGACCCGGCCGCGTGGTGGCCGCGGCAGGGCCGGGCGGGGGCGTGAGCAGCGCCGCTGGGCTAAGGCCCAGGGCCGTCACGGTGACTTGATTGAGTTGGCCGGTAACCTGAAGCTGATGCGTGGCCTGGAAGCGTTGCAGCGCGGTGGCGCTATCCGGTCCCCAGACGCCATCGGCGGTGCCGTGGTATGTACCGGATGCCCGAAGCTTCTCCTGCACAAGTCGCACGGCATTGGGCGATAGCGGCTGGACGTAGGTGAGCGGAGCGACAGTCTGGGCAAGAGCGGGGAGTGTCAGGACGGACGAGGCCAGCACGGTGCCGGCGAGAATCCTGCGAAGTTTCATAACGTGTCTCCGTGAGGCCTAAGGGGGGAAATACTGGGCGGGCGAATGACCTGCAAAAGGAAGCAGGCCGCGCCACCACGCTCAGCATCCAGGTTCCCGCCGGGCGCTGCGCGGGTCGGATTGCGGCGGCAACCGATTGATGACGCCCCCAATCGACGCCATGGCGGGCGTGATCAACTCGCACTCGGCGGCGGGTCTTGCGCGGGTGGAGGCGGCGGCACCAGGGGTGTCCCCGGCGGCGGGGTGGGGTTTGAGCCTTGGTCATCTGGCTGAGTTTGGCATCATCGCCGCACAAGGATCAGGCGGCGTGAAGGCGATTATCCAGGCGCTCCATGCGGAGCGGGACAACTCGCCAGAGCTGGCACGCGGCTCGCGGCGTCAATCGCCCTCTTCGAGCGTGAACCCGATTTTGAGAGTGACCTGGTAGTGAGCTACCTGATTGCCTTCGATATGGCCGCGCGTCTCCACCACTTCGAACCAGTCAACCTGGCGCAGCGTGCGGGACGCACGGCTGATGGCGCTTCTGATCGCATCCTCGATGCTCTTGTCCGAAGAGCCTGCGACCTGGATGATCCTGTAAACGTGGTCCGGCATCGTCATCCTCCATTGGCGAGATCCAGCCTTCTCTGGGCTTGGTTCGACTGATCTTGAAACTTGCAGGCTGACTTTCTCCCACTTCCAAGATCGATCACCGGTTGTCCTTGGGGAATGCCCGCCATCGGTGAACAGTTCCGTAAGGATCGAGCCCACCACCTCACACGGAAAGAAGCTGGCAGCTGCCGGATTGCCCGCCGAGCTTGATGGCCGAAAGACAGGGCACGCCGGATGCGGATCTCCTCAGGGGGAAAAGACGGTTTGTCGGCCCGGTCACATCCGACCACGTTTGATCGTGCGACGGGTGAGCCGTGTCTTCGGTGATTTTGCAGCAACTCTGAGGCGCCGTCGGTTGGCGCGCATCTTTTGGCGATAGATCGCGAGGGTTTGCGACGGAATCAGCGGGGCGTTGCCTGTAAGAACGGCAAATGCTGCCTCATGTTGAGCCGCCAGTGCGGCAGACATCTTTTCCGAGACCATGCGGGCCGTCTCGGCTACGGCCGCTTCGCCGCCGGCGGCCAGCAGTGCGAACCGCAAGCCGATCACCTCCTGCGCTTCCAAGCCGGCCTGCCAAGCGTTTAGCGGCAGGTGCAGCCAGGAGACTGATTTTCGCGACATCATAGCTGGGCCGAACCGTGCCAAACTCACCGGCTTTCTAAATGGTTTACAGGCTGTTCAGCGCAATTCCGGGACAGCCGCGTCCGATAGTCTCAGCGAGCGAGCGTGAATCTAAACCACGTGCTGCGACACGGGTCGCCGATGGTTGTGCATCCGAAAACCGACTTTGCGGGGGTTCCATTCCTCGCGAACCTGCTCCTTGACCGGCAGGCGGGCGGGAGCGAGCCCTCACCGGAGCCGCCCTTCGACAAGCTCAGGAGCCAAGCCCGCTATCGTGCCCGTCATGCCGCGGTCCCCGCTATCCGCTATCGACGACCGGCGCTCTCGGGTCCAGAGATGGCAGGCCGCATCGGACACGGCTGCACCGGCGCTCGTGCCCCACAGCGCCGTTCTCTTGACCTGCCGGCAACCGGCGACAATCATGCCTTTGCCGCGATGCCGGTTCTCACCCTGATTGTCGCGCTACACTGCGCTGCGTTTCACACGATGATCATGCGTCGGTAGGTGGTCTGGCGTGAAGATCAGATGTGCTCGCGCCCCATTATCCGCAGCACATTCCTGGCCAGCACGGCTATCGTTCCGGCCTCTTCCAACCACAGGAGCGCCGTCCCATGCCGTTGAACCTGGAGGAGCGGTTCGCCCGCATCCCGCTCGCCTTTTTGCCCTCCCCGGTCCACAAGCTCGAGCGTCTATCGCGCGAGTTGGGCATCGAGGTCTGGGCCAAGCGCGACGACGTCTCCTCCGGCCTCGCCTTCGGCGGCAACAAGGTGCGCAAGCTGGAGTGGCTTGCCGCCGACGCGCTCGCCCAAGGCTGCGACACTCTGGTCAGCATCGGCAACATTCAGAGCAACCACACTCGTCAAGTCGCCGCCGTTGCCGCCGTGCTCGGCCTCAAGTGCCGCCTTGTCCAGGAGGAGTGGACCAAGTGGGACGACCCCGCCTACGGCCGGGTGGGCAACATCCTGCTCTCGCGCATCATGGGCGCCGAGATCGTGCTGGAGGGCGAGGGCTACTCCACCGCCGTCAAGGCCACTTGGGAACGCGCGCTGGAGCAGGTCAGGCGCGAGGGCGGCAAGCCCTACGCTATCCCGGCCGGCGCATCCGATCACCCGCTCGGCGGCCTCGGCTATGCCCACTTCGCCGACGAGCTGGCCCGCCAGGAGGAGGAACTCGGGGTGTTCTTCGATACCGTCGTGACCGCGACCTGCACGGGCTCGACGCAGGCCGGCATGGTCGTAGGCTTCCGCGCCCAAGACCGGCCGCGGCAATTGATTGGCATCGACACCGCCGCGAACGCCGCGATGACCCGGGCGGCCGTGACCAAGATCGCGCGGGCGACCGGGGAGCTTGTCGGGCTGAACACGGAGGTGCGCGACGAGGACATCGTGGTCGATCCCCGCTTCTGCGGCCCCGATTACGGGCTGCCGGACGAAGCCACGATTGCCGCGATCCGCATGGCGGGGCGGCTGGAGGGCATGCTGACCGACCCGGTGTACGAGGGGAAGAGCATGGCCGCGCTGATTGCCATGGCGCGCGCCGGCGAGATCGCGCCGGGCTCTCGCGTGCTTTACGTCCACCTCGGCGGGGCGCCTGCGCTCAACGCCTACCACAACGCCTTCGCGTAGCACGAGCCAAGGGCGACGACCCGCCTTGGCCTTGATGAGCTGGCAGGGTATGCCCCAACCCTATGCTTCCGGTCCTTCCAGGGTCGGCATTTCTGCGCCTTTCCGGCCCCTCTCCGGGTCGTGCACGAAACTGCAGGTGGGTGCACGCCACAGACAGGCCCGAAAAGGCTGCGGAGATGCTGGGCTTGGGAAAGCTGAACGCAGCAGGGTTTGGTGCCCAGTTCGCAGCCGGTCGATGCTCCATCTGACGCTCAGCCGGTCAGACGGCGCCCTGTGTAATGATTTCGTTCAAGTCCTTGTCATGGGCCGAATACGGCATGCCGTAATACTCATCGATCCTGCGACGATAACTCTGGTCCGACCAGTTCGGCAGCGTGCTCGAAGTATAGCTCGGGGCGCCTTCGAGGCGGATGCGGTCGAGATCGACGACATAGCCGCCCAGACGCGTGTCATAGGTCAGCACCTTCCAGGGCAGCGGGTGATAGCTCTCGCCCACGCCGAGAAAGCCGCCGAACGACATCACCGCATAGGCGACCCGACCCGTGTACTTGTCAATCATAAAATTGTACACCTTGCCCAGGCGCTCGCCTTGCCGGTTGTAGACGGCGGTGCCCTCGACCTTGTCGGAGGCGATCAGGCGGTCGGTCTCATCGGTCGCGACGGCGGTGCCGGCAACCCCAGTCATATCGCTTTGCATGTATGACCTCTCGTCGGAAGCCGTACGTATAAAGCGAAACAATTCGCAGCTACTGAGGTTCCATGTTTTTGCTTCCGCTTTGTGCCGGCTTATGAGCAATTCTGAGTCACCCACTTTCTGTAAAGTCGAGAATTCGAAATCCAGAGTATATGTGCTAATCAGATTTCCGGTCTTTTACGTTGTCAAAATGGCGGGCTGCGTGTCTGACCGTGTAGTCCCATCAGCCGCGACGACGACGCTCCTATCTCCAGCCCGGTCCTCCGCGTGTTCTCCCGTCTTCAGCGGTTCCGAGCGCTTCCCGGGGGAGCCTCACCAACAAGGCCCAGTGACCACCAAGCCGTGCGTTCTGGCCATCCGAGGGCGGCCGCGATCGGTAAGCCCCCTCGCTGAGATGAAGCGGGGGAACGGTGCGTCAGTTGTGGTCATTCGAAGAGTCGGCTGAGCGCTGATTGCTCGGATTCGAGGATCCGGCGCCGCTGCCGAGCGAGGACGGCGCCGGCCAACGATTGAGCGTGGCCGGACCCGACGAGAGTGTGGTACGCGTCATACTGGCCATTCGATCGGCGCACTGCGCGGCTAATGCCCGAAACACGCTCGAGCCCGCAGGGGGACGAGGTAAGCGGCGCGCGGCTCGATGGGAACCGCGCGCCGCTCCGCAATGGCGGAAGGCAATCCTGCCGCGCGCTTGGCCTGCGCGGCGGACCTCTTGTGCGCCGAATGTGATTGAGAAAGGATTTACACCATCGCCACTCCAATAACCGTAATGATCCCGGTGTGATCGAGGCCTCTGCAGCCATCCCGCCACCGAAGACTGGCGGCTCAGCAGTAATCATAATTTTGGAACAAAATAGCCACCATTCTGCGGCAAAGGTGACGGAAGACAGCCGCCGCTGATTTCTGCCGTGTGCGCAGAGATCAGCCCGATACCCAAATGGCTGATGTGTCAGAAGTCTGGGTCTGGACGGCGATCGATGATCGGGGAGAGGAGACTTTCATCGTCGCGCAGGGGGTTGATGGCGAGCCCTTCATTCTCCAACGTTCGCAGCGCGCCGTTGCCGAGGCAATGCGCCCGGCCGCCGAAGAGCACCGCCGCAACACCGGGCACCGGATCCGGCTCGTGCGGTTCTCGCGGGCGGAAACGGTCGAGGATTTGCCGTAAGTAGTTAGTGCACGACCCCGTTCATGCCGAAGGCCGCCGCTAACCCGTGCAGCGTCGATGTAGGAAGATCCTGCATGAATCTTCGCCATAATCTGGATTGGAGGCTGGCGATGGTCAGCCCGGTGCCGATGCCCGAACGCGTGCTGAGCGGCGCCCCCTGGAGTGCCGCCGTATTGACGTCCGCGCGATTTTTCAGGAAGGTCACGGTGACGACGGGTGGTGCCGCCGGCGGCGGCCGGTTCAATCGGGCGGCGGCGATGCTGGCCGGGAGATTGGCCGAGATGATGCGGGCGAGGCCGCTGCGCGCGACGAGCTCCCCGGTCGGAACCACGAGGGCGCCGCCATGCGCGCCGGAGCGGCCGTCGAGCGCCAGGAGGAGCCGCGCCGTTGTCCCCGGCGGCACCGGAAACGGCGCCGAGGGCGAGGCGCCGGGCCCGGCGACGATGACCTCGTAGCCCGGCCGGGTGATCGTCTGCGAGACGCCGTTGCGGCCCATTACGGCGACGCCCCTGCCATATTCAAAGATGACCTCGGTCCGGCCGCCCAGGGCCACATCGACCAAAAGGACGCCGCCGCGAATGCCGATCGCCGCCGCCGTCGTGGTCATCGAGACGCCGTTCGGCTCCTTGCTGAGCTTGCCGCCGATATAGCGGAAGACGCCGCGCGCCAGATTGGCCGCCATCCGGCCGGTTCCGGTCGACGGGTTATAGACGAACTGATTGATGACGAGATCGGAGTTCGGACCGATGCTCATCGACGATGCGTCGACAAACAGGATCTGCGTCTGGCCCGCTGGATTGGTCGTGACGTGCTCGTTGAAGATGACCGGCTGGCCGACCACGAGACGGCGCGGCGGCGCATTCGGCGGGATGCCCGTCGCCTCGGGGTTGACTGCGCTGTTGACGCCGACGTGCTGTTGCGCCGCCACCGGACCGGCTGCCCCGATCGCGAAGAAGAGCGCCAGAAAGGCGGCGCGCGCCGCAGATATGTCAGTCGCCATTGTCAAGCCCCGTTGCGGGCGTGAGCCTATGAGCAGAAGCATAAGGCGGCGGAATGCGCTCGGCTACGCTGAGCTTTTCCGCGATCAGCCCCGGTCAGGCGACAAAAATTCATGCGTCGCCCTTGGATCCGGCCCTGGGCGGCTTGGCGTACGATTTTGAAAAAATCGTCCAATGACCCAAAGTGTTGAGCGGTCACGGGCGGTTCGTCCTCACGCACATTGCGGGAGGACGGCGGGGTAGGGAGCGGCGCCATTATCCGAATATTCGTCAATGTCACCTTTGTTGACCGATACGACCCGCCGCGCCGCGACGATGCCCTACCAACGCCATCGAGCGGCTGCACGAGGAGTTCAAGCGGCGCATCAAAACGCAGACCGTGCTGCCATCGGCCGACACTGCAGCGATGTTGTTCCGGGCGCTGCTCGCCTCCGGCCGGATCAGCATGCGCAAAATCGAAGGTTGGCAAACGCTCGCCACCAAGCCGATCGATCAGCCTATTGACCTCGCCGCGTAATCAGATAGCGTCATGCTGATCGAGACTCCGCCGGTCAATTCCAGCATTCCGGACGGCGCCCTGCGGCATCTATTTTAGTGAATTGGAATTCGAGAAATGAGCGTCAATCCGTTTCGCTTCGGCGTCAACGCGCGGGGCGCGCAGTCGCGGCAGGAATGGGTGGAAAAGGCACGCCGGATCGAGGCGCTCGGCTACGACATCCTCAATGTGCCGGATCATCTCGCCGATCTGCCGGCGCCCTTCCCCGCGCTCGTGGCTGCGGCTGAGGCGACCACTCGGCTACGGGTCGGCACGAATGTGCTGAACAACGATTTCCGCCATCCGGTGCTGGTCGCGCGCGAGGCGGCGGCAGTCGATCTGTTCAGTGGCGGCCGGCTGCGGCTCGGTCTCGGCGCCGGCAGCATCCGGGCGGAATACGAGGAGGCCGGCTTCGATTTTGAGCGCGGCGGCGTGCGGGTCGAGCGCCTGGCCGAGGCGGTTGCGATCATCAAGGGCCTGCTCGGCGGGGAGCGGGTGACATTTAGCGGCAAGCATTACCGCATCACGAAGCACGCGGTTGCGCCGCTGCCGGTGCAGCGGCCGCGCCCGACGATCTTGATCGGCGGCAACGGCCACCAACTCCTGTCGCTTGCCGCCCGAGAGGCCGATATCGTCGGGCTCTCGGGCA
>DATFCQ010000428.1:0-39374 GCA_035252905.1 Allostellaceae bacterium | reverse complement strand
TCAGATCGGTTTGGTAGCGTACCGCGGGGCGGCTATAGTATTGGCGGGTGGTCGGGGTCCACATATGACGCTCCAAGCTGGCTGGTAACCGCTTGGAACCATATCACCTTGGCCACTCACCTTCCTTTCGAAACGGGCTCTTATAGAGGGGTTGTTCGGCGCAGCAGAAACATCCGCATTCTGCCGTAATGTTTTGCCGCCTCGGTCATACCGACGTAATCGCAGGTGAACTCTTCGGTGTTGTGGATGGCCAATACGGCGGCAAGCGTCTCGGTGACGTAGACGCAACCCTCGGGCGTCACCGGCTCGATCCGCGCGGCGCGGCTGACATGGGCACCGAAGAAATTCTGCTGCTTGAGGATCGGGTCGCGGCTGGCATAGACCGGCCCGAGATGCCCGCCGAGGCGAAGCGCCAGGTAATCGGGCAGCCCGGCGGCGGCAAGGTCGAGCGCGGTCATCGCCTGCTGCAGGTCGAGCGCGCAATGCGCCGCCCTGCCGGCGTCGTCGAACACCAGATAGAGCCCATCGCCCCAGGTATTGGCAAGCAGAACGTCGTCGCCGTAGCCGTCGATGACCTTGGCAAAGGCGGCGAGGACGGTGTCGACAAAGCGCGGCAATTCGGCGTCGGACAGCGTGCTGAAGCCGTGGATGTCGCCGAACAGCATCGCCCGGGTGCGGCGGCGCGCCGGCTGCTCGGCGCTCCTCACGGCGGCGATCTGCGGCGGGGCGCTGTCGCCGCAGCGGATCACCGATTGCGGACGGCCGGTGCGGCGCCAATTCGCCATGTCGACGGCGGTGCCGACGGGGCCGGAAGGCGGGTTGCCATCCCAGACCGCGATCTGCTCGACCTCGGTGCACAAGTGCCGAGCGCGCAAGATCGCCAGCCCCATCGCGAGCTGGCTGCAATAACCGAACAGGGCGTCGTCGCCGAGATAATGGTCTTGCGTCGCAAAGCGCACCGTGCCGTGCGCTTCGGCCGCGGCGAAGCAGGTCTCGAAACGCTCTACCCATCCGTTGCCGGCGGGGCGGACCGAGACGTCGATGAATTCGGCCCGATCGAACGGCAGCACGATGTTGAGATTGGCGCCGTGCCGCAATAACGCCTCGGCGAACAGGATGTCGGCGCCGGCCGCGAGCGAGCCATAGCCGAAGCCGATCCCCGCCCCAGCGATGCGTGATTCGATCGCGGCGGCGATCCGCGGCTCCTCCGCTGCCGGAAACCGGCCGCTTCCGCCGGGCGCGGCGATAATATGACCGAGATAATGGACGGTATGGGGCGGGGTGAGCTGGGCCAGCACGCCCGCATCGAGCCGGTTCGCGTCGATGACGAGACGCAACTGCCGAAGCGTGCCGGCGAGAGCCCGGAAATCGATCCCATCCGGCGCCGCGAACCTGCGGCGTACGGCGCCCGCGCGCCGGCGTGCCTCGTCGGGCCGGCCCAATATGAGAAGCGCCTCGATCTCGGTGGCAAGCTCGTAATATCCGCGCCGCTCCTCCGGCCAGGACGCCAAGTGTTCGAGCACGGCGCCGGCCAGCTCCATCGCCCTCTGACGATCGCCGGCAAGCAGGCGCAGGGTCGCCGCATTGACGCCCGGATAATAGGCCTCGGGATTGCCCGCCGCACACTCTTCGGCATAGGCCGCCTGATACAGATCGGCAGCCTCGCGCAGCCGCTCCCGCCGCTCCTCCCCGGCCCGCGCCAATGCATCATCCTTGGCCAGCCGCGCCTTCAGATTGGCGATCTCCAGGCGCAAATTTGCACTGCAGGTGCCCCTTGCAGCTTTGTCGAGATCGAGCGCGGCAAATTTCTCGATGGCTTGGCGCGTCGCCCCGGTCGAGGCGAGACACAGGATGGCCCGGTGCTTCAGCCTCGGTGCATCGGGGTGCTCCGCCAATCCCTGCATCGCGATGTCGCAGGCGCGGAACAGCTCGCCCTCGCGCTCCGCCCGGCGCGCTTCCGCCAGCCATTCTTCCGGGCTCTTTGGGCAGAGCGGAGAATTCTCGTCGGGCATGATCCTGTCCGGGGGTATGAAGATCAGTCGAAAGTGATCTTGGGGCCTGGGTTTTGCAAGCCGCGGCAGGACCTCTCTGCAACCGTCGACCGATCGTGAACCGTTGCTGCCGAAGGGAAACCCGCCGTCAGAAGCGGATGCGGATGCCGCCAATGACGCTGTTGAAGCTGGTGTGGTTCAATCCGACAATGGCGTCATAGGCGAAAAAGCCCGAAGCGGTCGGCGAAAACTGCAGAGCGGCGCCGACCCCGAGATCGACATAGTTATGACTGGTCGGATTGCCCGGTAATACGAAGGCCGAAAGCAGCGCCGGGTCTTCGCTGTAGGCGACGGACACGGCAGTATTGTCGGAATTGTATTGGTGCGCCCATTCGAAGCGGACCATCGGCGAGAGCGGCCCCCATCGGGTGGCAATCGTGTATTGCGCCTGACCGCCGATGAACGACAGAAAGGCGTTGCGCGCAGAACTGCCGAACCGCAGATCGGCTCCGAGGGCGCCGTTTTCGGCAAATGCATCGGCGCTGGTGCGGAAATACTGGAACCGGGCGGTCGCCGTCAGGGTCCACGGCGCGAGCGGCACGATGTAGCCGCCGCCCAGGCTGGCGCCGTAATTGCTGTTGCCGAAGCTGCCGGTGGCAAAGCGATCGATGCTTGGAAAGCTGGTCGTGCTGGGGATCACGATATGGCGCCGCGAATCGCTGTTGCCGCCGCCGATCGAGGCCGCGCCGTTCAGATAGAACGACGGATTGACCAGATAGGTCGCATAGAGGTTGCCCTGAAACAGGTCGCTGCGCAGGAACTGACCGGACGCGCTTTGCGGGGTCACGTCGAAATCCACACTGTTGTGGCTGTAGCCGAAGGCGAGGCCGGCGGCGAGCCGCGTGGAGAACTGGTAATCGAGCCCGGTCAGGAACCCGCCATTGCCGAATGAATAGCCGTTCTGCCGCGCCGTCGAAGCGCTGTCGCCGAATTGTCCGACCCCGTCGAAAAACATGCCGAGGCGCCCGTACCACGCGCTGACGTAAGCCGGCGGCACATCGCTCACAGGCAGGCCGCTCGATGCGTATTGCGCGCCGAGCGCGGCCAATTGATTGTCCGCGGCCGAGGCGACGGCGGTTCCCGACATGCGCTCGCGCAGGTGCGACAGGCGCGCCTCGATGACCCCGCTCTGAAAGTTGCTCTGCTCGGTTTGCAAGGTCGTGGCCTGGTTCGTCGGGACGAGGAGTTCGACGCCGCCGTTCAGCTCCTGCAGAGCATCCTTGAGCCCGGTGACGTTGAGCCCGAAGGACTGCTGCAAACCCAACGGGTTCGGCTGACCTTGCACGAGCACGGCATTGTAGGTCATGGCCTGGCAGATGTTCGCCAGATCCCGCTGCGCCGGCGTGGCGGCGATATTGGTGATCGTCGGGCAGACCCGGTCGATCGATTGCGCCATCGTCTGCTGCGCCGTGTTCAATCCTGGCAGCGTCACCAAGCCGGTCGGTTCGGGTAGCCCGGTTGCGACCGAATAAGGCGGCGCAATTTGGGCACCGGCCGCTCGCGGGAGCCCGAGCGCGCCGGCGAGCACGAGCCAGATGAGCCGCATCCGCCGCCGACTTGCCATGCTCCCCTCCTCGTCTTCCCGGGAATTGTCCCGCGGCACCCCGTCCCCGCTTGACCCCGGTGTGTAACCCGAACGAGCGCATCAGGCAATAAATTGAAGAGTATAGGAAACTTTACCGTTCCACGACCGACAGGGCGCCGAACCCGCTTGGGGCCGCTGATCGTTTTCAGGGATCCGCCCAACCGCGCGCTGAGCCATCAAGGCTGCGTGACCTGCCAAAAGATGCTATTTTATGGGAGCTGATCGCCGGTTTTGCTGAACCGTGCTCGCAGCCCCCATGACAAGCGCCGCCGCAGCAGAGAGCGGGATGATGCGGAACGTCCGAATCTTCGTATCCTCGCCGGGCGACGTCGATCACGAGCGGCGGCGGGTCGATCGCGTCGTCGAGCGGCTCAACGGCGAGTTTGCCGGGACTGTACGGCTCAAGACAATTCGGTGGGAGACCGACTTCTATCGGGCGCACGCGACGTTTCAGGCGCAGATCCCGGAAGCGGCCGAATGCGAGATCGTCATCGCCATATTCCGGCATCGGATCGGCAGCGAGCTTCCCGCCGATTTTGCCCGCATGGAGGACGACAGGCCCTACCCGAGCGGCAGCGCCTATGAGGTCTTGTCGGCGATTGCGGCGTACCGCAGCCAGGGCTTTCCGGACGTCTATGTCTTCCGTCACCCCGACCCGCCGATGGTCCGCCTCGATGATCCCGAGGCCGAACGCGTCCATCAGCAGTGGCGCAGGCTGAAGGAATTTTTCGATACCTGGTTCCTCTCCCAGGACGGCCCGTTCAAGGCGGCCTTCCAGCATTTCGGCTCGACCGACGAGTTCGAGGCGCAGATCGATCGCCTGTTGCGCCGCTGGCTTGAGGAAAAGGTCCTGCAGGGCCGCGCGGTGCTGTGGCCGATCGAGACCAAGGGCTCGCCGTTCCGCGGCCTGGCCGCGTTCGGGGCGAAGCACGCTCCGGTGTTCTTCGGGCGCTCGCGCGAGACCGCCCGCGCGATCGACCTGTGGAAGGACGCAGCCGGCCGCGGCGCGCCGTTTCTGCTCGTTCTGGGGGCGAGCGGGTCCGGCAAATCGTCATTGGCGCGCGCCGGCCTGGTGCCGCGGCTGACCGCGCCGGGGGTGGTCCCAGGGGTCGATGTGTGGCGGGTCGCGACGATGCGGCCCCTGGAGATGCCCGGCGGGCCGATCGAGGTCCTGGCGACGCGGCTCCTCGATGGCGAAGCGAACATTCCCGAGGACGAGCGGGGCCGGCCGCCGGCCTTGCCCGAAATCGCCGACAGCGACTATCGCAGCCCGGCTCAGCTCGCCGGCCTGCTGGCGCACGCCGGGGCGGCGGCCACCGCGCCGATCCTCAATGCTCTGGAGCGGGTCGGCCGGGCGGAACGCGCCCGCCATGGCTATCAGCGCGCCGTCGAGGCTCATCTGATCCTGCTCGTCGACCAGCTCGACGAGCTGTTCGCCCCGGATCTCGCGACCGAGCAGCGCGAGACCTTCGTCCGCCTGTTGCAGCTTCTGGTCGAGACGGGGCGGGTCTGGGTGCTGGCGACCTTGCGTGCCGATCTCTACGATCGGTTTCTCGCCGAGCCGGCGCTGCTGGCGCTCAAGACCAAGGGGGCGGCCTGCGATCTGGCGCCGCCCGGCCCCGCCGAACTTGCCGAGATCGTGCGCCAGCCCGCCGAGGCGGCCGATCTCGTCTTCGAGACCGATCCGCACACCGGCGAGCGGCTCGACGAAAGATTGCTGCGCGAGGCCGACCGGCCGGACATGCTGCCGCTTGTCCAATTGGTGCTGGACCGGCTGTTCGAGGAACGGGTCGCCGGCGATTCCTTGGTTCGGCTGAGAATCGCCGCTTACGAGAGCCTGGGAGGGCTTGCCGGCATCGTCGATCGCGACGCCGAAAGTGCGCTCGACGGTCTCGACGAGGAGGCCATTGGCGCTTTGCCCCGGCTGTTGCGCCGGCTGGCCGCGCTCAACCATTACGAGGCCGACGACGCACGATCGCGGCTGGCGGATCTGACCATCCGCACCGTGCCGCTGGCCGAGGCCGGCCATGACGAGCCGTCGCGACATCTGGTTGAAGCCCTTCTCGCGGCGCGCATCCTGTTGACCAGCGGCGAAGGCGCAAAAGCCGGAGTTCATCTCGTCCACCAGCGCGTGCTGACCGACTGGGTGCGGGCGCGCGAGCTGGTCGCCGCGAATGCCGAATTCTACCGGGTGCGCGACGAGGTCGAGGAACAGCGCCGACGCTGGGAAAGCGCGGGGAGAAGCCGCGACCTGTTGATCCCGCATGGCCTGCCGCTGGCCGAAGCCGAGGCGATCACCGCCCGCTTCGGCGACGAACTGGCGCCCGACACCCGCAATTTCATCGGCGCATCCGGACGCCGGGCGCGCCTGCAGCATCGGCTTGCCACCGCCGCCGCCGGGTTGTTCGCACTCTTGGCGCTCGCCGCCACCGCCGCCGGGATCACGGCGCACAACCAGCAGCAGCGTGCCGAACGCACCCTTGCCGCCGCCAAACAGGCGGTCAACGTCATGGTCGTCGATGTCGCCAGTGGGCTGCGCGATGTCTCAGGCATGCGCACCGAGACGATCCGCACCTTGCTCGAGCGGATCGAGAAGAGCGTCGACGGGCTGGCCCGCGACGCGCCCGGCGATCTCGCCCTGGCGCGCCTCGATCTCGTCATGCGGGACGAGTTCACGCGCACTTACATGGCGGCCGGCGATCTCGAGCGGGCGCGCAAATCCGCGGACGCCGTGCTCGCGACCGGGCGCGCCCTCGCGCGGCGCTACCCGGCCGACCCGAAATGGCAGCGCATGAGGGCGGTCGCCCTCAACAAGATCGGCATCCTCGACCTGCGGACCGGCGATGCGGCGGCAGCCATGCGATCCTTTCGCCAGGCGCAGGATATCCTGGAGCACCTGCTGAAAGGCGAGGCCGACAATGCGCAATGGCAGCGCGATCTTTCCTCCAGCCTCAACGGCATCGGCGATGTCAAAGCGCAGCAGGGCGACGTCAAGGGGGCGCTCGTCGCCTACCAGCAGGGGCACGCCATTATAAGCCGGCTCGCCAAGCGTGATCCCGGCAATCGCGAACTGCAGCGCGAGCTTGCGGTGCGGGCGCTCTATTGGGGCGATATGAAGCTGCGCCTGGGCGACCGCGATGCGGCGACCGCCGCCTACACGGAAGGACTGACGATCCTGCGCGCCTTGAGCCGACTCGATATGGACAACAGCCAATGGCAGCGCGACATCTTTGTCAGCCTGACCCGGATCGGCGATGTCCGGTTCCAGGCAGGGAATACGGCCGGCGCGCTCGGGCGCTATCAAAAGGCGCTGGCGATTGCCCTCCGGCTGTCGTTGCGCGATCCGGGCAACCGCCAGCTGCTCTGGGACATTGCTTCGAGCCGCGGGAAGATCGGCGACGCGCGGCTCGGCATGGGCGATCGAGCCGCGGCCGCGGCCGAGTACGAAAGCGCGCTCGCGATCATGCGCCAGCTGGTCAAGCGCGACCCCAGCAACACCGCCTGGCAACGGGACCTGTCGGTCAGTCTCAACAAGATGGCCGACCTCAAACTTGTGGCGGCCGACGTCCGCGGCGCGCTGCCCCTTTACGAGGAAGGGCTGTCGATCGTCAGCCGGCTGAACCGCCGCGACCCCAACAACACGATCTGGCTGCGCGACAATGCGATTAGCCTCAGCAAGATCGGCGATCTCAAAATGCAGATCGGCGACAACCAGGGTGCGGCCGTCAATTATCAGCAGGCGCTGACAACCTTGCGGCAGATCTCCCAGCGCGACGCCGGCAACATGATGTTGGAGCGCGATCTGTCGGTCACCTTGAACAAGCTCGGCGACGCCAAGGTGCGGATGAGTGAAGCCGCCGCGGCAATCGCGGATTATGCGGAGGCTCTCGCGATCGTGCGCCGCCTGACCGCCGGCGATCCGGGCAACGCGCTCTGGCAGGAGGATTTGCGGTGCACGCTCGAAAAGATTGGTGACGCCAAGCTTGGCGCCGGCGACAGGGCGGCGGCGCTGGCGGCCTATGGCGAAGCGGTGTTGATCCTCCGCCGCCTCGCCGAGCACGACACCGACAATGTCCAGCGGCAGACCGACCTGGCGGCGGACTTCTACCGGGTGGCGGGCGTCACTGACGGCGCTCGGCGGGATGAGGCGCTGCGGAATGCCTTGGGCATTCTCGACAGGCTGCTGTCCGCGCGCAAGCTTTCGGTCCCGCAGACACAATGGCCGGCTCTGATCCGCGCCATGCTGGCGCAGTCGCACTGACCTGGTGCATTCCGTCTCGCCATCGGCGCGAATGCGGCGGCATCGTGGGATGGCCTGACCCCGGCGAAAGCCCTAGGGGATGCATATATCTCCAAAATACGGCGCATCCGGGGATTGCCCATCGTTCAGGCCGGGTCAAGGCTGGCGCTGCGCTCAACCTACCCTACGGTTCTACGGTCCTTCGCCTATCGAACTCTACAGCACCTTCAGCACCGCCTCGGGCGGGCGGCCGAGCGCGGCCTTCTGTCCCGAGACGACGATCGGACGCTCGACGACGATCGGGTTTTTGACCATCGCCGCGATCAGTGCGTCCTCCGACAGATGCGCCGGATCGATGCCGGCGGCGGTGGCCTCCTTGCGCCGCAATAGCTGTTTTGCCGGCAAACCGAGCTGGCGCAATAGGCGCTTCAACTGGTCGGCCGTATAGGGCGTCTTCAGATATTCGACGATCTCCGGCTCGACGCCCTTTTCGCGCAGCAGCGCCAAAGTCTTGCGCGAGGTGTTGCAGCGCGGGTTGTGATAGATCGTGACCGCCATCCTGTCCTCCTTTACGGTTCGGGCGCACCCTTCAGCAACCGCGCGATCGTCGCCTGCAGATCGGGAAGATTATTCTCGATCATCTTCCAGACGAGGCCGTCATCGACAGCCCCATAATGGTCGCTCTGTGCGGGATCAAAGCGGCCGGTCGCGGCCGAGCCGAACAAATCGAGCCGGCGCACGCCGAAGCGGCGGCACAATTCGGCGATTTCCCCAAGCCTCCCGGCGACGATGCCGGGAAGCTCGGTCTCGATTGGTCGAACCGCTTTCATCGCGATAAGGTATCACCGACGCCAGCGGAGCCGAAGCGATGCCTAGACCCCACAACCTGATCGAACACATTTCCGACCTGCCGGGCTACTCGCCGCCGGCGCATCAAGGCACGGTCAACCGGCGGCTTGTCGGGCGCGATTTCGGCGCCGGGTTCGAGATGGTCCTCGGGCACATCGCGCCGGGCGGCGAGGCGAGCCGGCACTACCATGCCGCCGAGGCGCAGGTCGTCTATATTATCAAGGGCGAGGCGACGGTCTGTCTCGGCGAGGAGGAGCCGCGCCGCTGCGGGCCGGGGACGGTAATCCGCATCCCGGCCGGCCTCGCGCACGAGGTCGTGGCGAGCGGCGACGCACCGCTCGAATGCCTGGTGATCTACGCCCCGCCCCTCTCGCCCGAAGGCTTTGTCGAAGCGCCCCGATCGGGAGCAAAGCCGTGAACCCGTCGAGCCCCGGGCCGCTCGCCGGCATCACGGTCGTCGATCTGACCAGCGTGGTCCTGGGGCCGCTGGCGACGCAGATCCTCGGCGATCTCGGCGCCGAGATCATCAAGGTCGAGCCGCCCGAGGGCGACATCATGCGCTATGCCGGTCCCGCACGGCATCGCGAGATGGGGCACGTCTTTCTCAACCTCAACCGCAACAAACGCTCGCTCGCGCTCGATCTGAAACAGCCGGAGGCGGCGCGAGCCCTGCGCGCGCTGGTCGCCAAAAGCGATGTGTTCATGCACAACATGCGGCCGCAGGCGATGGCGCGGCTCGGCTTCGGCTACGACCGGCTGCGCGAAGTCAATCCGCGCCTCGTCTATTGCGCCGCGCACGGCTACGGCCAGGACGGCCCGCTCGCCGACCGGCCAGCCTTCGACGACATCATCCAGGGCGCCAGCGGGTTTGTCGCGCTGGCGATGGAGACGAGCGGCGAGGCCCGCTTTGTCCCGACCCTGGTCGGCGACAAGACGGTCGGGCTGACCATGGTCTATGCGGTGATGGCGGCGCTGATCCAGCGCGCGCGCACCGGCGAGGGCCAGCGCGTCGAGGTGCCGATGCTCGAAACAATGGCCGCCTTTGTGATGGCCGAGCATATGGGCGGGCTGACCTTCGACCCGCCCCTGGGGCCGCCCGGCTATGCCCGCATGCTGGCGCCCGACCGCCGGCCGCACCGCACCGCCGACGGGCATATCTGCATCCTTCCCTACACCGACCGCCACTGGAAGGATTTCTTCCGCGTCGCCGGCCGCCCCGATCTCGCCGACGATCCGCGCCTTGCCGACGCCGCGACGCGCGCCCGCCATTTCGCCGAGCTTTATGCGCTCGTTGCCAAATGCGTGCGCCCGCATTCGACGGCCCACTGGCTCGCCGCCTTGAAGAAAGCCGACATCCCGTGCGGTCCGGTCAACCCGCTCGCCGAATTGCCGAACGACGAACAGCTCGCCGCCGTCGACTTCTTCCCGCATGTCGAGCATCCGAGCGAGGGGCCGATCCGCATCACCCGCCCGCCGGTCAGGTTCGGCGCCGCGGACTGCGCCCTGCGCCGCCCGGCGCCCAGGCTCGGCGAGCATTCGCGCGAGATCCTCCAAGAGGCCGGGCTCGGCGCGGACGAGATCGAAGACCTCGTCACCCGCCGGATCGCGATCACCGCCGACAAGAAGGCGTAGGGCGGAAAAGCTGCCCCGCCGAGAGGCGGGGCGGCGCATTCCGCCGTATTGCTGCAGCGGAGATTGCAGAATTCCGATAATCGCAATATCACTTTACAAAACCGTACCGCTGTGTTATAAGAACATCAGTTCGACCGCTTCCCCGCCATGCCGATAATGCCGAAGGGGCTCGGGCGACGGAGTTGGGTGTTTGCGGCGCGGCGGCGGCAGCCATTGTCATTAGAGCAATGAGCCGAGCGGATCATGCCTGATATAAACCTGTAAAAACAGGGGGAACAGGGGGAAGGCACGCCACAGGGACGATCCGCGCCGGGCGCGAGGCCGCTGTTACGCCTCTGCTGTTCGTTCGCTGCTTCTGCTCGCTGTTATATCGCTGTTTCGCCGATGGTCGCGGCCCGAAAAATCGAGGCTTTCCGCCACTCTTTCGCGCCTGCTGGCTGTTTTTCGGCTGCAAAAACAGCCAGGTTTGGTTTTCTGTAAATAAAACTAATAGGTTGCAATCCGGTATAGCCCGCAGGGCGGAATGCGCTGCGGGGCTGGGCAAGCATTGACGAGGAAAAGCTGCATCGGCGACGTGCGGGCTTCGAGACGCGCCCTAAAGGGCGCTCCTCAGCATGAGGATGTCCTTGATGGCATTAAGAAAGATCCTCATCCTGAGGTGCCTCGCGAAGCGAGGCCTCGAAGGGCTTAGGACGTCGATCCAGCAGAAATCCGAATTCTTGCCCAGCCTCTACATTCTTCCGCCCTGCGATGTGAGGGTGTAGGAAAAGCGATGCGCCTCACCGATGATGAGCGGGCAATGTTGGCGGGGGCGGCGGGGGAGCCGCGGCGCTGGGCGATCGCCCATCAGGTCGCGGTCGGCGCATTCTTCGACGCCGCCGATCTCGTGCCGGTCAGCCAGGCGCACATCATGGCCGACACCGAATCCCTGGGCGAAAGCGGCCTCTCTTTTCTCGAAAGCCTCGCCGCCGCGCCGGAAGCCCTGCGGCGGGTGCGCGTGCCGACGATGACCGACCCGCGCGGGCTCGATTTCGCGGTCTACCGCCGGCTCGGCCAGACCCCGGCGATGGCGGCGCGCGAGGCGCGCGCAATCGCCGCCCTCCGCGCCCTCGGCGTGTTGATGACCGACACCTGCATCACCTATCAGACCGTGATGGCGCCACTGCGCGGCGACCATGTCGCCTATGGCGACACCGGCGTCGTCATCTACGCCAACAGCGTCCTCGGCGCCTGCGGCAATTTCGAGGGCGGCCCCTCGGCCCTGGCCGCCGCGCTGAGCGGCCGCACGCCGCGCTACGGCTATCATCTCGACCGGCACCGCCGCGGCACAAAGCGGTTCCGGCTCGCCGCGACGCCGCGCGATCTCGCCGAATGGGGCGCCCTCGGCGGCCTTATCGGTGAAGCCTGCGGCTCCTATTGGCAGGTCCCGGTCGTCGAGGGCCTCTCGGCGGCCCCCGCTTCCGACGCGCTCAAGCATTTCGGCGCGGCGCTTGCGAGCTTCGGCTCGGTGGCGCTGTTCCACATGCCCGGGATCACCGCCGGGACGGCGGAACAGATGATTGCGGCGCCGCCGGCGGCAGGCACGATCGGGCGCGGCGAGATCGACGCCTTTCTCGCGCGCTATGCGGCGCCGGGCGAGGCGCCCGACGTCGTCGTCTTCGCCGCGCCGCAATTGTCGTTGTTCGAGATCGCGCAGGTGGCCGACGGCCTCGCCGGGCGCCGTATCCATCCGGGGGTGACGGTCATTGTCGCGACCTCGCCCGAAGTCAAGCACGCCGCCGATCGCATGGGCCTGACCCGCTCGATCGAGGCGGCGGGCGCGATCGTCGCCGCCGGCATCTGCTTTTACCAGAGCTATGCGCGCGAGCTGGCCGAGAAGAACGGCTGGGTCCGATTGCTGACCAATTCGGCCAAGCTCGTCAACATCCTCGGCGGCTACGGCTATCGCCCGAGCCTGTTGAGCCTCGAACGCTGTATCGAGGCGGCCGTCGCCGGCCGGATCGCGTGATGCCGATCCTGCTCTCCTGCCATCCCGGCATCGGCCCCGAGGTGACCGGCACCGCCCTTGTCGCCGCCGACAATTTCAGCGCGCGTTACGATCTCGACCGCGACAAGGGGATCTTCTGCCGCCCCACGCACAGGCTTGCAGGGCAGAGCTACCGCGACCGCATCCTCGTCCTCAACGAGGCCAAAGGCGGCGTCGCCAGCGCCTGGATGCTGGCCGAGATGAAGGCGCGCGGCATCGTGCCGAAGGCGTTCGTCTTCAACCGCGTCAACCCGATCCTGGCGCAGGGCGCCGCCTTTGCCGGGCTTACCCTGGTCGACCGTTTCGACGGCGACGTGACGCAACTGATCCGCACCGGAGACGAACTGAGGATTGACCCGGCGCGGGGGCGCATCGAGATATTGAACCGGGAGTCCTGAGGGAGGCCGCCGTGGCCACGATGTATCGCTACGCCTTGCCGGTCGAGCAGACCGAATGGAAGTTCGACGGCCGCACCGAGACCTGCTTCACCTGGGAATACGACGACGAACGGGCGGCGCTGCTGCAGCTCTACGACAAGGGCAAGAAGCAGCAGTGGGATGCGGCCGAGCGCATCGACTGGTCGCTCGATCTCGACCCCGAGAACCCGATGATGCTCGACGACCGGGTCATCCACATCTGGGGCTCCGATCTGTGGAACCGGATGACCGAGAAGGAGCGCCGCGAGGTGCGCCACCACCTGCAGGCCTCGCAGATCTCGCAGTTCATGCACGGCGAGCAGGGCGCCCTAATCGCCACCGCCAAGATCGTGCAGACGGTGCCCGACCTCGACGCCAAGTTCTATGCGGCAACCCAGGTCATGGACGAGGCGCGCCATGTCGAGGCCTATTCGCGCCTGTTGCACGAGAAGTTCGAGCTCGCCTACCCGATCACCCCGGGCCTCAAAGCCCTGCTCGACAGCGGCCTGTCCGACCGCCGCTGGGACATGACCTATCTGACGATGCAGATCCTGATCGAGGGGCTGGCGCTCGCCGCTTTCCAGCGCATCCGCGATCAGGCCAAAAACCCCCTCGCCGCGGCGGTCAACGCCTATGTCATGCAGGACGAGGCGCGCCACGTCGCCTTCGGACGCATCGCCCTGCGCGACTATTATCCGCAACTCAGCCAGGCCGAGCGCGCCGAACGCGAGGAATTTGTCGTCGACGCCTGCTGGCACATGCGCGACCGCTTCAACCAGCTCGAAGTCTGGCAGCGGCTCGGCCTGCCCGCCGCGGAGTGCCTGCGGCTGGTCGAGGACTCGGAGGCGATGTGGGTGTTCCGCAGCCGCATCTTCAGCCGCATCGTCCCGACCGTGCGGGACATCGGATTGTGGGGCGAGCGGGTGCAGAAGGCCTTTGCCGACATGGGCGCGATCCAGTTCGCCGAGGTCGACGCCGCGTCATTGCTCGCCAACGACGCCCGCGTCGCCGAGGAATTCGACGCGCGCATGCGCGTCGCCGACCTTTCCGCTTCCTGATCGGTTTTCTTCACCGGAAGAGTCCCTCACCCCGGCCCTCTCCCCGCGCGCGGAGAGAGGGAGGGACCCGCGCCGTCGCGCGGCCCGCCTCGCTGCAACTGCGATGCAACAACCGAGGGTACAAGCCATCTGAAAATCTCATGGCTGATTATGTTGCGCCGCAGCAAAATCGGGCTATCTGCGAACCCGAAGACGAGTCGAGGGGAGCGCCGCCCGATGAGAGTTGATCTCGCCCGCTTTGCCCCGCCGCTCTCGGCATCGCCGCGGCTTCGCACCGAGCCCGTAAAGAAGCAAAGCGGCGCGGCGCCGGCGCGGTCCGGCAGCGACGGGCTGCCGCCGGGTCAGCGCGGTTGGGCGATGTTCGCCCTGTCGATCGCCTTGATCATGGCGGTGCTCGACGGGGCCATCGCCAATATCGCATTGCCGACGATCGCCGGCGAATTGCACAGCCGGCCGTCGAACGCGATCTGGGTGGTCAACGCCTATCAACTGGCGGTCACAATCTCGCTATTGCCCTTCGCCTCGCTCGGCGAATTGTACGGCTATCGCCGCGTCTTTGTCGGCGGGCTCGCCGTGTTCACGCTCGGTTCCCTTGCCTGCGCCTATTCCGGCTCGCTGGAGGTATTGATCGTCTCGCGCGTGGTCCAGGGTTTTGGCGGCGCCGGCATCATGGCGGTCAACAACGCCCTGCTACGCTTCATCTATCCGCGCCGGCAATTGGGCCGCGGGATCGGGGTCAATGCGCTGGTGGCGGCAACCTCGGCGGCGATCGGCCCGACCGTCGCGGCGGCGATCCTGTCGGTGGCGAATTGGCAATGGCTGTTTCTGATCAACGTGCCGCTCGGTCTCGGGGCGCTGGTATTGGCGCAAAGCGCCTTGCCGGGAACGCCGGCCGCGCATCATCGCTTCGACTGGCTGAGCGCGGCGCTGAGTGCGCTGTTCTTCGGCCTTCTCGTGACCGGCATCGACAATCTGCAATCGCTGTCCGGCCTGGTCGCGGCCGAGCTTGCCGGCGCGGCCCTGACCGGCGGTCTGTTTGTGGTCCGGCAATTGCTGTTGCCTTATCCGATGCTGGCTGTCGGCCTGTTCAAGCGGCCGGTTTTCGCCTTGTCGGTCTTGACCTCGGTGTGCTCGTTCGCGGCCGCAAGCCTCGCCCTCGTCTCCCTGCCCTTCTACATTCAGGAGGTGCTCGGGCGCTCGGCCGTCGCCACCGGGCTGTTGATCACCCCCTGGCCGGTCGCGGTCGGCATTACCGCGCCCCTGGCCGGCCGCCTCGCCGACCGTTATCCCGCCGGGATCCTCGGCGGGATCGGCCTCGCCCTGCTGGCCGCCGGCCTCGTCCTGCTGGCCTTGCTGCCGGCCCACCCGACGGCTTTGGACATGGTCTGGCGGATGGCGCTGTGCGGGCTCGGCTTCGGCTTTTTCCAGTCGCCGAACAACCGCACGATCCTCGCCAGCGCGCCGCCCGAGCGGGCCGGCAGCGCCAGCGGCATCCTGGCGAGCGCCCGGCTTGTCGGGCAGACCGTCGGCACCGCTCTTGCCGGGCTGATCCTGGCCGTGGCGGCCGCCGCCGCCGGCGGCATCGGCCGCGCCACGATGGGGGCCCTGCTATGCGGCGCGGCATTCTCCGCCCTTGGCGCGGTGGTCAGCAGCCTGCGCCTGTTCGGCTTTCGCCAGGCCGAATTGCCGCCGTCGCGGTGAGCCGCTATTGTCTGGCCATCTCTGCTTCCTAACGTTCCATTAGGGCAAGGGAGGCGAACATGCCCCGGCCGATGTCGTGTGCCGAACGGGTGGCGCGCCAACGCGCCAAATTGCGGGAAGCCGGTCTGCAGCCGATCCAGCTCTGGGTGCCGGATACCCACGCCGCAGGGTTCTCCGAAGAGTGCCGCCACCAGTCGCAACGCATCCGGGAGGGCAAGACTGCAGCCAGCCTGGCCGAGGAAGAGGCGTGGGAGGCCGCCTCCAACGAGGCATCAGGATAAGGTATTCAATGTTTTACCCGTCGCCCCCGCGCAAGCGGGGACCCAAGGGCCACCTTGCGGACAGCCCGATATTTGCCCTGGATTCCCGCTTGCGCGGGAATGACGGAACAAGGATGCCACGATTGCCGCGCCGCGGGTCATTCGGGCAGGCCGAACACCTCCTCGGGCTGGTTGAGCCCGCGCACCGGATGATAGCCGAGCGAAATCAGCCGCTGCGGGCAGATCCGGGCGAAGGCGCGCGAGGTCAACAGCGGGCGCAGGAGCCGCTTGGTCAGCCCTTCGATGCGCGAGGCCAGATTGACGGCCGGTCCGATCACCGTGAAGTCGAGCCGGTCGGCGGCGCCGACATTGCCGAAGGTCACCTCGCCGAAATGGAGCCCGACCCCGGCCCTGAATGCGACGGAATCGGCCCCGCGCCGGGCGCGGTTGGCCGCGTCGATGCGCGCCAATGTCTCGGTCGCCGCGCCGAGCGCGCGGGCGGCGGCGGCGAAATCGCGGTCGTCCTCGGCCGGAAAGATCGCCAGAACGCCGTCGCCGATGAATTTCAGAACCTCGCCCCGCTGCTCCTGCACGGACGAGGCGACGGCGTCGAAATAATCGTCGAGCAAGCGCAGCACCGCCTCGTCGGCCAGCCGGTCGGACAATCCGGTGAAGCCGCGCAGATCGGTGATCATGATGGCTGCAGGCAGGCGGTCGCCCTGGCCGCGCCGGACCTGGCCGGCGAGAATGCGCTTGCCGGCAAGGGGCCCCAGATAGGTGTCGAGCAGGTTGAAGCTGATGTGACGCACCGCGCGGGTCTCGATGATCGCGGCGAGCGCCGGGTTGATCTCTTCGAGCGCGGCAATCTCGGCGGCGGCAAAGCCCTGCGGATGATCGGTCGCCCAGGTCACGACCGGGTGGCGCTGCAGGGTGCGGTTGAGGGGGAGCGCGAAATAGTCGCTGCCGCCGGCCTTGCGCAATCGCGTCAACAGCGGATACTCGCCGTCCGCTTCGACGAGGCGGCGGCGGAACTTGACGCCGCGCTCGATTGTCGCGCGGATCGGGCTCTTCAGATATTCCTCGGTGGTCTGCGAGCCGTGCAGGATCCGGTATTCTTCGGTCATCTTGCGCTCGCGCCACCAGCGCGCGCCAAAACCGCGGATCTGCGGGTGCAATGTGCTGATGTGGAGGCTGGCGCGCCATAACGGCACGCCGTCCCCGACCAGCCGCCAGCACAGTTCGTCGAAGAATTCGGCCTCGTTGTCGATATGGGGACCTTCGCCGAGGATCCAGCGCACCAGACCGCCGCCCGGGATCGGCGCGGCGAGGCCGCGAAAGATGCCTTCGACCCGGAAAAACTCCTCCCCGCTTGTTGCAGGCAATGCGGCCGGGTCCGAGGTCAGATTCGTGTCCATTCGCGCGTCACAAGAAAGCGCCGCGCCGGTCGGCGTGCGCTGCGCGTATAGATAAGGGAACCCGCCCGCCGTTGCGATGGCCAGTGTTGCTGCACGGGCTCCTGCGCAGGGGATACCCGTCGGCCTGGGATGGATTCCCGGCCGGCACTCGGCCATAATTGAGCACGGCAAAGCGGCAGCGTTGTGAAAGCTCAAATCGGCTGTCCGAACCCAGCGGGCAGGCACAAGTGAGCGGCGGGATGGCGCCCGCCCGGCACGGCCTGCCCGCCGCCGAATCGAACGCCGTTCCCGAACAGGTTGTGTCTCAACGCGATGGTCCAACAGAACCCGTCATTTTCCGGCCCTTTCCCATGCGCGCAGCGCAGGGCTGAGTGCGAGGACAGGCGATGAGCGAAGGGCTCCTCGACCCCGACGAGCCGCCGCCGGCAACGCTTTTCAACGAGGACGGACTTTCGCCGTTCTTGCTCGTCTGCGACCATGCCGGCAACCGCATTCCGCGCCGGCTCGGCACGCTCGGGTTGCCGGAAGCCGAGCGGCAGCGCCATATTGCCTGGGACATCGGCATCGCCGAGGTCGGCCGCGAACTCTCGCACCTCCTCGATGCGGCGCTGATATTGCAGACCTATTCGCGCCTCGTCATCGACTGCAACCGCGATCCTGCGGTTCCGTCCTCGATCCCGGAAATCAGCGAATTGACCGAGATCCCGGGCAATCTCGGGCTCGACGCGGCGGCGCGGGCGGCACGGATCGCAGCGATCTTCCGGCCCTACCACGAGCGCATCACGGCGGCGCTCGACCGGCGCAAGGCGGCGGGGCGCCGCACCGTATTGATTGCTTTGCACAGCTTCACCCCGGTTTACAAGGGTGCGGCGCGGCCGTGGCATGCGGGCATCTTGTTCAATCGCGATGCGCGCTTCGCCCACGCGCTGTTCGCGCTTCTGCGTGCGGAGGGCGATCTCGTGGTCGGCGAGAACGAACCCTACCGGGTCAGCGACCTGACCGACTACACGGTTCCGGTGCACGGCGAAAGGCGCGGTCTCCTGCATGTCGAGATCGAGATCCGTCAAGATCTGATCGCCGATCCCGCGGGCCAGGCGCTGTGGGCGCGGCGCCTGGCGCGCCTGTTGCCCGCCGCCGAGGCGGCCCCGTCCGGCCGATGACTGCACCTTCCCGCGAGCAGCCGGTCGATCCGGCCCATACCGCCCTGCTGATTGTCGACGTCCAGAACTACTGCGCGCATCCGCAGGGCGGCGGGTGGCGGCACGGCGCCTCGGCGCAGGGCCGCGATTATCTGTTGCGCAATCTGCGCGAGGTCATGCTGCCCAATCTCGTGCGATTGCTGCCGGCCTGCCGCGCGGCGGGGGTCGAAATCGTCTATTCGGTCATCGAAAACCTGACCCGGGACGGCCGCGACCGCAGCCTCGACTACAGGATCTCGGGCATCGACGTCGCGCCCGGTTCCTTTGACGCCTGGATCCTCGCCGAGATCGCGCCGGGACCGGACGAGATCGTAGTGCGCAAGACCTCGTCCGACGTGTTCGTCTCCACCAACATCGATTACCTGTTGCGCAATCTCGGCGTGCGTTTTCTGATTGTCGGCGGATTGCTGACCGACCAGTGCGTCGAAAGCGCGGTGCGCCACGCCTGCGATCTGGGTTACCTCGTGACCCTGGCAACCGACGCCTGCGCGACCACGAGCCCGCAACGGCACGAGCAGTCCCTCTCCGGTATTCGGGGCTATTGCCGACAGCGCTGCACCGCCGAGATCCTTGCCGAGATGAAGAAAGGTGGCGGGTGATGTTGCAGTGCGCTCTCCTGCCTTTGCTGTAAGAGCAAGAGATCTCAATTGTTTCCTTATCTCTGCCGGTCGCTTAAGGAATTCAGGTTTATAGAATCAACTTATAATCCATAAACTTCGGACTGTCTTCCTTCGGGGGTGTTTATGGAACCGTGAGGGGTGGAACAGGCGTTGCGACGTCATGCTTGTCACGATGGAGGGAAGACAGCATGGCTGGATACAACCTCGTAGCTATATACCGCTCTCATGCCGACGCCGACCGGGCACGCGAGCGGCTGATTGAAGCCGGCATCGCTCCCAGCCACATCCGGTTGAGCAGCGGAGAGACAGCGACGGCGACGCCGCCGGCGGCGCGGCCGGGCATGTTCGACTGGCTGTTCGGCCGGGACGTCCCGGAGCGGGACCGGGCGTGGTATGGGTCTCATCTGTACGGCGGCCGCATCGCGGTCTCGGTCTGGGTCGCCACCGAGGAATTGCGCGAGCGCGTGACCACTATTCTCGAGGAGTTCAATCCGCTCGACGAGAGCGATC
Source organism: Allostellaceae bacterium (assembly GCA_035252905.1). GTDB lineage: Bacteria > Pseudomonadota > Alphaproteobacteria > ATCC43930 > CGMCC-115725 > AP-15. The sequence goes on along the minus strand of DATFCQ010000428.1, from coordinate 19,812 downwards.
TCACCGGGACGGCGGCGGCGCCGCTGGCGACCGAAGCGGCCGCGGCGCGGACGACCGAGGCTCCGGTCGGGGTCGCACCGACGCTCGAAAGCGAGAGGATCGAGCGCGAACGGCCGATCGCCGGCGCAGCGTCCGAAACCGTGACCGAGGGCGAGCAGGTGATCCCGGTCACCAAGGAGGAATTGACCATCGGCAAGCGGGCCTTCGAGCGCCGCTATCGGATCCGTACGCACGTGGTCGAGACGCCGGTCGAGGAGCAGGTTAATCTGCACGACGAGCGGGTCGTTATCGAACGGCGCCCGGCCACCGGCGAGCCTGCCCCCGGGACGCTGCGCGACCGCGAATTTGAAGTCGTCGAGCACCATGAGGAGCCGGTGGTCGGCAAGCGCACCCGTGGCGTAGAGGAGGTGGTGGTCCGCAAGGAGAATCTGGACCGCACCGAAACCGTGCGCGACACCGTGCGCGAAACCAGGGTCGACGTCGAGGACGAGACGGCGGCCGAGAGGACCGACACCACAGTCCCGCCCAAACCGCTCTGAGCCGGCTGCCGGATCGGCGCCGCCTCACTCCCACCCCCACCCCGGCCATCCCCCTTGATGGGGGAGGGCGTAGGAGGGAGACGAGCCGCCGAGCCGGTCAGGCCGTTACTCGTCGCCCCTTGCGAAAGCAGGGGTCCAGAACCGCAGAGCAGCGCTATTGCCGCCGGCGCGCCGTGACCAGGAAGACCGTCATCGGCAGGCGCAAGGCGCCCTCTTTCGCCCGGCTCGCGAAGGCCGCTCCGATCTCGCGCTTCAGCGCCTCGCGGGCGGCCGGATCGGGCTTTTTTTCCTCGATCAGCCGGCCCGAGGGTCCCATGATCAGGGCGAGTTCGGTCTCAGCCTCGGGGCTCTCGGCGATGATTGCGGGGGTCTCGCGGCGGATCTCGATGTCGGCGAAGCCGGCAGCGGCGAGAAAGCCGGCGACGTAATCGGGATCGCTGAAGGCAAGCGGACCGGGAGCGCGCGGGTCGGTGGGTGCGGGCGGGCCAAGCCGGCGCCGCACGATGTCATAGGGAACGAGCCAATGCGGGTTCTCGGCGAGCGGCGCCCAGCAGGCAAAGCAGAGCCGCCCGCCCGGACGCGCGGCACCGCACAGATTGGCGAAGGCGGCGGTCGGGTCGGCAAAGAACATGACGCCGAAGCGCGATACGATCAGATCGAAACGGCCGGGCTCGAAACTGTGCGCCTGCGCGTCGGCGAGCACCAGCGAGACGTTCCGCACCCCGCTCTCGCTCACTCGCCGACGCGCCGCCGCGAGCATCGGTTCGGCGATGTCAATGCCGAGGACGTGGCCCGTCTCGCCGACGGCCTCGGCCAGCGGCACCGTCGTGGCGCCGGTGCCGCAGCCGATTTCGAGCACATTCTCGCCCAGTTTCGGCGCCGCCCGCGCCAATAGCAGATCATTGACCGCGCTCACGCGGCTCTCGATCGCCCCGCCGAAGCCGACCCAGCGCGGTCCGGCGACAGTGTTCCAATGGTCCCGCTGGGCGGCGTTGGGCGTCTCGGTCATGCTGGTCTTCCTCTTTATCGACACGGACCTTCGGTTATCTCTTGAAAGCGCGTCAATCGGGCTCGATCGGCATTGTCGCGATTGCGCTCCAGGCGATCGGGGCGCCGCATTTCTCAGCCGCTTCGGCCGGCGGCAATGCCGGGTCCCAATGCACGGCAAGAAAGCGCCGCCCATTCACCTGGGCGGCCTCCGGCGAGACCAGCCATAAGAGCGGCGGCGCCATGATTTCCGGACGCAGCAGGCGGGCGCGGTCGGCGACCGCCGCATCCGGGATGATCCGCGTGTCGGTCATGCCGCCCGGCACCAGGACATTGGCGGTGACCCCGGTCCCTTTGAGGTCGGCCGCCATGACCGCCGTCGCCGCCTCGGCCGCCGCCTTGCTTGCGCCGTAGAGGACATAGCCCTCGCGGATCATCGTGCCGAGGCTCGTCGTCACCGTGACGATCCGCCCGTGCCCCAAGCGCAGCATGTGCGGGACGACGGCGCGTGCCATCATCAGCGGCGCCGTCGCATTGACCGCGACAAAGCGGCTCCACTGTTCCGGCGTAATCTCCCAGAAGCGGATCGGATTGCGTCGCTGGTCGGCGCGGATCGAACCCTGGCCGATCCCGGCATTGTTGACGAGAATGTCGATCCGCCCGCAGCGGCGGAGCACCGTCGCGACGATCGCCGCAAACGCGGCCGGGTCGGCGAGATCGGCATGGATCGGGTGCAGGGTCCCGGTACATTGCCTCTCGCCGGCGAGGGCTTCGAGTTCGTCGAGCCAGACCGCCTCGCGATCGATCGCCGCAACGTCGATGCCGCTTTCGAGGAGACCCAAACTCATCGCCCGCCCGATGCCGCTCGCGGCGCCGGTGACGATTGCCGCCTGTCGCTGTGCCGCCATTCGCTTCCTCCCGGTCGCTCGCTTCAGCCCGCGAGTGTCCCATTCGCCCGGCGGCCGCGCAATCCTCCGCGGCCCCGTTCTTTTCTCCTCTCCTCCTGCGCGTCAGCCGGTGTGCGGATTTTTCCGTTCCGCGCGACCGTAGCCTCCGCCACAATGACGCCGCTCGCGCCATCGCAGCGTTTGCGGTGCGCAGGTAAAATCCCAATCAACCAGCAGAGGCGGTGACCCGATGTCGAGCGAAGATCTTCACGTCCCCCGCGAAAGGCTGTCGCAGGAAGGCCGGCTGCTGCATTACGCGATCGTGTCGCTGAAGGAGGAGCTCGACGCCGTCGACTGGTACCGGCAGCGCGCCGACGACACCGAGGACGAGGAATTAAGAGCGGTGCTGCTCCACAACATGCGCGAGGAGATCGAGCACGCCTCGATGCTGCTCGAATGGCTGCGCCGCAACAATCAGGACTTCTCGCGCAGCTTCGACACCTACCTTTATAGCCAGGGGCCGCTGACTGCGGTCGAGACCGCCGCCGAGCACGGCGGCTCCGTCGAGGCTCCCGGCGCCCGCAGCGGCGGGCGCGGCGCTCTCGGCTTCACCGTCGGCCGGCTCAAGGGGGAATAGGCGATGGATTACTTGAATCGCGAGCGCGCGCCGTTCTCCGACGCGACCTGGCGGGCGATCGACGAGGCCGCCGCCAGGGCCGCGCGCGACCGCCTGACCGGACGCCGCTTTCTCGATCTGGAGGGGCCGTTCGGGGTCGGATTGACGGCGATCGAGGTCGGCAACGACGATTACTGCCGCCAGCCCGGGCCCGACGAGGCCGGCGCCGTGATGGGCCATACGATCCCGGTGCCGATGCTGCGCAAAAGCTTTCGTCTCAGCATCCGCCGCATTGCCGCGCATCTCGAACAGGGAATGCCGCTCGACCTGTCGGCGGCGCAGAGCGCCGCCGAGGCGGTCGCCGATCGCGAGGAGGAATTGATCTATCGCGGCCAGCCGGATTTCGGCGTCGCCGGTCTGTTGACGGTCGAGGGCCGCCGGCAGGTCACCGGCGGCAACTGGTCGCAGATCGATCGCGCCTTGAACGACACATTGGAGGCGGTGACCGAACTCGACAAGGCGGGCTTTCGCGGTCCCTATGCCCTGGCGCTGGAACCGGCGCTCTACAACGCTTTGTTCCGCCTTTATCCGGGCAGCTACATATCGCAGCTTGAACACCTGCGACGGCTGTGCCAAGCCGGCATCTTCAAGGCCGACATCGAGGGCGGCGTCCTCGTCGACACCCGCGTCGGCGTCATCATCCTCGGCCAGGATTTTCGCACCGGCTATATCAGCCAGGACGGCATCCATCATCAGCTCTACATCAGCGAGAGTGTGGTGTTGCGCATCGACGAGCCGAAGGCGGTGTGCACGATCGCAGCGAGCCTCTCAGCCGAGACTTCCGCCTCTCCATAGCGCGACGATTCGCGCCGCCCCGCCCGGCTGCCGCTGCGCAGCGAGCGGGACGCGGCGATCTCTTCCGCCGGACGCGGAGTTTGTTACAATCGGCCGGCACCACGGGAAGCGGCGATGAGCATTGACGCCTGCGAGCCGAAGAGCGCCGATCCGGCCGGCGATTACCGCGCCGCCGCGCGCGCGCTCGGGCCCTTGCTCGAAGCCGCCGCCGAGGAGATCGAACGGCGCCGCGAATTGACCGAGCCCGTGCTCGCCGCAGCGGCTGGGAGCGGATTGTTTCACCTGCTGTTGCCGCGGGAGCTGGGCGGCGCCGAGCTGCCCCCGGCGCCTTATGTCGAAATCATCGCGGAGGTCGCCCGCCACGACGCCAGCACCGCCTGGTGCCTCGGCCAGGCCAACGGCTGCGCGATGACGGCGGCCTTTCTCGACCCTGCGGTGGCGCGGGAGATTTTTGCGTCGCCGCGCGGCGTCGTCGCCTGGGGACCGCTGGGCCCGGCCGAGCTTGCCGCCGTGCCCGGCGGCTATCGATTGAGCGGACGCTGGGGCTTCGCCAGCGGCAGCCGCCACGCCCACTGGCTCGGCGCCCATGTGGCGGTCGTCGAGGCCGACGGAACCCCGCGCCGGCGGCCCGACGGCGGAATGGTCCTGCGCACCCTGCTGTTCCCAAAGGCGAGCGCCCATATCACCGACAATTGGCGGGTCGTCGGCCTCAGCGGCACCGGCAGCGACACCTATGCGGTCGCGGATCTGTTTGTTCCCGAGCGCTATACGGTCCTGCGCGATCCTGCGGCAAAGCCCCGGCAGGGCGGCGCGCTTTATTGTTTCGGCGCCAGCAATCTCTATTCCTGCGGCTTTGCCGGCGTCGCGCTCGGCATCGCCCGGCGCGTTTTCGAGGCGTTTGTCGAACTCGCCGGCGACAAGGTCCCGCGTGGCGCGCGGCACCTCCTGCGCGAGGACCACGTCGTCCAGTCCGAGGTCGCGCGGGCCGAGGCCCGGCTCTCCGCCTCGCGCGCCTATCTGCTGGGATCGCTCGCCCGGATCTGGCGCGAGGTTTCCCGCGCCGGTCGCCTGACCCCGGAGCACAGCCTGACGATTCGCCTCGCCTCGACCTGGGCGATCCACCAGTCCCGCGATGTCGTCGAGCGGCTCTATTACGCCGCCGGAGCGGACGCGATCTTCGCCGGCAGCCCGTTCGAGCGCCGGTTTCGCGACATTCATGCGGTGGCCCAGCAATACCAGGGCCGCCAGGCGCATTTTGAGACCGTCGGTCAGGTTTTGCTTGGCTCGCCTGCGGAAGGTATAATGTTCACCTTCTGAAGAGGCCAATTTCTGTTTTTCGGTTCAGGGGAAGGCGGTGGGTTGTGGGGGGAGTTGTTGCTGCCGAGCGGGTTGCCGCCGGCCGCCATTCCGGCGGGCATTGGTCGCTTGACGATATTCCCTGGCACGCGCTCGATCATGCGTCGATAGCGCAGTCCGAGGAGTTTTTTTACCTGGTCGCCTCCGCCTCCTTCATGGAGTGGAGCACCGATCTCTATACGAAAAATCTGATCGATTTTTTTGCCAATGACGAAGAAGTCACGTTCTGGCTTGAACGTTATTGGCTGCCCGAGGAATTGCAGCATGGCCGGTCCCTGCGGCGTTATGTCGAGACCGCATGGCCCGAATTCGACTGGCCCCGGGTCTATGATGCGTTTGCCAAAGAATTCGAGGCATATTGCCGGCCCGACGGCTTGGAAGCCAAGCGCGGGCTCGAAATGGCCTCGCGCTGCGTCGTCGAGACCGGCACGGCGGCCTATTACACGACCCTGTCGCGGGCCAGCCCCGAACCGGTACTGGCCCTGTTGACCCGCCGCATCGCCGATGACGAGGTGCGCCACTATAAGCACTTCTATCGCTTCTTCCGGAAGTACCGGGAACGGGAGCAGCCGGGTCTCGCGTCGGTCGTGCCGGCGCTGTGGCGCCGGCTGCGAATGACTGGCGGCGAAGACAGCTTTGTCGTCCTGAAGCACGTCTATCGAGCGCACCAGCCGGGCGCCCCGTTCAGCCGGCGCACCTACCGCGCCTTGCGCCGCCGCGGCCGCAGCCTCGTCCGCCGTCATTTCCCCTATGAGATGAGCATCAAGATGCTGCTGAAGCCGCTCGGGCTCGGGCCCAGAGCGCAACGCATCGCGGTGCCGGTCGCCGAGGCGCTCGCCCGCCGGCTCGTGCCGTAAGCTGTCAAAGATCCCCTTACCCCGCGCGCAGGGGGAGGGCCGACAATCCCTATATCGGCACGATCCGCGAGGTGCGCTTATAGCGGCAGCTGCAACGACAAAATTGGCGGAGTACGCCGCGAGGCTGGGCAAGTATTCCCATAGCCGCTCCTTTTCTCGTCATCCCGGCGAAAGCCGGGATCCGTCCATCCTCTGCACGAGCCGGTGGTGGCTAATCAGGCAGTGCGTTTACTTGAGAATTCCGAACAGCGGAGAAATGGGTCCCGGCTTTCGCCGGGACGACATAGGAGGAGACGTACCCGTTTCCGCCTCTTTCTGGAATTCTTACCCAGCCTCGTAGCGCATTCCGCCGCTACGCCGTCAGCACTTCGAGCACGTGCCCGTTCGGGTCGCGGAAATAGAAGCCGCGGCCGCCGCGGCGGTGGTTGATCGCCATGTCGTCAAGGCTGCGCGGGCCGCTACCATAGACAAGCCCCTCTTCGCGCACCCGCGCGAAGATCGCGTCGAATTCGGCCTCATCGACCTTGAAGGCGTAATGGTGCGACTCGAAACCGTCACGGTTGTCAAAATCGAGGGTCAGCGTGTCATTGACCCTGACCGGGGCGAAATGGGACACCGGCCCGTCATAGGTGCGGCCGAAGATACGGGCGAAAAACCGGGCGGACGCATCTTTGTCATGGGCCGGGACGATCGTATGGTCGAGCCGGATGGTCATGGGAAGCCTCTCGTCTCTCTCTCGACCCCTCATAGATGAGCCGCGATCGGGCACCCGGCAATCCCGCGCGGCGGGGCATCGTCACGGTTCGCGCAGGCTTTCGTCGGCGATGCGGGTGATCGGGTTCAGGATGTATTGCAATAACGAGCGGCGGCCGACCTTGATATCGGCGACGAGGCGCATGCCCGGGCGCATGGCAAAGCCCGGCGGCAGATTGCGCAACTCGGTGTGCACGAGCGCGACGCGGGCGCGGTAGTGGATCGGGCTCTCGCGCTCGGCCTGTTTCAATTGTGCCGAACCCGCGTCCTGGGCGGTCTCGGTTAGGTTTCTGTCGGGCTCGGTGTCGGGCGCCAGCGTCTTCAATACGCCGCGTGCAAGCCCAAACTGTTCCCACGGCAAGGCTTCGAACTTGACCGTGACCGGATCGCCCGGTGTGAGCCGGGCTACGTCGCGCGTCTCGACATCGATCTCGGCAACGAGCGGCGCGTCGGCCGGCACCAGGCGGAACAAGGGCTCGGCTTCGCGCACCACCGCCCCCTGCGGCCGGTCGGCGACCGAGAGCACGGTGGCGTCGGCGGGTGCGCGCAATACCGCGAGCGTGCGTCGCAGCCGCGCCTTTTCGAGCTGGGCCGCGGTCCCGTCGCGCTCGGCCCGGGTCTTGGCCAGCTCCTCGGCCAGTTTGCGCTGCCACTCGGCGACAAAGGCGGCGCGCTCGGCCGTGTTCTCTGCGATCTGCTGCTGCAGCCGGCGCTGCTCGCCGAGATTGGTTGCAAGGCGCGACCTGGCCTCTACCAGATGCTCGCTGGTGTCGATCAGTTTCAATCTCGAGGCGAGATTCTGCGCCACCAGGGTCTGGTAGATGCCCTGGGCATCGCTCGACAATTTGATCTGCTGCGCGAGGCCCTGGGCCTCGGTCTGGTGGGCGGCGAGATCGGCCGCGTATTGCCGGGCCTTGCGGTCGAGCGCGGCGAGCCGGGCAGCGTATTCCTGCTGCCGCTTCTGCCAGATGTCACGCTGGGTCAGTGCGTCGGCGCCGGGATCGGCGGGAGCGTAGGGGCGGTCCGCGAATTCGGCCGACAGCCGGTCGCAGACCGACTGCAGATGCGCGAGCTTGGCTGACAGCGCGCTGACGTCGGCCTGGGTGAAGGTCGGGTCGAGCACCGCCAGCACCTGGCCCTTTTTGACCCGATCGCCCATCCTGACCCGGACCTGGCGCACCACCGAGGTCTCCAACGGCTGGACGACAATGGCGTTGTCGCTGGTGACGAGTCGCCCGTTGGCGCTGATGATGATGTCGACGCGGGCGAGGGCCAGCCACAGCCCCGCCGCGGCCAGGAGCGCCAGCATCAGCCATAGGACCAGGCGCTGTTTTGGCGGCGCCCGCAAGACCGTCTGGAAATCGTAGTCCAAGAGCGCGCGCGGCGCCGCAAGCGGCACCGGAGGCGCCGGCGGACGGGCCGGGGTCTCGGTCAGGCTCATTGGTAGACCCTCGCCTGCTGGCTCCACAGCTGATTGTAAGGCAGGCAGCTGTGCAACAGGTGCTCGTGGCGGCCCATCTGCACGACCCGGCCCTGGTCGACGACAATGATCGCCTCGGCGCGGGCGACAAAGGACAGACGGTGGGTGATGATGACAATCGTGCGCCCGCGCGCGATGCCGGCGAGATGGCTCTGGATGATCGCCTCGCTTTCCGGGTCGAGCGCGCTGGTTGCCTCGTCAAAGATCAGGATCGGCGGGTCGTGGATCAGGGCGCGGGCGATCGCCAGGCGCTGGCGCTGCCCGCCCGACAGGTTCGCCGCCCCCTCTTCGAGCATTGTCGCATAGCCGTGCGGCAGGCGCTGGATGAACTCGTGCGCGCCGGAAAGCTGCGCCGCCCGCACCACCTCGTCGAGCGCGGCGGTCGGCTTGGTCATCGCAATGTTCTCTCGCACCGTGGCGCGAAACAGAAAATTCTCCTGCAGGACGACGCCGATCTGGGTCCTGAGATGCGCCAGGTCGAGTTCCTTCAAATCCTGCCCGTCGATCTTGATGAGCCCGGCCTGCGGCCGGTAGAGACCCTGCAATAGCCGGGTGATCGTGGTCTTGCCCGAGCCGCTGCGGCCGACCACGCCGACCACCTGACCCGGCACGATCGCGACCGAGACCTCCTTCAAGGCCGGGGTGGGCGAACCCGGATAATGAAAGGTCACGTCCTCGAATTCGATATGGCCGCGGATCTTTGGCGCGAGCTGCCCGCCTGCCGGCTCGGGCTGGGTCTGCATCAATTGCGCCAGCAATTTCAGCGACAACACCGCGCGCTGGTACTCCTGCAACAAGGTCGAGGCGCGGATCAGCGGCTGGGCTAGGCGCAATCCCATCATGTTGAAGGCGATCAGCGCCCCCACGGTCATCTGGTCGTTGAGCACAAACAACACCCCGGCGGCGCCGATGCCGACGCTCATCGCCCGCTCCAGGCTCGACACCCAGGCACGTGCCTTGGCTGAGGTGTGGTCGAGCGCCAGGCTCTTCTCCGCCGCCTCGTCGGTCTGACGGTGCCAGCGCAGTAGCGAGCGCGGCTCCAAAGCGAGGCTCTTGATCGTTGTAATGCCGTTCAGGATCTCGAACAGAAAGGCCTTGCGCCGCCCCTCGATCTCGTTGACCTCGCGCAACTCCCGACGGAAGCGGCGGGCCATCACCGCCAATACGACAAAGGCCAGCGCCGCCACCGCCAGCACGATGACGGTCAGCCGCCACGAATAGATCAATAAGACCGGCAGAAAGATGGCGATGCCGAGAAAATCGAGAAAGGTGTTGAACAGCCGGCTCGCCAGAAACTCGCGGACATTGTTCGCCTCCTGCAGTTTGTAGGCGATGACCCCGGCCGGGTTGGCATGAAAGTAGTCGATCGGCAATTTGAGCAGATGGGCAATGGTCTCGCTGGCTACGGCATGGTCGAGGCGGCGGGTGATGAAGGACAGCAGATAATTGCGCAGGTAATTGAAGCCGCCGTCGAACAGGATCAAGGCGCCGACCCCAGCGGTGATCGCATAAAGCGTGGCGAGCGCTTGGTTGGGAATCACCTTGTCGACGAGCAATTGGAAGAAGATCGGCACCGACAAGGCAATCAGGTTCATCGCCAGGGCAGCGGCGACAATGTCGCGCATCAGCCGCCGCTCGGCCAGGAGCTTTCGGGTGAACCAGGAAAAACCGAAGCCACCCTCCTCGGCGGCGGGGGGCGCCGGCGTGACGATCAGCGCCGCCCCGCTCCAGGCGCGTTCGAGTTCGTCGCGGCCGAGAAAAAAGACTTCGCCGTCGCGATACAGCGGGTCCGAGATCGCCACCTCTTCGGCGCCGCGGCGCAATCCCATCAGGATCACGGCATTGCGGTTGTCAAGGATCAACAGCGGCGGATGGCTGAACGGCCGGGTGCGCAGGTCAGTCCAGTCGAGCTGCGCCGGCGCGGCCTCGAGGCCGAATTCGCCGGCCAGTGCAGCGAGCCGCGACACGGCGATGGTGCCGCCGTCGATCAATGCGCGGCGCCGCACCGCCCCTACCTCGGCATAGACCCCGTTCTGCACGCCGAGGCGAAACAGGCAGGAGAGCCCGGTTTCACTCGACACGAGGCTCCCCGGCGGCGCCCCGTCAACCCCGATCTCGATCGTCATTCCTGTCCCTGGCGATGCTGGGTGCTGCTGCTTAGCGCTGCCCCCTTGCATGGATTGTACATACCATGCGCAGTTCTTAATGCTAAGTTAAAAATTGGTTACTGCGATTGCCCATTGCTCTTGCTCTGTGTCTTGAGTGGGTTACGCTTCGCTGAAGAAAATATTCATTCTCCTCTGGTTATCTAACATGATTACAGATTTTATATGCACTTTCTTAGAAGAAAGGAACCGCGACATCAATGTGAGAGTTTACATATTGAGTATTGGATAGAAGATTTTATTTAGAAATTACATAGGAAGGTCCTATGCTCTCTGGCCCTGAAGGCAACGACTCAAGGCCTCGACAGAGATCGAACAGGCGGCCGTGTGCGTCGCGGGGTATTGGAACGCGCACAAGCACCCGTTCCTCTGGGGCTGGCGCCGGCGTCATCGCAGGCTGCGCCGTCTCGGGATCGCAGTCCTGCCGAATACGGCATTCTCATGCCGCGAGCCGCTGGCGGGCGGCGCTCTTGATCATCGCCGCGCCTTTTTCGGCGATCATGATTGTCGGCGCGTTGGTATTCGTCGAAGTCACCGAGGGCATCACCGAAGCATCGATGACGCGCAACCCGTCGATGCCGTGCACCCTGAGCTGGTCATCGACAACTGCCATCGCGTCGCGCCCCATCTTGCAGGTGCAGGTCGCGTGGAATACGGTCGAGCCGGTGCGGCGCAAATAGTCCAACAGTGCCTCGTCGCTTTCAGCCTCCTTCCCCGGCAGGATCTCGCCGACGACATAGGATTTGAGCGCCGGCGCGGCGAACAGCCGGCGCACCGCCCGCAGCCCGCCGATGGCGGCGCGCCGGTCGGTCTCGTGCGACAGATAGCGAGGATTGATCGCCGGCGCTTCGTGCGGGTCGGCCGATTTCGCCTCGACGTAGCCGGTCGACAGCGGGCGCATCTGCCACATGCCGCCGGTCATGCCCGGCTTGTCGTCGAGCCGGCGCACCGGGCCCGGCGCAAAGCTGCCGTTCGCGAACAGGATCTGCACGTCGGGGGTCGCCGATTCCTCCAATACCTTGACTGAGGCGCAGACCAGCGAGGCGGCATAGGTCAGCATGCCGGTGCCGCGAAACAGATACCGCATGATCTCGCCGGCGAACGGCAGGCCGCGCGATTTTTCGTTCAGGGTCGGGATGCCTCGGACCTCGCACGTCACGCGCGCGAGGAAATGGTCCTGCAGGTTCTTGCCGACCCCGGGCAGCGCGTGCGCCGGCGCCACGCCGATCCGACCGAGATGATCGGGATCGCCGACGCCGCTCAGCTGTAAGAGATGCGGCGAGCCGATCGCGCCGCCGGACAGGATCACCTCGGCCCGCGCATCGGCGCGCTCCGTCCGGCCGCCGCGCGAGAACTCGACGCCGACCGCCCGCCTGCCGTCGAGCACGACCCGATGCACCAATGCGCCGGTCACAACCTGCAGATTGGGCCGACGCAACGCCGGGCGCAGATAGGTGCGGGCGACGCTCTGTCGGCGCCGCCCGCGCCGGGTCTGCTGTACCCAGCCAATCGTGTCGCCGGCGCCAAACGGCAGATGGTTTACGTCGGCGCGATATTCGAGGCCGATCTCTCTCCCGGCCGCGATGATCTTGTGGCAGAGGAGCGGCTGGTCAGCGGTGTGCGAGGTCAACAGCGGCCCACCGGCGCCGTGGAATTCGTCTTCGCCGTCTTCCCAGCTCTCGGCCTGTTTGAAATACGGCAAGACGTCATCCCACCCCCAGCCGCGATTGCCGAGCTGCGCCCAGTGCTCGAAATCCTCCGGCTGGCCGCGGACATAGATCATGCCGTTGATCGAGCTGGAGCCACCCAATACGCGCCCGCGCGGATAGAGGATCGCGCGGCCGGCGACGCCGGGATCGGGCTCGGTCTTGTAGCCCCAGGTCAGCACCGGATGGTCGAGCAGTTTCATGTAGCCGGCCGGGATGTGAATAAGCGGGTTGCGATCGGGCGGCCCGGCCTCGATCAAGAGCACCCGGGTTCCCGGATCCTCGGAAAGCCGGTTGGCCAAGACGCAGCCGGCCGAACCGGCGCCGATCACGACATAATCTGCATCCATAATCCCGACCCCGAATTCGCACGCGTTTTTTTTATTTTATACCACGTCGGGGGTTCCCGTCCGAGATCGAAGGGTTCGTCCCTCTCGGCAACCGTTAAAGCACCCCCGCCTTTGCATCCCTGCCGCCGCAATAACGCAGAGCAGAATAGCGCAGTGTTTCCGCCGCCGGAGGCTGCCGCCACAGCTCACCGGATTGCCGCGGCGATCGCGGCGCCGAGATCCTTGGTGCCGGCATTGCCGCCGAGATCGGGGGTGCGGGTGCCGCCGTCGGCCAGCACCTCGGCGATCGCGCGCTCGACCGCGGCGGCGGCTTCGTGCTCGCCAAAATGGTCGAGCATCATCGCCCCCGACCAGATCTGGCCGATCGGATTGGCGATGCCGCGCCCGGCGATGTCGGGCGCCGAGCCGTGCACCGGCTCGAACATCGACGGGTATTGGCGCTCGGGATTGATGTTGCCGGAGGGCGCGATGCCGATCGAGCCGACCACGGCGGGGCCGAGATCGGATAGAATGTCACCGAACAGATTGGAGCCGACGACGACGTCGAACCAGTCGGGGTGGCGCACAAAATGCGCGGTCAGGATGTCGATGTGGTACTGATCGGTCTTGACGTCGGGATAGTCGTGGGCCACCGCGGCAAAGCGCTCGTCCCAGAACGGCATCGTGTGGATGATGCCGTTCGACTTGGTCGCCGAGGTTACGTGCTTTTTGCGGGTGCGGGCGAGGTCGAAGGCATAGCGCATGACCCGGTCACAGCCGCGCCGCGTAAACACCGCCTGCTGCATCGCCATCTCGTATTCGCTGCCGGAATAGAGCCGGCCGCCGATCTCGGAATATTCGCCCTCGTTGTTTTCGCGCACGACATAGAAATCGATGTCACCGGGTCCGCGGCCTTTGAGCGGGGATTCGACGCCCTTGAGCAGCCGCACCGGGCGCAGATTGACGTATTGATGAAAGCCGCGGCGCAGCGGGATCAGCAACCCCCATAGCGAAACATGGTCCGGCACGCCGGGATAGCCGACCGCGGCAAGATAGACTGCATCATAGCCGGAGAGCCGGTCGAGTCCGTCCTCGGGCATCATTCGCCCGGTCTTGGCATAGCGCTCGCAGCTCCAGTCGAACTCGTGCCACGCGACCGCAAAGCCGTAGGCGTGCGCCGCCCGTTCCATCGCTGCGACCCCCTCCGGCATGACCTCGTGCCCGATGCCGTCTCCCGCGATGACCGCGACCCGATATGTCTTTGCCATGCATTCCTCCGCTCTGCGGCGGCACTTTAGCCGATCCGCGCGCACCGAGGCGACGGGCGGAGCGCGAGACTCCTCAGATTTCGATCGTGCCCGCCATCATGGCGACGCAATGTCCGCCGATCCGCGTTTCGATGACCCTGCCGCCGCGCTTTTCGGCGGAAGCGTCCATGAGGCTCGGACGACCCATCTCGACCCCCTGAACGATGTGCAATCGCAACGACAGATCGGGTTCCGGCCGCAGGTCCGCCAATAGTCCGGCGAGCGCGACATTGGCGCTGCCGGTCGCCGGGTCCTCGGCGACGCCGTGCAGTGGCGCGAACATCCGTGCCCGGACGTCGATCCCTTCGGCGTCGTCGCGGACATAAAGATGGATGCCGGTGGCGCCCTCGACTGGAAAGTGGCGGGAGAAGATTTCGGGTCGCGGCCGGACCGCCGTCAACGCCCTCCGTGCCTTCAATTCGGCAAAGACAAAGACCGTGCCGCATCCAGCGACAGAAGGCGCATGATGCTGCGTCTCGATGTCGTCGACAGCGATCGAACAGGCCTCCGCAACAATATCGGCCGCGACCTCGCCGCCGCGTGACAGCAGTTGCGGTGCGGTCAGCCGGGCGCCGGCGACCCTGCCGCCCTCCTTCAGTAATTCGAGCGGCACCAGCCCGGCTTTTTCCTCGAACAGCAGCGGATCGCCTAAGGCGCGGCCGTAAACCGTTCCGCGCCGTGCCAGGGCAAAGGCGGTGCCGACATTCGGATGGCCGGCAAAGGGCAATTCGGCCTTGGGCGTAAAGATCCTCACCTCGGCCGCATGCTCCGGGTCCTTCGGCGGCAGAACGAACGTCGTTTCCGACAGGTTGAACTCGCCGGCGATCGCCTGCATTTCCGCCGTCGCGAGGCCGTCGCCGTTCAACACGACCGCCAGCGGATTGCCGCCAAACCGGCGGTCGGTGAAGACATCGACGGTCACGAACTCGAGCCGCATTGCCGTCTTCCTCAGCCTTGGCGCAGCGGGTGGGCGTGGTCGAGGGGGCCGTGACCGCGGCCGAAACCGGGGGCCGAGGCGATCGCGCGCTGTACGTAGTCGCGCGCGCGTTCGGTGGCGCGCTCGATATCAAGACCCTGGGCGAGGCCCGCGGCCAGCGCCGAGGCGAGCGTGCAGCCGGTACCGTGAGTATGGCGGCTGTCGATGCGCGGGCTCTCCCAAACGCGCACGCCGGTCGCCGTAGCGAGCACGTCGATGACGGTCATGCCCGGCAGATGCCCGCCTTTCAGCAAGACCGCCCGGCAGCCGAGCACTAGGAGATCGCGCGCCGCCTCGCGCATCGCCACAGCCGAGGAGACCCTTCGCCCGATCAGGATCTCGGCTTCGACGAGGTTCGGGGTGACCACCGCGGCGCGCGCGATCAACCGGCCCTTCAATGCGTCGATCGCGTCCTCCTCGATCAGGCGCGCGCCGCCCTTCGCCACCATGACCGGATCGACGACGAGCGGGATATCGGGGGCGCATTGCTCCAAAGCCGCCGCGATCGCTGCGATGACCGCCTCATCGTGCAGCATGCCGGTCTTGATTGCGTCGGCGCCGATATCAGCGAGCACAACCTCGATCTGCTGGCGCACAAATTCCGGCGCGATCGGCAACACGTCGAAGACGCCCTCGGTGTTCTGCGCGGTCAGGGCGGTGATCGCGGTTGCCGCATAGGCGTCCTGCATCGTCACCGTCTTGATGTCGGCCTGGATTCCGGCGCCGCCGCCGGAATCCGAGCCGGCGATGATCAAGACCCGGCCGCGCATCATTCGGCCGCCGCCCGGGACGTTTCGCCCGGGGACGCCGCTCGCAAAGGCGCCTCGTCCTTCGCGAGCGGGGCGAGCCGGCCGGTGTCGGTGCCGGTCGCGACGGCAAGGATTGCGGCGCAGATTTCCTGCACGACCGCGGCGACCATATCTTCATCCTCGCCCTCGGCCATAACCCGGATGACCGGCTCGGTACCCGATTTGCGGATCACCAGCCGGCCGGCGCCAGCGAGCCGCGCCTCGGCGGCGGCGATCGCGTGCTGCACCGCCGCGGTTTCGAGCGGCTGGCCGTCACCGTAGCGGACATTGCGCAAGAGCTGCGGCACCGGTGTAAACAGCCGGCATACTTCGCTCGCCCGCTTTCCGGTCTCGACAATCGAGGCGAGCACCTGCAGGGCAGCGATCAATCCATCGCCGGTCGTCGCATAATCGGACAGGATGATATGGCCGGACGGCTCGCCGCCGAGATTGCAGCCGAGGCTCTGCATTTTTTCGAACACATAGCGATCGCCGACCGTGGTGCGGTGCAATCCGATGCCCTGCCCGGCGAGAAAGCGTTCAAGCCCCAGGTTCGACATCACCGTCGTGACCACGGCGCCGCCGGACAGCCGGCCGCTCTTCGCCAATGTGGCGGAGATCAATGCGATCATCTGATCGCCATCGAGGATCGTGCCGCGCTCGTCGGCGACGACCAGCCGGTCGGCGTCGCCGTCGAGCGCGATGCCGAGATCGGCGCGTCGCGCCAGAACCTCGCGGCGCATCTGCTCGGGGGCGAGGGCGCCGCATTCGCGGTTGATGTTGAGGCCGTCCGGCGAGACCCCGAGCGAGAACACCTCGGCTCCCAATTCCCAGAATACGGTCGGGGCCACCTTGTAGGCGGCGCCATGGGCGCAATCGACGACAACGCGCAGTCCGTCGAGGCGCAGCCCGCGCGGGAAGCTCTGCTTGACGAATTCGATATAACGCCCGCCGGCGTCGTCGAGCCGCTTGACCCGGCCCAGTTCGGAGGGCGCGGCGCGCCGCACCGGTCCCTTGTGCAGGCAGGCCTCGATCTTCGCTTCGAGCTCGTCCGACAATTTGCGGCCGTCGCGCCCGAACAGTTTGATGCCGTTATCGGCGTAGGGGTTGTGCGAGGCCGACAGCACGACCCCGAGATCGGCGCGCAGGCTGCGCGTCAGCATCGCAATCGCCGGGGTCGGCAATGGTCCGACCAGGACGACGTCCATGCCCATCGTCACAAAACCCGCGGTCAGAGCCGGTTCGAGCATGTAGCCCGACAGCCGCGTGTCTTTGCCGATCACGACGAGATGCTTGTGGTGGCCGTTATGGAAGCATTCGCCGACCGCCATTGCGACCTTCAACGCCGTCTCGGGCGTCATCGGCTCACTGTTGGCGGTGCCGCGGATTCCGTCCGTGCCGAAAAGCTGCCGCTTCATGCCGTTTAAACCCAAGCTTTGAAAAAGCGCTGTTATTACGGTAATTCGCGGCAAATGCCGCTCAAAGTCAAAGGACTTTATGCTTTCCGCGCGAGGCGCGGCCGGCCTGCCCGCATCCGACCTGTTCCCCCTGTTTTTGCAGGAGATCTGCAGGCGCTCCTGTCTTTATACGCATGCCGAGCACTCCCCGAACGCCATCCCGGAGCGCAGGGTACAGCCCGATTTTGGCAATTTTAGCGATGCCTCGGCGGCGGCGGAGATAGAGGCTTTCGCTGACAAGCCCTCACCCACCAGCCCTTCGGGCTGGTTCCCCCCCTCTCCCGCAGTGCGGGAGAGGGTACCGAGCGGCGCGAGGCGAGTGAGGGGCGACGCGTGATCTCAGCCGCCGGGCTGCGGCTCGGGTTCGAGGCCGCTCGGCCGTCCCGAAGGCGGCACCGAGCTGCGCCGCCCCGGACGCGCCTCTCCGGGCGCGGGCGGAGGCGGGACGTTCTCGCGCACGATCCGCTCGCCCTTAATAATGCGGCGGATCTCGTCGATTGACAGCGTCTCGTATTCCAGGAGACCTTTTGCAAGGGCGTGCAATTCGTCGAGATGCGAGGTCAGGATGTCGTGCGCGGTCTTCTCGCCTTCCTCGACGACGCGCCGGATCTCCTCGTCGATGACGCGGGCAGTGTGGTCGGAGACGTTCTTGCGCTGGGTCACCGAATGGCCGAGGAAGACCTCTTCCTCGTTCTCGCTGTAGCGCAGCGGCCCGAGCTTTTCGCTGAAACCGAACTCGGTCACCATGCGCCGCGCCAGATTGGTCGCCCGGCGGATGTCGTCGGCGGCGCCGGTCGTCACCTTGTCGGAGCCGAAGATCAATTCCTCGGCGATGCGCCCGCCGAACAGGCTGGCGATCATCGCCTTCAATTCGAGCTTCGACTGGCTGTACTTGTCGCGCTCGGGCAGGAACATCGTGACCCCGAGAGCCCGACCGCGCGGGATGATCGTCACCTTGTGCAAGGGCTCGTGGCCTTCGGCATAAAGCATGCACAACGCGTGTCCGCCCTCGTGATAGGCGGTCAGCTTCTTCTCGTCCTCGGTCATCACCATCGAGCGCCGCTCGGCGCCCATCATGACCTTGTCCTTGGCCTGCTCGAATTCGTTCATGCCGACCGAGCGCTTGCCCTTGCGCGCCGCCATCAGCGCCGCCTCGTTGACCAGATTGGCGAGATCGGCGCCGGAGAAACCGGGGGTGCCGCGGGCGATGATCTTGGCGTCGACGTCCGAGGCCAAGGGCACTTTGCGCATATGCACCTTGAGGATCTTCTCGCGGCCGACGACGTCGGGATTGGGCACGACGACCTGGCGGTCGAAGCGGCCGGGCCGCAACAGGGCCGGGTCGAGCACGTCCGGACGGTTGGTCGCAGCGATCAGGATCACGCCCTCATTGGCCTCGAAGCCGTCCATCTCGACGAGCAACTGGTTCAGCGTCTGCTCGCGCTCGTCGTTGCCGCCTCCGAGACCCGCGCCGCGATGGCGGCCGACCGCATCGATCTCGTCGATGAAGATGATGCAGGGCGCGTTCTTCTTGCCCTGCTCGAACATGTCGCGCACCCGGCTCGCCCCGACGCCGACAAACATCTCGACAAAATCCGAGCCGGAGATCGTGAAAAACGGCACGTTCGCCTCGCCGGCAATCGCCCGCGCCAGCAGCGTCTTGCCGGTGCCCGGGGGACCGACGAGCAGCACACCCTTCGGGATTTTACCGCCAAGGCGCTGGAATTTCTGCGGATCCTTCAAATACTCGACAATTTCCTCGAGTTCCTGCTTGGCCTCGTCGATGCCGGCGACGTCGTCAAAGGTGATGCGTCCGACCTTCTCGGTCAGAAGCCGCGCCCGGCTCTTCCCGAAACCCATGGCCCGGCCGCCGCCGCCCTGCATCTGGCGCATGAAGAAGATCCACACGCCGATCAACAACAGCATCGGGAACCACGAAATCAGGATGCCGAATAGCGAGGGCACATTGTCGTCGACCGGCGCCGCGGTAATCCGCACTCCCTTATCGGTCAACAGGCCGACGAGGTTGGGATCGCTCGGGGCATAGGTCGAAAACGCCCGGCTGTCGGTAAAATGGCCGCTGATGTTATGGCCGCGGATCGTGACGTCAGCCACCTGACCGCGCTTCACGTCATTGAGAAAATCAGAAAAAGCGAGGGTCGATTGCGGCCCATGACTGGAGGAGGTCTGGAATAGATTGAAAAGCGCGACGAGAAGCAGCCCGATCACGATCCACAGGGCCAGATTCTTGCCGAAATTATTCACGTTACGGGCCTTTCATGCCGAGCTGGGCAGCGTGCCGGTCTCCTTGCAGCGGACGGGCCCTGTCGCAAGCCCCTCTGCCCACACAGAGATAAGGATGCTCCTACCCCTAAACAATTGTAAAGCCCGCAGTGGTCAAAGGATTGACCGGTCTGAACAACAGTACGGGAAAGGGCGCTCCTTCGCGGCGGTATCCGAGATGAGGAACGCAGAGGAGGCCGCGATCGTCCCGTACCGCCGGCAGAACCGGGTAAATAAGACGGGGCAGCGGCGTATGGCGCGGCCGACCGATCCGGCGATCGAGTTCGCGCGCCCCGGCGGCGCCGAGATATCCGATCGTTACCGGCTCCCCGGCGGCCGGCGGCAGGGCGACGGCGAAGCGCCGGTCCCAAAGCCGGCCGGTTCCCGGGGCGAGGCGGACCGGCGGGGCGGCGTGGGCGAGTTCGCGCAAAACGAGGACGCGGCCGCGCCAATGTACAAAGCGGCAGCCGC
>DATFCQ010000427.1:0-4006 GCA_035252905.1 Allostellaceae bacterium | reverse complement strand
CGACGGCACCTGTCACTCTGATCCAGCTTCCGAGCAGGCCTGGCGGCGTCGGCCTGACGCTGCGGTCGAGGCCGCCGGGAGCAAGCGCCAAGGCTTCGGACCGGGCTATCCGGTGCGCCTGAGCGCGGGTCTCCGCGAGGCGATCTTCCGCCTCCCTCGCTACAGGGTGGTCCGATAGCGGAGGCGGAATGGCGGGAAGGATCGCGGCCCCAAGCCGTCCCCACGCCGCGCGCCGCCGCCGCTCCTGGATCGCGGCGGCGGCGGATCGGCCGAGGCCCTCCGCAAGCCACCGCCGCAGCGCCGGCAATCCGCCGTCCTTATCCCCCGCGGCAAGCGCCGACACCGTGAATACGAGCGGATCGGGAAAGCCCTCGGCGAAGAGCAGCGAGCGAAAATCCTGCTCGACGACATGCCGGTTGTCGTAATGCAGTCCGAACGAGGCGCGGTCCCACTTGTTCAAGACGAAGGCAATGGCGCGCTGTCGGCGGTGCTCCGCCACCCAGCGGGCCGAATGCATGTCCTTGTATTTCTCGGGCGAGGTGACAAACAGCACGAGGTCGGCGCAGTGGACCAAGATCCCGGTCATCTCGCGGTGGCGCTGCACGACGCTGTCGATATCGGGGGTGTCGACCAGGATCTTGTGCAACAGCGCGTCCCGATTGTGACGGACGAGGCTGGCGGGATCGCAGCCGATCCGGCCGAGAGCCTCGCTGTATTCAAAGAGCCGCGCCGGATCGTCGCGCTCGTGCACGTAGAGGACTGCAGCAGAGGTATTGGCGCCGAGCCCGGGGCGGGAGATCTCCGCTCCGGCGAGGGCGTTGATCAGGCTCGACTTGCCGACGGCGGTCGGTCCGCACAGCATGGCGACCAACAGGGGGTCGTCGGGCGTGTCCAGGCGCTCGCCGCGCGACTGGAGCAACATCTCCTCGACCCGCGCCGCAGCCGTCTCGGCCACGAGCCCACGCTCGCGCAAGGCGTCGACCCATCGCGCCGCCTGTTCCAGCAGCAATGCGGGGTCTGCCGGAGGGCCGTTCACCCCTGCCCTCTCGCAAACTCGGCCTGCAATCGCCGGAGATTTTCCGGCAGGCGTCGGAGAATGTCCTCGTCGATACCGAGCGCTCCGACGCGCGCCATAGCCCCTTCCGCGATCGCGAGCAGCGGCTCTTTGTAGAGCGTCTCGGCGATGACGACTGCGTCTTTTTTCAGCTTCGCGACGACCGCGTCCCTGCGGCCGGTGACGTAGTTCTGCGCCAATGTGCTGGTCGCCGCCTCCGCCGCGCTCAACAGGGTCGGGGCAATGACGGCCTCCTCGAGCAGATCAAACACAAAGCTTCCCTTGACCGGAAGGAAGAAGCCGGCCAGGGCGCCGCCGACACTGGCCGCGACCCGTATGCCGCGCAATGCATTCAGAGTGGCGGGACGCTCCCTGAGCGTATTGAAAATGTCGCGGGCGGCCGCCGTGATCTCCTCCTCGGTGCGCCGTATGTGCGCCTCGATGCGAAGGGCAAAGTTTTTGCTCAGATCCTGCAGCCGGTCCTGCCACTCTTCGGCCAAGGCATCCCAGAACGGATGGTGCCGCCTTGCCTCCCGCTCCGCATCGATCCGGCGTCCGAGCGTATTCAGCAATTGAACATGCGCCTCTGAATACACCTTCAATTCCGGCGGCACCGGCGCATCGCCGTTGGCGCCGCCGAGCAGCAGGCTGAAGACGCCGCGCCCGATCGCCAGGATCAGCTTGGCGGGCCAGCGCGTAACCCAGCGGATCGTCGCCATTGTCTGTTTCAAGCCGGGGATGTCGGGGTCGAGCAGTTCGAGAATCTGTACGTTCAATCGGCTGATCGGCTCGATCACGGTCGCGGAGGTCAGATAGCCCCGCTCGTAGCTGGCGACGAATCCTTCCACCGCCGCCTCGACCGCGGCTGCCCAGCGCCGCCGCGCCTCGATTTCCATCTGCGCGGGCGCGAGCCCGTGGTCGAGACGCCGCAGCACATAGGCCAATGCCTGGCGCCCGGCGGCGGCACGGGACGTCTTCCGCAAGACCGACAAGACCTCCTCGCGGAGCTGTCCCGCTTCGGGGTGTTCCGGCCCCCACAAATCGCTCTCCTCGCCCTCGGTCATGGTTCGGAGTGCAACAACCGGCGGTTCGGGAGCAGGCAAACCGAGCTGCCGCGCCATGGTCGGGAATATCACGTCGTTCTGCCTGCGAATGACGGCGGCGCGGTCCTTTCTGGCCGTCTTGTTCAGGCATTCGACGATCGGGATACCGGCGTCGTGCAACTGAAACACCCACTCGACGAGCTGCTCCACCGCGTATTTCTCGACGCTGGTGACATAGAGGAGGACATCGGCGGCGGCGACGGTCTCGACGACGGCGCCGACATAGCGCGCCGAGCCGACCGCATCGCAATCCGGCGTATCCCACAGGGCGATCCCGGGCAGCATGGCGTCGTCGCCGAGCCGGGAGAGGATATAGCAGTCGCGGCAGGGATCCGGGCCCGGGCTCGCCGCGACGGCTTCAAAGCCCTGGAAGGGATAGGGATTGCGGCCGAACAGGGGGGCCGGATCGGAGGCAAAGACCTGCGGGTGCCGGGTGTGGCCGCCCTCGGGACTGACATCGGCGACGGCGCTCCTCGCCAGGATGTTGACCGCGGTGCTCTTGCCGACATTGTTGCCGCCAAAAACAGCGACATGGCGCAACCGGCCGCCATCCAACATCAGCAGCGCGACGCGATGGCGAAGGAGGGCGTCGAGCAACAGGAACTCGCGGCGAAACCGGCCGATGTCTTCGCCCCCGCCGAGGAGCTTCCAGGCCGGCGAGCCGGGAACCGCCTCGCCGAGCAGGCCGGCCCTGCCATAGGCTGCGCGCAAGGCGGCAAAATCCGCCACGATATCCGCCAGGAGTCTGTGGGGCGTAGCCATATCCTGCACTGGGAGCCTGTTCGAGTCGCCGCGCCGCGAAGTCGACGGAATGCGCTCCGCTTTTCCGCCCTACACCGCTCTCGTAGGGCGGAAAACCCCGGCGAAAGCCGGGGGCATTCCGCCACCTTTCTCACTCAAAGCATGCTGCATGTCGTCAGCCGGGACGACGCGCGCAAGGCGCGAGAGCGCCGGGGCGCGACGGTCATGACCGCGGCAGCGGGGCGCCGAGGCGGCGGCGTTCCTGCCGCGCGATCTGCCAGGCGGCCAGCCCGACCAGGACGCTGACCGCAGCCAGGAACACGGTTGCCAGCGCGTTGACCTCGGGGTTCAAACCGAGACGGACGCTCGAAAACACCGCCATCGGCAAAGTCGTCGCTGACGGGCCGGTGACAAAGCTGGCGACGACGAGGTCGTCGAGCGACAACGTGAACGCCAGGAGCCAGCCCGAGACCAGAGCCGGCCGGATCCCGGGCAGGGTGATCCGCGCCAATACGGTCAGGGGCCGCGCGCCGAGATCGAGCGCGGCCTCTTCGAGGCTGCGATCGAACGAGGCGAGCTGGGCGCGCACCAGGATCGCGACAAAGGCGGCGCCGAAGGTGGCATGGGCGATCGTGATTGTCGCGAGGCCGCGCGGGGGACCGCCAAAGGCGGCGGCGCAGGCGACGAACAGCAGCAGCAAGGACAACCCGAGCACGACTTCCGGCACGACCAGCGGCGCCAATATCATGAAGCCGAACAGCAGGCGGCCGCGAAAGCGGGTGAAGCGCGCCAGCGCAAAACCGGCCAAGGTGCCGAGCACGAGCGCGAGGCTCGCTGCCATCACCGCCACTTCGAGACTGGTCAAGGCGGCGGCGCGGAAGGTCGAGTCCTTGGCAAGCGCACCGTACCAGCGGGTCGAAAATCCAGCCCAGACAGTGACGAGGCGTGAAACGTTAAAGGAATAGATTACCAGCAGCGCGATCGGCGCATAGAGAAAGGCGAGACCCGAGACGAGGGCGGTGCCGCGAAACCAGCCGCCGCGGGGGCGTCGCCGCCCGGTCGAGGCAACGGCGCCGAGCGTGCGGCGCAGCGCGCGCGCCGGGGTCAC
>DATFCQ010000426.1:0-17656 GCA_035252905.1 Allostellaceae bacterium | reverse complement strand
CCGGCGCAGTTCTTCGGGGCTGAGGTCGTCACGGATCGCGAGTGCCAACATCGTCATCCTCACCACACGCTCGGTCTGTTCCGCAACCCTTTCTGAGGTCACCCGCCTTATCGGTCAACAACCATTCAGGTTGGTATAAGCAAAATTTCGTAGTGTCTCAGTTTGACGTTGCATGGGCGTCGTGCGTGCTTCGAGACGCGCCCTAAAGGGCGCTCCTCAGCTCTTGGTGGCATTAAGAAAAGTCCTCATCCTGAGGCGCCTCGCGAAGCGAGGCCTCGAAGGACATAGGACAGCTTTCCAAGCGAAACTGAGGCACTACCCAAAATTTCGTAGACTGGTACACGCACCGTCATGTGCGATCCGCTGCGCCCCCTCCGCCCTCGGGGGCGGAGAGGGCAGTATGTGTGAGCCGACGGAATACCGCAGGAATCCAGAGATCATATCGATGTCGAGCAGGATCATCGGCCGCCCGAGAGGTCTGGCGTCGGCCTCCTGGGCGAGGCGCGCGTGACGGGTCTTCCGGCCCGTATTAACGTCCTCCGGTCTGCTCCGGAGGAGGGGTCCTTGGCGGAAGAGCGGGTCGTGCGCAGGCTTGCGGCAATCCTCGTGGCCGATGTCGCGGGCTATAGCCGCCTGATGGGAGCGGATGAGGAGGGGACGCACGAGCGCCTCAAAGCCCATCTCAGGCAGTTCGTCGAGCGAGGGTCAAGGAGCATCGGGGCCGCACGGCCAAGAATACGGAGGACGGCTTCCTGTCGGAGTTTGCGAGCGCCGTGGACGCCGTGCGCTGTGCTATAGCAATCCAGAGCGAAATGCGCGAGCGCGAGCGGGATGTTCTGGATGCGCGGCTCATCGCGTTTCGGATCGGGATCAATCTTGGCGACGTCATCGCCGAGGAGCACGACATCTTCGGTAATGGTGTAAAGATCGCAGCTCGTCTCGAAGCCCTGGCCGAATCTGGCGGGATCTGCTTCAGCGGCATTGTGCACGATCAGGTGCGCGACAGACTTGATATCGCGTTTGAGGATGTGGGCGAGCAGCGGATCATAAACATCGCGCAGCCTGCGCACATCTACCGCATCGGACCGCGGGCGTCTCGCCCGCATGCAGCCGGGACGGCCGCCGAAAGTCGCGCAGCAGCCCGGCCGAACTTCGGCCCCTGGGCGGCCGATCTCGATGCCGCCAAGCGGGCCGCTTCAGCGGCTGAAGCAATTCACCATGCCGCTGAACTGGTTGCAACTGGTAATGACCGGGCGGTTCATTGTGTTGATCATCTGCTGTGTCTGCGCCCAGCGGGCAATTGTGTCGAGTGCAGCTTGCCGGCGCGCAAGCTCCGCCTCGTTCTCCTGTTTCAGGTCAGCTACGATGCGGTTTCCTTCCGCCAGTAGGTGAGTCCGGGTCTCGGCCATTAAATCTCTGATGCGGCGCGCATGTTCGCCCCAGCTCTGTTTCCTGTTGATCAGATCGAGAAGGCTATCGTCACTGCGTATGAATGCGTCAGCCCAAATCGCGGCGGTGGTGGGAGTCGCCCGCGAGACGGCCGACACGAATTGCTGCCTGCATGCTTGCATATTCGGATGTTCTGCTAGGATCACCTTTACTTCAGCAGACGTGGCAAGGCTCGGATCGTTTAGCTGTTCTAACGTCGGATCACCATTAGGTGATATGTGGCGACGCAGAAGGGTGAAGCCAGGCGAATTGTAGACTTGCGATACGCAAATCTTAAGGTTTTCTACCGCACTTCGGTTATTGTGGGTCATTGTTTGGAACTCGCGCTGCGCTGCGGTCGCACAGCCGGCCAATAATGCTACCAGCCCTACAACTCTCAGAATTTGCTTCACCGCGTTCGCTGTGGACACTGCCTATTCCTCTTGCTGTCTTCTCGCGTTAAACGCGAATTGAAGCGGAGTGTGTGTAGATCGTCAGTCAGCCGCAAGAATAATCATGGTAAAAGCGTAGAATGGGTAGACTGAACGGCATAGGCGCCTGCATTCGCACGAAGCGGCGCAAACTGCCCGTCGCAATGGCGGCTCAGTAAATCAAGCCTGACCAATCTGCTGCACCAAGCACGCGGGAAAGCCTGCCACCGTATAGAAATGGCACGGGGCTGCCTAACATGCCGGCGCCAACCTCGCTGACGACAATCAATCAACTGTGCTGACGCTATACCGAAGCCGTCCGGTGCTGAACGCCGCCGTTCTCGATCTCGTCCTCGCGGTCGGCCGACATCGCCGCGCTGATCGCCGCGACGCACGGCGGCTCACAGTGTCCGGTTAACTACAAATATTCTTGTAAAAAATGTCCGAACTGAAGATTGATTTTGGAGGACGCGCGAAAGCGCAGAACGTCTCCGAGGATAGGATGAAACACATTAAAATTCTGATCGCGATGGGCACCGTGATCCTGCTCGCCAGCACATATGTTGACATCGCCGCCGCGAATAGCCTTCGGGCCAAACTCGTCGCCAGTTCGCCAGGTACAGCAGGAGCTGCGACCTGGTTGGGATCGGATGCTCTCGCGGGTTCACCCTGGCTCGCTTTGACCAGTGGTCGCGGCGGCCGTATCGAGCTGACGAAGCGCGCGCAGCGGGCTGCTGTGGCTAGACGACATCGCACTTTTCATCCCGTTGACCGGCGTGTAGCAGGTAGCAGCCGCTAAACGCATCGCCGCCCGCCATCCAGAACCGTCCTATGCGCCGACCTGGGACGCCTCGGACTACCCGATGCGCATGACAATGCTCCAGCATTCCTGCCAGACGCAAAACGAAAGGCCGCGGCTGCCGCTCGGCAACGGCACGATCACCTGTGCCGAGGCCAGCGTGCCGGCGCTGCCACCGGGCGCCCGAACGGGAGGAGTGCCCAAGGGGAAAGGCGTGTCGACGCATGGCCTGTTGGGGCGGAGAAGTTAGGAGAGAATTTTGCCTGTCGACAGTCAATCGCTGGGATCAAATCCGCCCTGATTTTCGCGTTCGTGCTTCCCCTCTGCTGCCCCAAAATGATGAAGGGCTCAGCCGTCTCCGGCTAAGCCCTTCTTTTCATTGGTGGAGCCAACCGGGATCGAACCGGTGACCTCTACAATGCCATTGTCAAGGACCAGGGTTCTCTATTGTCTTCCGCGAGTTTCCAGCGCTTGCCAAAGGCGCAGAAATGCGGTGTTTCTTGCGTGATTTCAATTGTTGAGGTAAGCTGGAAATTGCTCGCATTTCCGCTTCGGGGCTTCCGTGGGGCTTCCACGGAAGAACGCAGGCGAGACGCTCGGGAGACATGCAACCATGGCGAAGCTGACGAAGCGCACGGTGGATACGGCGCGGCCGGAAGAGCGGGAGTTCTTCCTCTGGGATGACGACCTGCCGGGCTTCGGGTTGCGGGTCTTCCCGTCCGGCAAGCGCTCTTATGTCGTTCAGTACAAGCTCGGGGGCCGGCATGGTCGGACGCGCCGCATCTCACTCGGACTGCACGGAAAGCTGACACCTGACGAGGCGCGGAAGAAGGCTGCCAAGCTTCTCGGCGCCGTGGCCGATGGTGGCGATCCGGCCGTAGAGCGGACTGAAGCGAAAAAGGCGCTTGCGATAGCGGATCTCGCCGCGCTCTATCTCAACGAGGGGCCGGCGGAGAAGCCGAACAAGAAGGCGTCGAGCTGGGGCGCCGATCGCTCCAATATCGAACGGCACGTTAAGCCGCTGATCGGCAATAAGCTGATCAAGACGCTTACCCAAGCCGATATCGCCCGGTTTCAAGCCGAGGTAGCCGCCGGCAAGAGCAAGGCCGATATCAAGACGAAGAAGCGCGGGCGGGCCATCGTCGAAGGCGGCAGAGGCACCGCGGCGCGCTCGCTCGCTGTTCTCGGCGCGATGCTGGAATTTGCGGTCCGGCGGAAACTGCTCCCGGCGAACCCGGCGAAGGGCGTGCGGCTGTTGAAGGGTGAGAGGAAAGAACGGTTCCTGTCCGAAGCGGAGATGGCGAGGCTCGGCGATACCCTGGCCGCGATGGAGGCGGAAAAGTCGATCAGCGCGACGGCGGCGGCTGCGGTGCGGCTGCTGTTGCTTACCGGCTGCCGCAAATCGGAGATCCTGACCCTACGATGGGGATGGATTGATTTCGAGCGCGGCTGCCTGCGGCTGCCCGACAGCAAGACCGGTGCAAAGGTTGTCCCGCTTGCCGCGGCAGCGCTGGAAATGTTGAACGAACTTCCCCGAGATCCAAAATCGGATTTCGTCCTGCCTGCCGCTAAGGGCGACGGGCACCATGTCGGCTTGCAAAAGGCATGGGAGCGGGTGCGGGTCCGGGCGAACTTGCCGGACGTTCGGCTGCATGACCTGCGCCATTCGTTCGCCTCCTTCGCGGTCGCGGATGGGAACACGCTGTTCATGGTCGGCAAGGTGCTCGGGCACAAACAGGCACGCACCACCGAGGTTTACGCGCATTTGGCGGATGATCCTGTCCGAGCGGTAGCGGACCGCACGGCAGCTCGCATAGCCGCGGCGATGAAGGGAAACGCCGCATCAAAGGATAACGTTGTTCCGCTCCGTCCAAATGGCGCCTGACGCGGCGCCATGCCCAACGAGGATGACGCCCGCGAGCAAGCGCAATCGAGGGCTGACCATGCGGAGCAGGGAGCCTTTGAGGCACGCTTCCCGCCAGCAGCGATGGGCCATATAAGCACCGGGATAACGTTAAAAGAATAACAGTGGAAATTCCATCTTCGGATAAAATCTTAAAAATTTGTTAAGGCGGATACGCATTTTGCGAAATTAACCATCATTTGCCTTGCCAAACCGCAGATAAAAATATAGTATTTCTGCCCATTTCGAGAAATCGCTCTCGGATGGTTGCAATCCCCTGACAGAGAGGTACGGATGGTTTGTGAGCGGCGTCTTGACCGGAAAGAAGCTGCTAAGTTCTTAACAGACCAGGGTTACAAAACCGCGCCCGCGACCCTGGCAAAGCTAGCGTGCATCGGAGGCGGCCCCATTTTCAAGAGCTTCGGCCGCCGTCCACTATATAGCGAGACGGACTTACTCAATTGGGCGCAAGCCCGCACCACCGGGCCGCGGCGATCGACAAGCGATCCGGGTGCCGGGGCTTCAGGCCGAGAGGCGGCTTGAATGGACAAGGGACCGAACTCCGTCCCAGCCCGAATACTAGCCAGTAAATCCCTTTACAATCTGACCCCGCTGCGCAGTACGGCTATCGGCGCAGTTCATTAGCGCATCCCGAAGAGCCCCCCGTTCCGCGGGCCATGAACCGCGGGCGGGGGAGGGTTCGGCTGGAAATTGCCGGGGCCGCTTCGGCACAATCAGAAATACAGAGAGCCCGTGAGGGCCATTAATCTGAAGGGAGCTTTCATAATGCCCAGTATGTTGTCCGTGCCTGCCTTCCTGGCGGAGCACAGTTTAAGCCGCAGTCTGTTCTATAGGCTCATCAAAGCGGGCCGTGGGCCACGTTTGGCGAAGGTGGGCCGCCGGACCCTGATTTCGGCCGAAGCCGCCGCAGAATGGCGCGAGCGCATGGAACGTGAAACCAATAGCGCTCGCTAACCCTGACCTAAAACAGAGAGGGCCGGCCCTGGATCGGCCAGCCCTTTCACAAAATTGGAGTAGAGCAGAAATGACTATACAGGTATATAGTGAGAACGACTACAAAATCAAGCCATGCCAAACGTGGCCAAAGCTGACGCTGAAACGCAGCGCACCTATGGCAAACGCGAGCGAGTTCGTTAAATGTCGAAAGAAACCGCTGGTCTATTATCGTGGCGACTTCTACGAGTGGACTGGAACACATTACAAGCCGCGCAGTGCTGACGCGATACGGACGGAAATCTACAGCTTCTTAAACCGCGCGGAAGTGAGTGTGCCCGGGAGAGTGGAAGGCGAATGGCAAGCCGAGCCGTTTCGGCCAAATATAACAAATGTTCGTGAATTATTCAGCGCATTAAAACATCTTGAGGGAAAGACTTTTATCCCGGACGACATCGACGCGCCGTGTTGGCTCCGCGGCGGCGGCAACAAACCTGATGCGAGAAACCTAATCGCTTTGGAGAATAGCATTCTCGACTTGGAAACCGGCATAGCGTTGCCTCTCTCGTCGGACTTCTTCACAATGACGGCGCTGCCCTTCGATTATGACCCCGAGGCTAAATGCCCGGAATGGCAGAGCTTTATCGCCGGCCTATTCCCGAATTGTGAGGACGGCCAAGGGACACGGCGCGAGTTCCAGAAGGCGATCGGGTATATGTTATCGAGCGACCGCAGCCAGCAAAAGATTTTCCTGATGAAGGGGCCACCGCGGTCCGGGAAGGGAACGACTTTGCGCGTTCTCGCGGCGCTACTCGGTCGCGAAAACGTCGTCAGCCCAAAGCTCGCCGAGTTACGGGAGCACTTCGGCCGACAGCAATTAATCGGAAAGAAGGCCGCATTCTTCCCGGATGAACGTCTCGATGGCAAGACATCGGAGATCGTCGCATGGTTGCTTAGCATCAGTGGCGAAGACGACGTGTCTATCCCACGGAAGAACCGCACGAACTGGAATGGCAGGCTCGACGCCAAGGTATGGATCTCGACCAACCCGACGCCGGGATTTGAAGATGCGAGCGCCGCTATTGCTGAGCGCTTCGTCGTATTCAAGCTAATGCACAGTCATTCGGAGAACCCGGACACCGGGTTGACCGGGAGGCTGTTGGGCGAGCTTCCCGGCATCCTCAACTGGGCTATGGAAGGTCTGCGGATGCTGCGCGAGGATCGCCAGTTCTTCCAGCCAGAAGAGGCGATGGACGAAATAGAACGGATGGCCGACATTGCGGCGCCGATCCGCGTATTCGTCCGGGAGCGAATGGTGCGGGAGGCGGGCCGCAGCGTCGAATTGCGCGAGGCATACCAAGCCTACGCGGGATGGTGCGAGAGTGCGGGACACAAGCCGCTCAGTCGGACAAAATTCGAGACCGCCATTCTCGACGCGTTCCCGGACGTGACCCGGAAGTACGAAGGCCCGCGCGGCAAACAGGCGGCAGTGCTCCGCGGGATCGGTTTATGGGTCGCCGGGAAGCAACCGGAGACTGGCGAGCACGCGGCCGAGGAGACGACGGGCGCTCGGTCTAACGTCGTGTC
Source organism: Allostellaceae bacterium (assembly GCA_035252905.1). Classification (GTDB taxonomy): domain Bacteria; phylum Pseudomonadota; class Alphaproteobacteria; order ATCC43930; family CGMCC-115725; genus AP-15. The sequence goes on along the minus strand of DATFCQ010000426.1, from coordinate 10,554 downwards.
GATCATCACGGGAGGGCGGCCGTGACCCCGTATCCCCGTATTTCGACCATACGGGCATGTTCCGTGACGCTACTCCGTCGCCGTGGTAGAAGACACAACTTCCATTGAATACCGGGAATACCAAATACGCCAATGAAATCAACGATCGCGTATGACAACTCAGGGCCGGTATGTCGAGATGCCAGCCCGCCGGCCACAAGACACCAAAGTAGCCAGAGCCAACACCCCCTCTGCCCCTGCTGCTCCCGCCCCTTCACGCCGCGGCGCACGGGCGGAAAACCGCAACGGTTCTGCTCCTCGCAGTGCCGGCGGGCGAACGAGAAGGCAATTCGGGAATGGGCTCGGCAGGAACTGACGGCGGGCAGGGTGACGCTCTCCGGGCTTCAATAGGCGCGTTCGTCGGGGGTGGGGGCTACTGACCCCCCTCCCAATCCGTTTCCACCTTCAGAAGCAACCCGCGCGTTGTCCTAGGGGCATTCGGGGGCGGACTGGGGGGTGCACGATCGCACCGCTTAGAACGATCAGAGGGCGCCAGCAAAATAGGCGCGGTCGATCCGCTCAATCGTCACTTCAAGCGGCGGCGCCTTCCTTTCCTGACTATGCAGCGTTCACGGAAAGCCGTGGTTCATGCGCTCGAAAAGATCACTGCGATAGCTGAGCTTCCGGGGCCGAAATTGATGAAAATCGAAACAAGAACTCCGGCTCGGTCATGGAGCCTGCCTGGGTAACACTTGCTTCTGCCGTACAATCGACATCGCTGCTCGGAAATTCTCCTGAAAATATCACTTCATCTCCCTTTCTCATTGCTGATAATTTTTGGAATACGTCTGATCCAGGATCAATCAAAGTATGATATGGAATATCCGAAAAGGCATTGTTCATGGTTTCTACGTAAATATCTGGTGCTATGCTAATTTCAACAACACCCTTTCCATCAGAGTTAGAGGATAAATTGTAGATGGTCCCCTTCCAATCCATTACCTCAAGAGATGACAGAGTACGGCAAATGGCTTCTTTTCGCCATGCGCGAACACCCCCTTTTGCCATATCGTTTGATGCCGCCTCGTACTTTTGGCGCGCCTCGTGTACCACATCTATGAACGCTTGCTCATCGGCAGGAATCGGTGCCGAGGCATCAGGAGCCTTGCTCATCGCAGGTTGGGGAGACAAGGGCGCCGATGGCAATTGTGCTACTGGCGGAGCAGGCGACCGGCGCGAGGATGCCGTGCTTGGAGGCTGCTCCGCTGGTGCGGGTGCCGTGCCCGCGGGAGCCGGCGCGCCACTACTCGCAGAGGGCGACGTGGCTGGAGATTGCCCGATATAAGCTCTCAGGTATGCGATCCGCGCGCGTCCAGCACGCACGAGGCAATCCCTGATCTTGGCTGTGAGCGCCACCGTCGCCGCGGTGCCGGGCGCGATTCCACACGCTTCCCCGTAGGCGGCGAACCACCTGCTCTCGTCAGCGAGTAGCGCTTTCTGCTGCTCGGGGCTCAGGTAAGGTTTCGCCTCTTCTAGCACCTTACGCCGCTCGACGGCCAGACCCCACAATTCTTCGTCGCCGCTGATCGCCGCTTCAAGTGCGTTTCCGGCGGCAGGACCCTGATCACGCGGTGGGCTTTGCCCTACCGATGTCGTCTCGGTCTTCTGTGAGACGGTACCCGCCAGCGCAGCCGCATCTGCATCGCCAAGAATGCCGGTTACGGGCACTCCGCGCGCGCTTTGCCAAGTTTCAATCCCCGCCCGCATGACAGGGCTGTAGACGCCATCAATCAGGCTGGCCGGGGCGAAGCCAAGCCTTTCAAGGTCCCGCTGCAATGCTATAGCAAGCTCCGGGGGCCGGACGGCTTCCTCATAGGCCGGTCCCGTCAGCCGTGCGAGCCAGGCTTGCCGCTTCTGCTCATAGGCGTTTTCAATACAGCCCCGCGCTCGCCAAACCTCCGGGGTGAGCACTCCCGACTGCGGCAAGCCACATCGCTCCGAAATCCCGGCAATGAACTCACTGTCGTCCTGTTTCAATTCCGGCTGCCCCTCCGGTCCTACCTGTTGATACAGCGCCCAATATGCTTGGTTGAAGCGGATATCGAGGCGGGACAGCTTGGAGTCGGCACAAATTAGATGAGCAAAGAGATGTATAGCTTTGCTGCAATCAAAGCCCGGCCCGATCCGGTTTGAAGGCCCTTGGACTGGGGTGGGCGACGGAATGCCCGCGGCGCGTTGTCCGTAGCTCCGGATATAAGCGACGCGCGCCGCCCCGGCCCGCTTGAAGCATTCCTTGACCGATGCCGGGACCGGGACCGGCGGCAGGCGATCCGGCGGTACGCCACAGGCTGTTGCGTACGACCGAACCCACGCCTTCTGGCTTTCGAAGAGTTCCTCCATCTGCTCTTTGCTCAGCCGCTCTCGTGCTGCATTGAACGCCGCTTGGCGCTCATCGGCGAGCCGCTGCAACTCGGGATCGCTGCATATGACGATGCTTGAGGGCAGGGTGGCGTTGGCACAATCGAATGCCGCCGCGGTCCCGGTGCCCAGAAGCCAAATTCCAAGCACAAAAGCAATGATCCGCATCGAGGGCTCTCCGCTGTTCAAGGCGCGTCGTGGCGCAATTTAGCGGCGGTTTAGCTAACGCCTGGTTGCCATTCCAGGGCCGCTGATCGAAGCCAATGGCGGGCGAGATTATGATCGGTCATTCCTGTGCCCCCGCAGCACGCATGCAGCGTAGAAACAGCGCTTGCAATTCAAGCTGTTGTTTCGATACGAAGGCTTGCTCCGCATCGTGCTGAATCATCCATGCCGCCTCGGCGCCGATGTTGGGATAGCGCGGCGGCGGCAGGCGGTAGCATGTCCCGCTCAACCATCCGCCGCTCCATTTCTGTTGCCAATCTTGGGCACGGGCGCTCTGCGTGAGCAGCAGTGCCGCTCCGATCACTCCGGCCATCAGCTTTACGGATCTCATCATGCCACCTTGCTATTCGGATTCACCGCGCCACGCCACCATGATGGGAGCAGGTTCCCCGGCGATGCTCGCTGAAGCTCCAAGTTCCATCCCGGCACTGTGCGGAATAGCCAACCGGCGCCGCCCTATTGTAGGTCCGCGATGGGGAATGCACCTCGTCGCCGGAGCGGCTTCCGTAGCAATGGTGGTTCGTGAGCGCGCCCTCGTCGGGCCGATAGCAGGCGGCCGTTGCGGTATGATCGACCAAGAGCATTCCAGCGAGAACAGCAGCGAGTAGGCGCATTGGGGCTGGCTCCCCGAGTAGCGGATTTAGAGCGCTCCTCCATACACCCGCAATCGTTAATCCCATTCTTCCGAGCCGAGAGCCTTCTCGACCCGTGCCGCCGACGAGAGATCATGCGATCCCGCTCCGGTTGTGTTACGGTGAGCCATGCAGAACGTTTTCGCCCGGTGCCTCCGGGCACTCCTCGACCGCGCGGCCGACGCAATCACGTGGGCGCGCCTCTGGCTCGCCGACTGGCGCTATGGGCCGACTCCCGAAACCGAGGCCGACAGGCTCCGCGCGGCACGGCTCCGGCGCTTGGCGGAAGAGGGCCGGGCTATGGGCCTGCTGGACGACTGGGAAGACGAGTTGACGCTCGCTTGGCATGAGGCCGAGCGCCGATCCCGCGGACGACACGGGGATCGCCTCGGATGAAGTTCGTATTCCCAACGGCTTTATACTTCGCACTGGCCGCCGGCCCGGCCCTGGCACAGTCGGCCCTCCCGGACCCCGCCCGCACACCGGGCGCGGTCAATCCCGCTGTCACGCAGGCGACGATCGACGAAACGATCTGTATACGTGGCTGGACGCGCACGGTACGACCGCCCGAGCGCTATACCGAGGAACTGAAGCGCCGGCAGATCCGCGAATACGGCTACACGCTGCAAACCCTCAGCGCCTATGAAGAGGATCACCTGATCCCGCTGGAATTGGGAGGATCGCCGACCGATCCGCGCAACCTGTGGCCGGAACCGCACCAAGCGGCCGGTGGCTGGGGTAGCCGGCGCAAGGATTACCTGGAAAACTTGCTGCACCGCCTTGTCTGCGCCGGCAGCCTGCCGCTCGACACGGCGCGACAGGCAATCGCGCGGGATTGGATCGCGGCATACCAGCAGTACGGCCGCGAAAGGATGCGCGCTACATCACAAGCCACGCTGCCGCAAAACAGGGGCACGCCCGGAGCCGGGAAGGTATGGGTGAATATGGCAACGAAGGTCTATCACTGCCCGGACGACCGCTTTTACGGCAAGACCAAGCGCGGCGAATACCTGACGGAAGCCGAGGCGAAAGCGCGGGGCGATCGGCCGAGCCACGGGAAGAGCTGCTCGTAGCGCCTTTGCGGCTATCTGATTTGGACCGCTTGCGGGTGCGGAGGAAACGGCTTTGGAGACGCCCAGCATCTCCGACCTCGACATCTGGCGCGCCGCAAACTTGCTGATCCGCCAGCACGGTGCCGATGCTGAGCTTGTGGCGGCCCAACGGGCCGATCTGATGCTCGACCGCGGCGACCGTGACGGGCAACTTGTGTGGATGCGGATCAGGCGGGCCATCGTGGCGCTACAGGCGCCGCCGTCCGGGCCGCGGCATTGAGGGCAAAGAAGACTGTCTCCGCTTCCCAATCACTCATCGCGATCATTGCTGTCCTTGTCCGCCGAGGTGAGACGGAAACCGGGGACCACGGCTTTGGGGGACCGGAACGCCGCAATCGTAAGCCTGACCGCTTCGAGGAGGGCCGCTTCGATCTGATTCACATCCTCCGCCGTGCGCGTGTAGTTTTTCGTATTCGCCAGATTCCCGATAAGGGTAATCCGGTCAATCGCTTCCTGCACCCGGGCATTAGCAAGGCGCACAAAGGCTTCGCGGCGAGTCTCTCCCGGGGGAGGCGGCTTCCGGCCTGGCTTTCTCCTCGCTACCGGAGCCCACGCCACGTGCTCAAGGTCCGCCCCGCTGCCGGCGCCCTCTCCCCCGCCATCCCGTTCACGGTTCGACATTTCACAGCCACCTATCTGCAAAGACAGAGCAAGCTCGCCCGGTCAAAACATCGGCCCGGTACACATGCCGTTGAGCATCTGACCGTAGCAAGTCGGGTGAGGGCGGCTGTAGTCGGGCAGGATTGACCCGTAACATTGCCCATTGACGACAGCGCCAATGCACTCATTCGAGCTATAGACTGTCTGTCCTCCCATCATCGGGCTGCCCAGCCCGGTGCCCGCCCCAGCGGAGATAAGGCCATGCGAGCGGGGCGGGAGGTTCCCAGCCCCGATCACGATTTTCGGCGTCGCTCGATATGCTGCGAGATCGGCTTCGTAAGCTTGCCGCTGTCCCTCGCACGCTTCGGGTCCCTGCGCCGCAATGCACGCCTTATAGGCCGCCTTCGACGCCTCCATATCGTGCCGGGCGCTCTCTGCCCCGACAACGCAGCCGCCCAGAAGGGCTGCGAGCGCAGATGCGATAAGCAGTCGGTTCAATTGTTCCCTCCGCAGCAGGCCAATCATCCTTTCCCGCCATCCTCTCCCCCTCCCGTTTAGATTTTGTTGCTTTAAAGCGGTGGGCTAAAAAGCGACAGGCGGCTCCGCTTGCCGGATGGACCCGAGGGACCTTCGGCAGGCGTTTGCGGCGAACCTCCGCCGCTTCCGTCATGTCAAGGGCCTGTCGCAAGAGACGTTGGCCTACGAGGCGGGGATCAACCGCACCTACTTGAGTAAGCTGGAAAAGGGCGCGAGCTATCCGGGATTGGAGATCATCGCCAAGCTCGCGACGGTCTTGGAGGTAGAGCCGGCGGAGTTTCTGCGAATATCGTCCGCGCGGGGAGCGCGGGATCAGGCTTGAACCGGCCGCGTGCCTGATCGAATGTGTGGCGGCACGGCGGCCCGGATCGCGGGACCGAGCGCTCCGCGGAGGAGCGACAGCAGATTAGGGCGGAATAGAGGGTTATAAGCAAGTGCCTCGCCGCGACCCGATCGCGCGCCAGGGTCACGCAACGAGATTTGGCGGCGCGGCTGGGCAAGCCGCAATCGTTCGTGTCGGCTTACGAGAACGGCCAGCGCCGGATTGACGTTTCGGAATTCCTCGTCATTCTTGAAACGTTGAGAGCCCGTTTCGAAACTCTGCTCCGACACGAAATATAGTACCTCGATGCGGTATTGATCACGATATGTAGCAGTTCTGGGCAGTTTCGAAACGGGCTCTGAGCGCCGATCCGGGAGCCGTGTTGGCGGAGATCATAGAGCGGCGTTCCCGATCGCAGACAAATACAGCGCGAGCGCAAGGCCGCGCGACGAGCGATCCGAAAGGCTAATCTGAACTGATGCCTTCCGCTTGCCGGCTGCATATGTATATGTCGGCCTGTCAACTCTCCAGCGCCCCGAGATGAAAGATAACCAATTCCCGCGTGCTCCAAAGGTCCGGCTATTTCGTTGGTGGCTAATCAGGAATGGGTTTTCAGAAAGCGAAGCTGACGCTGTTATCGAGGAGATGAGGAAAGAACTCTCCGCCATTCCATCGGGAGATGCCCAGAGCAGGCAGTTTATTTTTAAGAGGATTGCTAGATATATGGCTCATAAACGCCTCGGTAATAATGCGCTCGCTAAAGATTTGCAGGAGCATACAGATAGATATGACCAGATCATTTCGACAATCTTTTTTGGTATTGTCACAGACATTATTTATGATGTGAGCAAATCTCTCATTGAAAGTGTATCCGACGAGGTCTCAGGCAGCCTCAAGCAACTCGGCTCAGGCACGGTTACTCCTTCCGCATCGGCGCAGCTACCGCCCCGTGCGAAATCAGCCTTGGAATCAAGCGCACCTCCATTCGTCTGGCCCATTGAGGGGCACAAGGTCCGAATGCAGTTTGTCGGAAGCGGGATTATATTTGACGCCAATGATCAAGGTGCCGAGATTGCTGCTGCAGGTAGTGGTTTTGTCGAAGAGATCAGACACTACCATCCTCCTTCCGAGATGCCTTCGTTTTCAATCCTGATCAGACACCCCAACAACTTTCAAACCTATTATGGCAGCTGGGGACACACATTAGTAGAGAAGAATATTTTTGTCAAAAGAGGAAACATAATTGCTAAGATTTCTTCTAGTCTAATGCTCTTTGGAATGTACACTAACAGACAGAGGACGGACCCACGCTTGTATCTCCCTCGCTTTATCGGGATTTCAGGACAAGACAGTAACATGGTAGAATCTCCAATTGAATTTGAGCTGCTTCATAGATTTATAACGTTTATCGGTAGAACCATCCATCAAAATATGGGCCGCAAACCGGCCGCCAAAAAGCGAAGCCATCCAGGGCCATGATCATTATTCGCGTTTCTCTATAGTTCTGATCTCTTGAGCGGCTACGTGGCTGCTTATTCGGCTTCGAAGTGGCGTAGACCTACAGCGGTCCTCGTCGCGGGGCTTTATGATGTTGCTTGATAAACGCCGGATTTGCCGAGCATCCTCCCTAATTCCGCTGGCGCCCCGCGCGACGGAGCGGCATTCTAACCCGCGGCGCCGAAAACGCCGTATAGGCCGGAGCCGCCCCGGAGAAGGCGGCTTTGCTATGCCCGGAGGGCGGGCAATGTCGCCCCATGCCGGGAGTGCGAGGATATAAGGCCGGGAGACCGGCGCGAATAACTCCGCGCGACCTATGCCGCGTTTTCGGCTCCCGGCGCCAGCCCGCCGCTGGCAACGGCCCGAAAAGCCGCAGCATAGGAACCACCATGTCCGACCATCCCACCGTCAGCCCGTATCTCTGTCAGCCGCTCGATCGGAGCTACCGCGACTTTCTTGGCGAGCAAATCGTCTCTCCGCAGGCCCTACCTATGCAGCGTGACAGGAAAGCAGCGTCAGATGCCACAGATGGCGACGGAAGAGGTGCTCTCTGACAAATGTAACATAAGGAGATTAGTCGAGTCCTTATAGGATAAAAGATTGTAGAAACTTTATTGATATTATTGACAATAGATGCAAAAGGCGGCAAAATTTTGTTGCTCATCGCACTAAAAAGTGGAAATAATGCCCATTGGACTGAGATTCCACAGGACGATGGTTTAGAGGAGAAGGGTTTATGTCCTCGTATCGTTCTTTCCTTATCGGAATAGGAATGCTAACTTCGGTTTCCACAATATCTATATCTGCTAATGCAAACAATGCCTGTATAGCACTCCTTAAGCATGGCATTTATAATACAAATTCTTCATCTTCGACTCAACAAACCTTTGCACAATACAAGAGTACTTTTTGCACTTGGTATGGTTCTTACCGAAATTCTCATTCAGGGGGTAATGCATCTCTTCAAATTCCCGTCGTGGATATTCCTGTCGGTCTGAGCGGCAGCATGAGCTACGGTCAAGCGGAATCGCAGTATCAAGCTCTGTGTTCGAACAATGAGGGTTTGAATTCGGATAATAATGTATTCACAAACATGATACAATATCTTAGTCCAGAGGGAGCCGCTGCCTTTACTGATTGTCTAAAAGCTGAGAAGGCAGGGGTATCATCAAATGTTACTATTAGCGATGACCAGAGACTGTTTACCATAGATATGGCGTATTTGGCTCCTATAGGTGCATCGCCAGCAGCAACTATAACTCAGGTATCAATGCTGCCACAGGACGCTTTCGAATGTCCAAAACCGGATCATGGCGCGACTGACATAAGAGATTTAGTAGGAAAACCTGAAAAGTTTATCAATCAAAATTTTTCCCTATCTTGTGTTCGTAAAATATTTGATCCTCCTGTAAGCATAAACGGTTCTAAATTTGCGGCTCCGGCAGCTATGTTGTCTATTCAAACCAATGTCGGTAGCTACACTCAGCATTTCAGGCCGATACTCGTTAGTGATCCACTCGCAGATACAGTAAAGGTTCTAAACGCCTTGCCGAAGGGTACAATCTTTCCATGGGCCGGCAAAATATCAGAAATTCCGAGCGGATGGCACCTTTGTGACGGTACCAATGGCACGCCCAACCTTGTCCATAGATACCCACTGGGGACTAGTACTGACTCTGAGATAGCAACGCCAACTGGTTCAGATACAATTCAGCTGCATGTAAGTGGAGATACGACAGCAACAACTAACAAAGACTTTCAAAACATCGACAATTCAACCAACTATCTTCAAGCTACAGGTACTGGACATATACATCATTTTGATGCAAAAACCGATCCAGCGCCATTATGGCCAGCTAGTACTTATATCGTTTACATAATGAAAATACAAAACCAAGTGGCGGCTATCCACTGAGCCGCAGCACCGTAGGGCCTGTTAGGTCTTGAGCCAATCGGCCATAGCAGCCAGACAGAGCACGCCCATGAAGCAGCGCGCCGTCTTTTCATAACGAGTAGCTACGGCGCGCCACTCTTTGAGGCGTGCCCACAAGTTCTCGACCATGTGACGGTTGTGGTAAATCCAGGACGGGCAGGCCACCGGCGCATCGTTGCGCTTGGGCGGGATCGCGGGGCGCGCTCCCATCTCCCAGATACGGGCGCGAAAGGCATCGGAAGCAAGCCCCTTATCGCCCACGATCCTCCTGAGCTTGCCGAAGGGCCGACACGTCAGGCAATCGAGTAAGCCCGGCGCCCAGGGTAGTTCATGCGCCTGGCCGGGCGCCAAAGCAAAAGCGATAGCCCGCCCGCGTCCATCGGCCATCACGCAAGCCTTGGTGCCGTAGCCGCCGCGAGAACGGCCAAGCGCTTCACGCTGGTCGCGCTCCTGGCTGTCGACTCCCTTTTTTGCGCGCCGGCCGCCTTGTGGGCGCGAATGGTGGTGCCGTCGAGAAAGCTCATGCCGAGCGCGACACCGCTCTGCTGGGCCAGCTCAAGCAGGCGTTCCCACACGCCCCGCTCGGCCCAGCGGATGAACAACTGCGCCGCCCGCCACCACGGGCCGAGTTCGGCCGGGATGCTGCGCCATTTGGCGCCGTTCTGATGGCGCCAGAAGATCGCCGAGATCGTCCGCCGCAGATCCTCCGGCGGCGTCTTGCCATGCGGCCTGACCTGCTCGATCAGCGGCGCCCAAACTGCCCAGGCCGCATCGGTGAAAACCTGGTACCTATTTTCCTCTGTCATGCCCAGAATATAGGCATAGTCCTCAAGATCTAACAGGCCCTGGCCTCCATGTCAGCGTGCTGGTAACTCCATCTAGGCAATACCGTCAGCTGGCAAGGTCTCTCGCGTCTCGCCGACAAATTGAATGCCACGCTCGGGTACGGTTTTGGGTAATTGAAAGTCGGTGAAGGCGCCTGCCGCTAATCATTAGTTAGCGCGACAATTGGGCTATAGATTGAGTGCCGCCTAAGTGGTGCATCCGGCAAGTTGAATACGCTTTCTCGGGCCGCGGATGGCCGATCCCATCCGGCGGCGCCACGAGGATGGTGCCATTCTATATGTCGCATTCATTTAGCGGATGCACCACTAAGAGGTAACCCTCCGCCGAGGGCCGCCTTCCGCTGAGCCTCGCGATCCGGCGTAATCGCGCACCGGTGCAAACACCGTCATTTGCACCGGTGCAAGAGATGGTGCGATGGCTCAGGTTCATGGTAACCCTCCGCCGAGGGCCGCC
>DATFCQ010000425.1:0-2043 GCA_035252905.1 Allostellaceae bacterium | reverse complement strand
CGAACCCGGGATCTATGAACACGGGCTCTGGCAGAGCCGGCGAGGGCCTGTGTGCATGGGTTCCGGGTTCGGCGCGTCGCGCCGCCCCGGAATGACAGGGTTCGCGCATTCTCGATTTCAGACTGAGTCATTACCCTCGGTCGCCCCGCTTTACCTCGCCCGCCGGCTCTCGCATAGTGAACGCATGACGCTTCTGAAGATCGCCCATATGGGCCATCCAATATTGCGCGCTCCCTCTCAGGCGGTCCCCGACCCGACCGCGCCGTGGGTGCGCCGGCTTGTCGAAGACATGGTCGAGACGATGGAGGACGCCGGCGGCACCGGTCTTGCCGCGCCGCAGGTTCATGAGCCGCATCGGATCGTTGTCTTTCGCGTGCCCGAGACGCGATTGAGCGAGCTTGCCGGCGATGTCGCGCAGGATCTGACGGTGCTGATCAACCCGGTCGTCGAGCCGGTCGGGCGGGAGCGGCTCCTGGGCTGGGAAGGCTGCCTGTCGGTGCCGGGGTTGCGCGGCGTCGTCCCCCGCCATGAGCGCATCCGCTATCGCGGCCTGGGGCTTGCGGGCGAGGCGATCGAGCGCGAAGTCGCGGGCTTTCACGCCCGCGTCGTGCAGCACGAATGCGACCATCTCGACGGCATTCTTTATCCGCAGCGCATGACCGATCATCGCCTCCTGGTCTTCGTCGAGGAGCTGCAGCGCCACCCGATCGATCTCGCCGCCTTTTTCGCCGCCGGCGGTTCATGAAAAGCCCGCTCGCCGAGGACGCACGGGCGGCGCTCATCGCGGCCCTTTTGCCCGACGTGCCGTTCGACGGCTGGTCGCGCGCAGCCTTGCGGACGGCGGCGCGGCGGGTCGGGATCGCGCCTGACGAGGCCTTGGCGCTGTTTCCGGGCGGCGCCGTCGATCTTGTCGCCTGTTTCAGCCGGTGGGCCGACCGCCGCATGCTCGACCGCCTCGACAGCCTGCCGCTCGACGAATTGCGGATCGCGGAGCGCATCGCCCTGGCGATCGGGTTGCGGCTCGAAATTCTTGAACCCTGGCGCGAGGCGGTGCGCCGGGCGCTTGCCCTGTTGGCCCTGCCGCAGCACGCGCCGCTTGCGCTCAGGCTGGTCTACGAGACGGTCGACGGCATCTGGTACGCGGCCGGCGACACGGCCGCCGATTTCAGCTTCTACACCAAGCGTGCAATGCTCGCCGCGATCTACACCGCGACCGTGTTGTACTGGCTTGAAGACCGCTCGCCCGGGGCGGTCGACACGCGCGCCTTTCTCGAACGGTGGCTCGCCGGCGCGGCGCGGCTCGGACAGGCGCGCCATCATTTTGGCGAGACCGTGCTGCGTCTGCCGAACCCGTTGCGGCTGCTGCGTCCCTACCGTTAGGGCAGACCAGTCCTGCCCAGGCGGGGCTGGACACGGCGATCCTGCCCCTGTAGCCGATGGGCCGATGGCAGGCGAGAGAGATCGGCAATGAGCACCCGGCGGCCGGCGCTTGCCGCGGTGTGGCCGCGGCGGTTCCCTGCGGTCTCGCGCGCCGGCTGGCTGGTATTGGCCGGCGCCTTTGCCGCCTTCGCGCTGTCCGTCGGCGTCATGCAATCCTATACGGTCTACCTGATCGTCTTTGTCCAGGCATTCGGCTGGAGCCGGGCCGAGACCTCGATCCCCTATTCGGTCTCGCAGCTTGCCATGGGCGCAACCTCGCCGCTGGTCGGGGCGTTGGTCGACCGGCTCGGGCCGCGCCGGCTGGTCCTGATCGGCGGCGGATTGATGACGCTCGGGCTGTGCGCCACCGCCGCGACCGGGGCGTTGTGGCACGTCGTCTTCTCCTATGGGATCGTCACGACCCTGGGGGCGAATTGTCTCGGCCTCGTCGTCTTTGTGCCGCTGTTGTCGCGCCGTTTCGTGCGCCAGCGCGGCACGGCGATCGCGATCGTGCAATCGGCCAACGGGATCGGCCGCGCCGCGGCGATGCCCGCCGCCGAATTCGCGATCTCGTCGGTCGGCTGGCGCGCCAGCTATCTCGTGCAAGCCGCCCTGGTGGCGGCG
>DATFCQ010000424.1:0-3152 GCA_035252905.1 Allostellaceae bacterium | reverse complement strand
GAGCGGGCGCTCCCAGGTGAGCCGCTCGGCGGCGCCGGAGGGCGCCATCGCAAGGTGGCGGGCGCCTCCGACCAGGATTTCGGCGGTCTCGACCAGGGCGCGGGCGGCCGGGGCGAGGCCCGGGAGCCCGTCCTCGCCGATGCCGATCACCGCGAGCCAGGGCATCGTCATCTGCCTGCCAGCGCATTGACTGCGGCGGCGGCGAGGGCGCTGCCGCCGCGGCGGCCGTGCAACGTCACATAAGCAAGGTTTCGGCCGAACCCGGCAAGCGCCGCCTTGGCCTCGGCGGCGCCGACAAACCCGACCGGAAATCCCAGGACCAGCGCCGGCCACGCCGCACCTGCCGAGAGCAGTTCGAGCAGACGGAACAACGCGGTCGGGGCGTTGCCGATGGCGACGACGGCGCCGGCGAGATGGGGCCGCCACAATTCGACCGCGGCGGCCGAGCGGGTCGTCCCGAGTTCCTTCGCCAGGCTTGCGGTCTCAGGCCGGCGCAAGGTGCAGAAGACCGGGCTCGCCGCTGGCAGGCGTGCGCGCATGATCCCGGCGGCGGCCATCTCCGAATCGACGAGGATCGGCGCACCGGCGGCGAGCGCCTTGCGCCCGGCCATGACCGCGCCCTCCGACCAGGCGAGGTCGGCGAGGATCGACGCGTCGCCCGCGGCGTGAGCGAGGCGCAAGGCCAACGGGTGCAATGCGCGCGGCAAGCGGTCGAGAGCGGCCTCCTTGCGGATCAATGCAAAGGAGCGGCGGGTGATCTCGGCGGGGTCGCGGAGGTAGGAAAGGGAAAGCCCCTCACCCTCCCGCGCCGTTGGCGCGGGTCCCTCCCTCTCCCCGCGCGCGGGGAGAGGGCTGGGGTGAGGGGCAGCCGGCGGCGACAGCGGCGGCCTCTTGGGCACGGTCACGCCCAGGGTCCACGCCTCCTCGCTTTCGACCCGGCGGCGCTGTTCCGCGGTCAACCCCGGATCGCCGGCGAACAGGGCGGCGAGAGTGCCGGCCTCGCGGCGTGCGGCGAGAAAGCGGACGACCGCACGCACCTGCGCCCTGTCCTTGGGCTCGTCCGGTTCCGGCGCGGCCGGCCACAACGAGGGATAGATTTCGGCAAAGACGATGCGCGCGCCGTCCGGCGCGGCAAGCCCGGTCTCGAACGGCCAGATCCGGGCCTCTGCGCGCCAGCGCGGATCGTCGCGCAAGGCGCGCACGACCGGGATCCCGGTCAAGGCCTGCCCGCCGACCGAACCCGCGTAACACAATTTCCAGCAGGGCTGCGCCCCCGGCATATAGGCGCGCCCGTCGATCAATCGGCGTTCCGCCAGTCCCTCGGCCTCGTAGCGGCCGGGATGGGTCGGCGCGAGGCAGGGTCCCGCCGCGCCTTTCGGGCAGCCCCAGAACGGGAACGGCCCGTGCGAGATGCGCTCGTTGAGCCGCGCGGCCGCGGCAAAGCGGTTGTTGCGGTTGTCGGGCCGGTCTTCGACGAGGCGCGCAATCTCGTCCCACAGGGCGCGCCACGGCGGCCCTTTGAGGCCGAGCCGGGCAGCCAATCCTACAGGGTAGCCGAACGGAAAATCGAAGCCGACCAAGACCCGCTCGCCCTGTACCAGCGCCATGGCCAGCCGCTCGCCGAGAAGAATCCTGGCCTGGTCGCGCGTCGGCGGGTTGTCGAACCGCTCCCCGTACCGGTCATGCCAGCAGATCCAGATGCTGTCGCGTCCCTGCCGCGGCACATTCGCAGCGCTCCAATCGACCATCGCGAAGACGTCAAACATCAGCGGTGAGGATGGTCATGCTGATGGTTGTGATGATGCTCGACCCCTGCATCGGTACCGATCCCGCGCACGTGGTGGTGGTGCGCGGTCTGCGGCGCGCCGGCGTCGCGCTCGTAGCCGGGGAGGGGTGTGCGGTATTTGCAGAATTGGCAGTTCATCGCCGGCTGTCCGTCGCGCAATTCGACGATGCGCTCGCGAAACGCCTCCAGGACCTCCGGATGGTCGCGCAGATAGGGGGCCTTGGCAAAGGCGATGTCGGGAAACCGCCGGGCCGCCGCATCGGTCTCGCGGTAGATGCGTTTGACCAGGACCCCGGTGAACAGAAAATACGGAAACACGACGATGCGGCGGAAACCGAGGCGGGCGGCGCGGGCGAGCGCGGCATCGACGCGCGGGTGGGCGACGCCGCTGAAGGCGGCCTCGGCCCAGCCGAACCCCATCCCCTCCCACAACAGGCGCGCGAGCTTGGCGATGTTGGAATTGGCGTCGGGGTCGTTGGTGCCGCGCCCGACGACGACCAATATCGTGTCGGCGCGCGGGACGCCCTCCTCCCCGGCCGCGGCGATGCGCGAAGCCGCGGCCTTGAGGAGACGCGGGTCGATCGCCAGATCGCGCCCGAAGCGGATTTCGATGTGCCGGTTCTCGGCGGCGAAAATGTTGACCTCCCAGGGCAGGTCGTTTTTGACGTGGCTCGCCGCAAACAGCATTCCGGGGACTGCGAGGATCTGCCTGGCGCCGCGCC
This sequence comes from Allostellaceae bacterium, assembly GCA_035252905.1. GTDB lineage: Bacteria > Pseudomonadota > Alphaproteobacteria > ATCC43930 > CGMCC-115725 > AP-15. Next base: position 644 of record DATFCQ010000424.1, on the reverse strand, counting down.
GCGCCAATTGCGCCAGCGCGTCGCCGATCGTCGGACGGGCGAATTCGAGATAGCCGGAGGCGAAGTCGAACGCGCCGAGGCGCGGGCGCAACGCCGCGGCCAATGATTCGAATTCGCCGATCGCTTCGGGATCGCGGCTGCCGTGGCCGCAGAGCAATACCGCCGTCTCATTCATCGCCGCGCCTCTCCCCCCAACCCCGCGCGATCGCAGATCGCACGGGGACCCCGATATTGACCCCCGCGCAGCCGGAACCGAGATTGGGACCGGCATGATGATCGCCGGTCTTTCCGCCACCCTGCTGATCCTGATCGCCGGGCTCGCGCTCGACGCCGCCCTCGGCGACATGCCGGTCTTGTTCCGCCGCGTGCCGCATCCGGTCGTCCTTGCCGGCCGCGCGATCGCCTTTTTCGACCAGAAGCTTAACCGCGAGAAGCGCAGCGAAGCGGCACGGCGCGGGCGCGGGGTCGTGACGGTTGCCGTCGTGGTCGGCGCCGCCACGGCGCTCGGCTGGATCATCGCCATATTGTGCCGCGGCAGCCTCCTCGGCGCCGCGATCGAGGCGGTCCTGGTTGCCATCCTGGTCGCGCAGAGGAGCCTTTTCGACCATGTCGCCGCGGTCGCCCTGGCGCTCGACCGGGGCGGG
>DATFCQ010000423.1:0-26362 GCA_035252905.1 Allostellaceae bacterium | reverse complement strand
GGCTGCGCATGGACGATGCCGAGCCGGCGCGGCGCGGAATTCAGCGCCTTCAGATTGGGTACGGGCAACGGCACGCCGGGAGCAGAAGAGGCGAGCATGACCCGGCCGGTATAGCGCTCGACCGTGGCCGGCAGACGGTCGGCGCGGCGCCCGCCGCTGATCCACGCATCCATGCGCGCCGGCCCCCAGTTATAGGCGGCGACGGCGTCCGCCCAGCTGCCGTAACGGCGATACATGCGCGCCAGATAGGCCCGGCCGAGCGCCAGGTTCTCGCCGGCGTCGAAACGGTTGCCGCCGCCGACGTCGGCCGCCGCAGCGGCGCTGACCTGCATCGGCCCCTGCGGTCCCTGGAGATCGGCGCGCCACATGCCAGGATTGGTCCCGTAGCCCGACTCGGCGCCGTCGACCGCCGCGGCGATGCGGTCGAGATCGCCTGCCGGGGCAGGCCCGGGGGCGAGAAGAGCCACCGCCCCTCCCGTCACCAGCAGCGGGGCCCGCGTCACAGCCGCCGCCTTCAGCGGCGCCGCGGAAAGGCGGGGGATCGTCCTGCCCATCTTGCCGTAAGCGAGGACCCCGACCACGAGCGCGCAGACGAGGTAGGCGCCGCCCATGCCGACGCGCGACAGTCCAATTTCGCTTCGGAGCATCGCCGATCCTCACCACGATAGTGGCGGCAGAGAATGAACGGAGCGTAAGGCCGCGTGATCCCGCCCCGCGGGCGATCGGGTCTATCGCCGCGCCCAGGGCGGCGACAATGCGAGGATGTCGGCCAAGACCGGACAATCTCTTTCATGCGCTCCCGGCAGATAGCCGAGGCTTAACAGGAATTCCTCGACGATCTTGCCGCCGGTGAAGCAGAAGGTCCGGCGAAACAGCCGCGTCCAGTCCTCTAACGGGCGCGGGTGGTGGGCGTCGAGCCAGCGGGCGAAGGAGCCGTGCGAGCGCCGCAATGCCTGGATCCGGCGGGCGTTCTCGGCCACCGCCATGATCTTCATGCGGTTGCGCACGATGCCCGGATCGACAAGCAGGCGCGCGATGTCGTCGGCACCAAAAGCGGCGACGCGATCGACCTCGAACCCCATAAAGGCGGCGCGGAACGCGGCGCGCTTTTTGAGGATCGTCAGCCAGGACAGGCCGGCCTGGTTGATTTCGAGCACAAGCCGCTCGAACAGGACGCTCTCCTCCTGCGACGGGAAGCCGTATTCGCGGTCGTGATAGGGAGCGTGCACCGGGTGGCCGGGGGCGCTCCGGCAATAAGCGGCGCTCACGTCAAGGGCTGCGAAAGCTCAGCCAGGGCGAACTGACCAGGGCAAAGATGACGATCCAGATCACCGCCGCAAGCGCCGTCGTCAAGGCCGCCTTGCGCAGCAATTGCGGGTGCTGCGGGGCGCCGACGGCGTGGCCGGGATCGTCGATGTCGGCGGGCCTGACCCACAGCGGTAAAACCGCGAACAGGGTCACCCACCACACCAGGACATAGACGACAACGCCGGTAAACAGGTTCATCGAGGGCCGCACAAAGCAAGAGCGCTGCCGAGGCAGGCTATGAGGCTGGGCAAGAATTTCAGATCGAGACGGAAAATCGGCAAGTTCCCCCGTCGTCTTCCCGGCCCACGGGTCCGCGCTTTGCGCGGCCCGAGGATAAACTCCGGCCGGGACCCACTCCTCCGATGATCGGAGCTTTCAAGCAGTGGCGATATCTTACAAGCCATCATCCGCTCGTATTGCGGAAGCATGGACCCCGGCCTTCGCCGGGGTGACAGATGAAGAGGGATGGCAGCGGAGTTCTCGTCCGGTCTACTACGCCTCTTCCAACTCGATCAAGGTGCCGCAGAAATCCTTCGGGTGCAAGAACAGCACCGGCTTGCCGTGGGCGCCCCGCTGCGGCTCGCCGTCGCCCAGGACCCGCGCCCCGGCGCTCTTGAGCCGGTCGCGCGCCGCCCGGATGTCGTCGACCTCGTAGCACAGATGGTGCATGCCGCCCGCGGGATTGCGGTCGAGAAAGCCGCGTACCGGCGACTGCGCGCCGAGCGGCTCCAGCAATTCGATCCTTGTGTTCGGCAAGTCGACAAAGACGACGGTAACGCCGTGCTCGGGCAATGGCTGCGGCGGGGAGACGCGCGCTCCCAGCACGTCGCGGTAGAGCGCGCTCGCCGCCGCCAGATCGGGCACGACGATCGCGACGTGGTTGAGCCTGCCGATCATGGCCGCCTCACATGCGGATCAACTGGACATTGACCAGCGGTTTCTTGCCGAAGCGCTCGCTGAGGGCACGGCGCAAGGCGCGACGGACCGCCTCGCGCACCGGCTCGTCATCGCGCGCGGCCGGCGGCAATTCCTCGATCGCATGGGCGACGGCGGCGCGCAGGGCCGGCAATGCGGCCTCGATGGCCGGCGCCTCGGCCAGACCGATCACCGACAGCGCCGCCGGCGCCAACAGCCGACCCCGGCGATCCAGGACCAGGCTCGCCACCGTATTGCCATTGACGACGAGGCGCCGGCGATCCTTCAGCGCCGTGCCGCCCAGCGGCAACAGGCTCTTGCCGTCCGAGGCCAGCCGTCCGGTCGGAACCACGTCGACGACGGCGCCGCCGTCGCCGGCGAGCCGGACCAGTTCGCCGTTCTCGACAACCAGTTGCTGCGGCACCTGGCATTCGGCGGCGAGCTGGGCATGGGCGCGCAAATGGCGGTGCTCGCCATGCACCGGGATGGCGATCCGCGGCCGCACCAATTGGTACATATGGGTCAGCTCGTCGCGCGAGGGGTGCCCGGAAACATGGACGAAATGTTCCGCCTCGGTGACGATCTCGATGCCGAGCCGGGCGAGTGCGTTCTGCAATCGGCCGACCGAGCGTTCGTTGCCGGGAATGAGCCGCGACGAGAAGATCGCGACGTCGCCCTGTTCGAGCGCGATGTGAGGATGGTCCTCGCGGGCGATGCGGGCGAGCGCCGAACGCGGCTCGCCCTGGCTGCCGGTGCAGATCAACAGGATCTTGTCGCGCGGCACATAGCCCGCTTCGTCCTCGGTCAGAAAGCGCGGCACATCGGCAAGATAACCGTTCTCGCGGGCGGCCTTTTCGATGCGCCACAACGAGCGGCCGACAAGCGCGACATTGCGGTCGTGCGCGGCGGCAGCGTGCGCGATCGTTTCGAGCCGGGCAACATTGGAGGCGAAGCAGGCGACGACGACGCGGACCTCGCGGTAGCGGCCGATCAATTCGACCAGTGAGCGGCGCAGATCGGCTTCCGAACCCGAACTGCCGGGCTTCAGCGCGTTGGTCGAATCGCACACGATCGCGAGCACGCCCTCGTCGCCGAGCCGGCGCAACGCGGTCTCGTCTGCGCTCGGGCCGATCAGCGGCTCGGGATCGAACTTCCAGTCGCCGGTGTGCAGAACCGCGCCGACCGGGGTGCGCAGGACGACCGCGTTGGGCTCGGGGATCGAATGCGTCAAGGTGATCAGTTCGAGGGCAAAGGGCCCGATCGTGAACCGCCCCGACAGCGGGACCACGGTGATTTCGACCTCCTCGGCGAGCCCGACCTCGGCGAGCTTGGCGCGCAACAGCGAGGCGGTGAAGGCGGTCGCCCAAATCGGGCAGCGCAACAGACGCCACAGATAGGGGATCGCGCCGATGTGATCCTCGTGGGCGTGGGTTGCGACGATCCCCAACAGCCGGTCGCGGCGCTCGACGATAAAGCCGGGATCAGGCATCACTACGTCGAGCCCGGGCTGCGAATCATCGCCAAAGGTGACGCCGCAATCGACGATCAGCCAGTCTCCGCGATAGCCGTAGAGGTTGAGGTTCATCCCGATCTCGCCGGCGCCGCCGAGCGCGAGAAAATAAAGCGCGCCGGCATCCGCTTCGAGCGGCGTCGCCGCGGAGGAATAGGGCAGATCGTTCATTAGGTCCTGTTGCGGCCGTAGATCAGGCGCAATCCCCACAGAGTCAGGTCGGGATCGACGCGGTCGATGACCGGCGTCGCCCCGTCAAAGAGCGGCGCCAAACCACCCGTAGCGATAACACCCATCGGCGCGCCGAATTCACGCTTGACGCGGTCGACGAGCCCCTCGATCAGGCCGACATAGCCCCAGAAGATCCCCGATTGCATGCAGGCGACGGTGCTCGTGCCGATCACCCGCTCGGGGCGCCGGATCGGTACGCTCGGCAATTTGGCGGCGGCGAGGTGAAGCGCCTGATTGGACAGGTTGATGCCCGGCGCGATGATGCCGCCGCGATAATTGCCGTCGGCATCGACGACGTCGAAATTGGTTGTGGTGCCGAAGTCGACGACGACGAGCGGTCCGCCATAGCGGTCCTGCGCGCCGACGGTGTTGCACAGCCGGTCGGCGCCGACCTCCTCCGGCCGGTCGATGATCGCCCGGGCGCCAAGCTCCACACCGGCCTCGCCGACCATCAGCGGCTCGCTGCCGCAATAATGGCGGCAAAACCGCCGCAGGTTGAAATTGGCCTCGGGCACGACGCTGGCGATGATCGTACCGGTGAGCTGCCCCCGCTTCAGCGCCTCCAGCGCCAGCAGGTGGTCGAACCACACCACGTATTCGTCGGCGGTGCGCCGTGCGTCGGTGGCGGCGCGCCAAGCGCCGCGGAGCCGGTCGTCATCCCAGACCGAAAACACCGTGTTGGTGTTGTTGGCATTGATCGCGAGCAGCATCCTGCGCCTCAGCTCCCCGCCGGAAAGACCTCGCCGGCGGCGATGCGCCGGCATTGTCCTGCTTGTTCCAACAGCAGGGCGCCGTCCTCGTCGAGGTCGACGAGGCGGCCGCAGAGGGTGATCCGGTCAAGGCGCACCCGGATGGGTTGGCCGAGCGCCGCCGCCCGCGCCCGCCACGCCGCGCGAACGGGTGCGAAGCCGTTCTCTTCCCAGCGCCTCATCCAGTCCTCGAACGTCCCCACCAAAGCCGTCAACATGACCTCCGGCGCAATCGCGGGAAGGTTCTCGGCAAAGAGCGAGGTCGCCGGGAACTCGGTCTCGGGCGGCGCGGCCGCGAGGTTGACGCCGATCCCGACGACAAGAAAGGCAAGCCCCTCCCCCATCTCCGATTCGAGCAGGATGCCGCAGAGCTTGCGCCCGCCGAGGAGGACGTCGTTCGGCCATTTGTAGGAGAGCCCGGCAAGGCCGGGGAGGAGCGCGTCGAATGCCCCGCCGACTGCGAGTGCGGCGACAAAGCCGAGCTGCGCGGCGCGCTCCGGCGGGGCCTCTGGCCGCAGGATCAATGAGGCATAGAGGTTGCCCGGCGGCGAGTGCCAGGGCCGGCCGCGCCGGCCGCGCCCTGCGCTCTGCTGCAAGGCCCAGACGATTGTGCGATCCGCCGCGCCGGCGCGCGCCAGGCGCTTGGCCTCCTCGTTGGTGCTGTCGATCGCACCGTACCGCGCCAGCCGGTATCCCGGGGGCAGATGCGGCGCGCCGGCGGTCATTGCGGAAACAGCGCCGAGGCCGCCGCCGCGGCGGCGCCGGAGAGAGGCCCGGGGAACAGAAAGAAGAACAGGGTCAACAATGCGGTCACGACCAATACGCCCTTCAATTCAATGCTGAGCGGGCGGTCGAACGCGGCGGCCGGCTCGTCGAAATACATGACCTTGACGATGCGCAGATAATAAAAGGCGCCGACGACGCTGGTGACGACGCCGATGACGGCGAGCCAGGTCAGATTGGCGTCGATCGCCGCGAGGAAGATGTAGAGCTTGCCAAAAAATCCGGCGGTCGGCGGGATGCCGGTCAGGGCGAACATGAAGATCCCGAAGGCCAACGCCAGCCCCGGCTGCACCCGCGACAATCCGGCCAGATCGGAGATCGATTCGAGCATGCGGCCGCGCTGGCGCATGCACAGGATCACCGACCAGGCGCCAAGGTTCATGACCACATAGATCGCCAGATAGACGAGGATGCCGCGGATCCCGGTCGCGGTGGCCGAGGCGAGGCCGATCAGGGCATAACCGACATGGCCGATCGAGCTGTAGGCCATCAGCCGCTTGATGTTCTGCTGGGCGAGCGCGGCGAGCGCGCCGAACACCATCGAAGCGATCGACAGAAAAATGATGACCTGGCGCCACTCGGCAACGACCGGCGCGAACGGCGCGACCATGAAGCGGACGAACAGCGCAAGCGCCGCCACCTTCGGCGCCACCGAGAAAAAGGCGGAAACCGGGGTCGGCGCGCCCTCGTAGACATCGGGCGTCCACATGTGAAACGGCACCGCCGAGACCTTGAAGGCGAGGCCGACAATGACGAAGACGATGCCGATGATGACCCCAGCCGAGACCGGCCCGCTCGCCGCCAGTTTGTAAAGTTCGGCAAACTGCACCGTGCCGGCAAAACCATAGATCAATGAAGCGCCGTAGAGCAGCAGTCCCGAGGACAGCGCGCTGAGCACAAAATATTTGAGCCCGGCCTCGCTCGACCGCACCGCATCGCGGTCAAAACTGGCGACGACGTAGAGCGCGAGATTCTGCAATTCGAGCCCGACATAGAGAGTGATGAGGCCGTTGGCCCCGATCATCACCATCATCCCGGTGGTCGCCAATAGCACCAGGACCGGAAACTCGAAGCGGGCGATGCCGAGGTCGTCGTTGTAGCGCAGGCTCATCACGATCGCGGCGGCTGAGCCGACGAGGACCAGGACGTCCATGAACAGCCCGAAGGCGTCACTGACGAACGCCCCGTAGAACCCGACGCGGCGGGCGCCGCCCATGGCAAGAGCGATGGCGAGGACGATGGCGAGCGCCGCGACCGCCAGCCAGGAGACGAGCCGCGCTGACCGCTCGCCGCGCGCCGCCCCCACCAGCAGGAGCACCATCGCCAAACCCGCCAGCACCGCCTCGGGCAGGGCCGGCCAGAAATCGGGGAGGGTTACGGTGGGCATCGGCTAGAACAGGCTCGCTTGTTTGAGGCCGGCGGCGGCCTGGGCTGCCGCGACCTGATGGACGATGTGATCGGCCGAGGCGCGGATCGGCGACAGGAACGAGTTCGGATACAGGCCCATCCACAGCACGACCGCGAGCAGTGGGGCGAACACCGCCTTTTCGCGCCACGACAGATCGAGCATCCGGCGCACGTCATCGCGCGTGATCGTACCGAAAATGACGCGCCGGTAGAGAAACAGCATGTAAGCGGCGCCGAGGAACAGCGCGGTCGCCGCCAGGAAGCAGAAGAGTGTGTTGACCCGGTAGGTGCCAATAAGGATCAGAAACTCGCCGACAAAGCCGCTGGTCCCGGGCAGGCCGACCGCCGCCAGCATGAAGGCCATGAACACAAAGGCATAGGCTGGCATGATGTCGGCGAGCCCGCCGTAGCGCGCGATCTCGCGCGTGTGCAGGCGGTCGTAGACGACGCCGACGCACAGGAACAATGCGGCCGAGACGATCCCGTGGCTCAGCATCTGGATGATGGCGCCCTGGACCGCCTCGCTGGTCATCGCAAACAGCCCCATCGTGACAAAGCCCATATGCGCGATCGACGAATAGGCGATCAGCTTCTTCATGTCGGTCTGCGCCAGCGCGACCAATGAGGTGTAGATCACGGCGACGACGCTCAACACGAAGATCAGCGGCGTGAAATAATGCGAGGCGAGCGGAAACATCGGTAATGAGAAGCGCACAAAGCCGTACCCGCCCAGTTTCAACAGAACGCCGGCGAGGATGACCGAGCCGGCGGTCGGCGCCTCGGTATGGGCGTCGGGCAGCCAAGTGTGCACCGGCCACATCGGCACCTTGATCGCAAAAGAGGCGAAAAAGGCGAGCCACAGCCATTTCTGCAAGCCGGACGGGAAGCTGTGGTTGAGCGAGACCGTGATGTCGGTGCTGCCGGTCTGATAGTAGATGGCGATGATCGCCAGCAGCATCAGCACCGAGCCCAGCAGCGTATACAAAAAGAACTTGAATGCAGAGTAGATCCGATTTGGCCCGCCCCAAATCCCGATGATCAGGAACATCGGGATCAACACGCCCTCAAAGAACAGATAGAAGAGGATAAAGTCGAGGGCAGAGAATATGCCGACCATCATCGTCTCCATGACGAGGAAGGTCACCATGTATTCCTTGATCTGGACGCGGATCGATTCCCAACTGGCGACGACGCAGATCACGGTCAGAAGGGTCGAGAGGATGATGAAGAACAACGAGATCCCGTCGATCCCCATGTGATAGGCGGTGTGGAACCCGCCGATCGTGATCCAGGGGGCATATTCGACGAATTGGAACCCGGCCTTGTGCGGGTCGAACTCGACCCACAACACGAGCGACAACGCGAATACGATCAGCGAGGTCCACAGCGCGATCCAGCGTGCATTCCGCGCGACCACCGCCTCTTCGCCGCGCGTCACCAGGATGAAGGCGACGCCGACAAGCGGCAGAAACGTGACCAGGGTCAACAGCGGCCAATGGCTCATGCCGGCACTTCCATGTCTCGGTTTCCCCCCGCCGCTGTCAGCGCGAGAACAATAGCCAGGCCACCAGGGCGACCAGGGCGATCAGCATGACGAAGGCGTAATGATAGAGATAGCCGGTCTGTACTTGGCTCGCCTCGCGCGACAATTCGCGCGCAGTGGCGGCGACGCCGTCGGGTCCCAGCCCGTCGATGACGAGGCCGTCGCCCGATTTCCATAAGCCGTAGCCGAGCCCGAATGCCGAGCGCACAAACAACAGATCGTACAGTTCGTCGAAATACCACTTGTTCAATATGAACAAGTAGAGCGCGCGGAAACGCGCGGCGAGCATGGTCGGCAGGTTCGGAGCGGCGATGTAGAAGAGATAGGCGATGGCAATGCCCAGCAATGCGACGATCAAGGGCAGGAAGCCGATGATCGCCGGTCCCCCTTCGATCCGTGGCAGCGGGTTGTGGGCAGGCAATACAAAGATCGACACCTTCCAGAACGCATCGCGCAGCGGGCCGACAAAGTAGGGCTCGGTGAAATACCCGGCGGCCAACGCGCCGAGAGCGAGAAAAAACAGCGGGAACAGCATGACCCATGGGCTCTCGTGCACATGGTGCATCGTCTCTGCATCGGCGCGCGGCTTGCCGTGAAAGGTCATGAACAACAGCCGCCAGGAATAGAAGGCGGTCATAAAGGCGCCGATGATGCCGAGGCAGAAGGCGTAGCGGCCGACCGCCGTGCCCGAGGCCCAGGCGGCGGCAAGGATCGTGTCCTTCGAGTAATAGCCGGAAAAGGGCGGGATGCCGGCCAGGGACAGGCTGCCGACCCACATCACCGCATAGGTCATCGGGATCTTGCGCCACAGCCCGCCCATGCGCCGCATGTCCTGCTCGCCGGACATCGCATGGATTACCGAGCCGGAGGCGAGGAACAGCAGCGCCTTGAAAAAGGCGTGCGTGAACAGGTGGAACATTGCCGCCGAATAGGCCGAAACCGCGGCGCCGAAGAACATGTAGCCGAGCTGGCTGCAGGTCGAATAGGCGATGACCCGCTTGATGTCGTTCTGCGCCATGCCGATGCTGGCGGCGAACATCGCGGTAGTGCCGCCAATGACCCCGACGACGGCGAGCGCCTCGGGAGCGTATTCGAACAGCGGCGACAGCCGCGCCACCATGAAGACCCCGGCAGTCACCATCGTCGCGGCATGGATCAGAGCCGAGACCGGGGTTGGCCCCTCCATCGCGTCGGGCAGCCAGGTGTGCAGACCGATCTGCGCCGATTTGCCCATCGCGCCGACAAACAACAGGATCGTGGCGAGGGTCAGCGCCGGCACCTGCCAGCCGAGAAAGTGCAGGCTGAGCCCAACGGCCTGCGGTGCCTTGGCAAACACGGTATCGAAATCGAGCGCCCCGAACGTCACAAAGACCGTGAAGATGCCGAGGGCAAAGCCGAAATCGCCGACCCGGTTGACGACAAAAGCCTTGATCGCGGCGGCGTCGGCGCTGCCGCGATCGTACCAGAAGCCGATCAGCAGGTAGGAGAGGAGGCCGACGCCTTCCCAGCCGAAGAACAACTGTACGAAATTGTCGGCCGTCACCAGGATCAGCATGAAAAAGGTGAACCAGCTCAGATACGCCATGAAGCGCGGGATCGAGCGGTCCTCGGCCATGTAGCCGATCGAATAGATGTGCACCATGGCCGAGACCACGGTCACGGTGACGAGCATGACCCCGGACAATGTGTCGAGGCGCAAGGCCCAATCGACGTGGACGCCGCCGGAATCGATCCAATGCGAGATCTCGACGATCTGCGGCCCGTGGGCGGGAATGATGCGGCTGAAGAACAGCGCGATTGCCAGGGCCGCCGACAATAAGACCGCGCCGCAGGTCACGACCTGCGAGCCGCGGTCACCCAAGGCGCGGCCGAAAAACCCGGCGACGAGGGCAGCCAGGAGCGGCAGGAAGACGACGGCGATGGCCATCCCGTCAGCCCTTCATCATGTTGATGTCTTCGACCCGGATGGTTCCACGGTTGCGGAAATAGACGACGAGGATGGCAAGGCCGATCGCCGCCTCGGCCGCCGCAACGGTCAAGACGAACATGGCAAACGCCTGCCCGGTCATGTCGTTGAGAAAGGCCGAGAAGGCGACGAAATTGATGTTGACCGCGAGCAGCATCAACTCGATCGACATCAGGATGATGATGACGTTCTTGCGATTGAGGAAAATGCCGAAAGTCCCGAGCGTGAACAGGATCGCGGCGACGGTCAGGTAGTGGACGAGGCCGATCTGCATGGGTTCACTCTCCGCCCTCTGCCGGGGTCTCGACGTGGCGGGGTCGCGCGCCGAGCGGGACCTTGACCACTTCGACGGTTTCTCGCCGGGTGCGGGCGAGTTGCGCGGCGATCCTTTGCCGCCGCACGCCGGAGCGATGGCGCAAGGTCAATACGATCGCACCAATCATGGCGACGAGCAGAATGAGGCCGGACACCTCGAAGGCAAAGAAGAAGCGGGTATAGAGGACGTCGCCGAGCGCGCGCGTGTTGATCTCCCCGCCGCTCAGCGGCCGTTTCGCCAGACCGGCCGCCATTGGCGCGGCGATCCAGGTGCCGACAACAAAAATCAGCTCGGCCAATAAAATGAGCCCGATCAGCGCGCCCACCGGCAGATAGCGCATGACGCCGGCGCGCAATTGCGCGAAATCGATGTCGAGCATCATCACGACAAACAGGAACAAGACCGCCACCGCGCCGACATAGACGATGACGAGGATCATCGCCAGGAACTCGGCGCCGATCAGGATGAACAGCCCGGCCGAGTTGAAAAAGGCGACGATCAGAAACAGGACCGAGTGCACCGGGTTGCGGGAGGAGACGACCAGCACGCCGGAGGCGATCGCCACCGCCGCGAAGATGTAGAAGAGAATCGCCTGAACGATCATCGCCCCTCACCCACCAGCCCCAAAAGGAAACTTAGGGCGGGCTGGTCCCCCCTCTCCCGCATTGCGGGAGAGGGTGCCGAGCGGAGCGAAGCGAGTGAGGGGCGACGCCATGACCTTGCCATCCCATTCACCGATACGGCGCTTCGAGCGCCAGGTTCTTGGCGATTTCCGCCTCCCAGCGGTCGCCGTTCGCCAGCAATTTGTCCTTGTCGTAGAAAAGTTCCTCGCGGGTCTCGGTGGCAAACTCGAAATTCGGCCCCTCGACAATCGCATCGACCGGGCAGGCTTCCTGGCAGTATCCGCAGTAGATGCATTTGGTCATGTCGATGTCGTAGCGGGTCGTGCGCCGGCTGCCGTCGGCGCGTGGCTCGGCCTCGATCGTGATCGCCAGCGCCGGACAGATCGCCTCGCACAATTTGCAGGCAATGCAGCGCTCCTCGCCATTGGGATAGCGCCGGAGCGCGTGCTCGCCGCGAAAGCGCGGAGAAAGCGGCCCTTTCTCATAGGGATAATTGACCGTCACCGAGCGCTTGAACATGTAGCGCAGGGTCAGCCCGAGGCCCGCAAACAGCTCGGACAGCAATAGCGAGCGGGCGGTCCTTTGCAACAGAGAGGTCATCTTGGATCCCGTTCTCGGGCCGCGCCCTGCGGGGCGGCGCCTGTCACCATAGCCGAGGCCGGCGATATCGCAACCGTGCCGATCATCGCACCGGCAGCCAGCCCATCCCGGTCAATACGCCGGCGGTCAAAACCAGCCAGAACAGCGAGAACGGCAGGAACACCTTCCAGCCGAGCCGCATCAACTGGTCGTAGCGAAAGCGCGGGAAGGTTGCCCGCACCCACAAAAAGCAGAACAAGACAAAGGCGATCTTGAGGGCGAACCAAGCCGGCCCCGGGATCCAGGTGAACGGCACGACCTGGAACGGAGGGAGCCAGCCGCCCAGAAACAGGATGCTGGTCATCGCGCTGATCAGGATCATGTTGCCGTATTCGCCGAGATAGAACAGGGCGAAGGCCATCGCCGAATACTCGACGAAATAGCCGGCGACGATCTCGGTCTCGCCTTCGGGCAGGTCGAACGGGGAGCGGTTGGTCTCGGCCAGCCCGGAAATGAAGAAGATGATGAACATCGGCAACAGCGGCGCGGCAAACCAGACGGTCCGCTGCGCCTCGACAATAACCGAGAGGTTGAGCGAGCCGGCGCACAATAACACCGTCACCAGGACAAAGCCGATCGAGACCTCGTAGGAGACCATCTGCGCGGCCGAGCGCAATGCGCCGAGGAAGGCGTAGCGCGAATTCGACGCCCAGCCGGCCATGATGATGCCGTAGACGCCGAGCGAGCTGATCGCGAACAGATAGAGGATGCCGACATTGATGTTGGCGATGACGACCCCGAGATCGAACGGGATTACCGCCCAGGCGACCAGGCTCAACGTGAAGGTAACGACCGGCGCGACGATAAAGACGAGGCGGTTTGCCCCGCTCGGCACCACGGTCTCCTTGTGCAACAGCTTGATCCCGTCGGCGAAGGGCTGAAGCAGCCCGAACGGCCCGACCACGTTCGGGCCTTTGCGCAACTGCGAAAAGGCCAGCACCTTGCGCTCGGAATAGGTCAGATAGGCGATCGCCAACAACAGCGGCACGATGACCGCGATGACCTCGGCCAGGGTGATCAGGGTCACCCCGGCATAGCTTGTCCAGAAACTAGCCATGGGTGCCCGTCCGCGGCAGGGCCTGCGCGCCGGCAAGATGGAGCGCGCTGCACTGCGCCATCGTCTCGCTGGCGCGGCTCACCGGGTCGGTGCGGTAGAAATCCGCAATCGGGTAGCGGAAGGGCGCGGGCGCAATCGGCCCCTCCTCCCCGAACACGCCCCACGGCGCCCGGGTCACGACATCGGGCCGGGAGAAGACCGGACAGGCTTCCTGCATGCGCTGGCGCAGGGCGCCGAGCGTGTCGAACGGCAGGGGCCGGCCCAGCGCGCCCGACAAGGCGCGCAGGATGCGCCAGTCCTCGCGCGCCTCGCCCGGCGGAAACACGGCCCGGCGCCCCAGCTGCACCCGGCCCTCGGTGTTGACGTAGGTGCCGTCCTTCTCGGTATAAGCGGCCCCCGGCAGGATCAGATCGGCATGCCGGGCGCCGCGGTCGCCGTGATGCCCCTGATAGATCACAAAGGCGCCGCCGAGATCCTCGGTGTCGATCTCGTCGGCGCCGAGCAGATAGAGGACTTCGATCGCACCCGAGCGGCATCCGGCGAGAATGCCCGCGACGTCGTATCCGCCCGGCCCCGGCACAAAGCCGAGATCGAGCCCGCCGACGCGCGCCGCCGCGCGGTGCAGCACGTTGAACCCGTTCCAGTCGTCGCGCACGAGCCCGCAGGACTCGGCAATCCGCCGCGCCGCCGCGAGGATCTGCGCGCCGTCAGGCCGGGCGAGCGCCCCCGCGCCCACGATGATCATCGCCTTCTTGGCCTCGGAGAGCCGCGCCGCCCAGAGATGGTCGCCCGCGGCAAGTGCGGCGAGCGCCGCGCCGCCCTCGCCCAACATCTCGACCGGGAAGGTCGAATCGAAGCGGGGCCCGATCGCGGCCGCGGCGAACCCGCCCTCGCGATAGCGCTTGCGCAGGCGGGCGTTGACGAGCGGCGCCTCCCAGCGCGGGTTGGTGCCGACGAGGAGGCACAGATCAGCCTCCTCGATGCCGGCGATCGTCGTGTTGAACAGATAGCCGGCGCGCAGGCGCGGATCGAGCGCGGCCCCGTCCTGGCGGCAGTCGAGGCTCACCGCGCCGAGTTCCGACAGCAGCGCCTTCAGCGCGAACATCGCCTCGGCGTCGCACAGATCTCCGGCGATCGCGGCGATGCGCTCGCCCGGCACCGCTTTGAGGCGCTGCGCCGCGAGTTCGAGCGCCTCCGGCCAAAGGGCCTCGTGCAGGCGGCCGGCGCGGCGGATGTAGGGGCGGTCGAGCCGGCGGCGGGTGAGGCCGTCGACGGCAAAGCGGGTCTTGTCCGAGATCCACTCCTCGTTGACCGCCTCGTTGAGACGCGGCAGGACGCGCAGGACCTGCGAGCCGCGCGCGTCGACGCGAATGTTGCTGCCGACTGCGTCCAGGACGTCGACCGATTCGGTCTTGCGCAACTCCCACGGCCGGGCGAGGAAGGAATAGGGCTTTGAGGTGAGCGCCCCGACCGGGCACAGATCGATGACGTTGGCCGAGAGTTCCGAGGAGACCGCGCGCGCGATATAGGTCGTGATCTCCATGTCCTCGCCGCGCCCGGTCGCTCCCAGCTCCTCGACCCCGGCCACCTCGGTCAGGAAGCGAATGCACCGCGTGCAGTGGATGCAGCGGTTCATGCTGGTCTCGATCAGCGGACCGAAATCCTTGTAGGGAACCGCGCGCTTGTTCTCCTCGTAGCGGCCGCGGTCAAAGCCGTAGGCCATCGCCTGATCCTGCAGGTCGCATTCGCCGCCCTGATCGCAGATCGGGCAGTCGAGCGGGTGATTGATCAGCAGGAACTCCATGACGCCGTGGCGCGCCTTCCGCGCCTTTGGCGAATTGGTATGGATGACCATGCCGTCGGCCGCCGGCATCGCGCAGGAGGCGATCGGCTTTGGCGACTTCTCCATCTCGACCAGGCACATCCGGCAATTGCCGGCGATCTGAAGGCGCTCGTGATAGCAGAAATGCGCGACCTCGATCCCGAGGCTCTGGCAGGCCTGCAATACGGTCGCGCCCGGCGCGACCTCGACCTCGTTTCCGTCGATCACCAGCTTCGGCATCGTCTCATACCCGATTCATTCCTTGCCCCTCACTCCGCCGCCTGCGGCTGCGGCGCGGCTTCGCGCCGGGCGGCGATGCGCCGCTCGATCTCGGGCCGGAAGTGGCGGATGAGCCCCTGCACCGGCCACGCCGCTGCGTCGCCCAGGGCGCAGATCGTGTGCCCTTCGACCTGATAGGTAACGTCGAGCAGCATGTCGATTTCGGCCGGCGCGGCGTCGCCGTGAGCCATGCGCTCGACGACCCGCCACATCCACCCGGTGCCCTCGCGGCACGGCGTGCATTGGCCGCAGCTCTCGTGCTTGTAGAATTTCGACAGCCGGGCGATCGCCTCGACGATGTCGGTCGACTTGTCCATGACGATGACCGCGGCGGTGCCGAGCCCGCTCTTGACGGCGACGAGGCTGTCGAAATCCATCAGGACCTCGTCGCAGATCGATTTCGGGATGACCGGCACCGACGAGCCGCCCGGGATGACCGCCAACAGATTGTCCCAGCCGCCGCGCACGCCTCCGGCATGGCGCTCGATCAATTCTCGCAGAGGGATGCTCATCGCCTCTTCGACATTGCACGGCTGGTTCACGTGGCCGGAGATGCAGAACACCTTGGTGCCGGTGTTGCGCGGCCGGCCGATCCCGGCGAACCATGCGGCGCCGCGCTTCAGGATCGCCGGTGCGACCGCGATCGTCTCGACATTGTTGACCGTCGAGGGGCAGCCATAGAGCCCGACCTGGGCCGGGAAGGGCGGCTTCAGGCGCGGCTGGCCCTTCCGGCCTTCGAGGCTTTCGAGCAGCGCCATCTCCTCGCCGCAGATATAGGCGCCGGCGCCGCGGTGCACGGCGATTTCGAAATCCCAGCCTGAGCCGCAGGCGTTGCGGCCGACGAGACCGGCGGCGTAAGCCTCGTCGATCGCCGCCTGCAGCCGCTGCGCCTCGTTGTAGAACTCGCCGCGGATATAGATGTAAGAGTGGTGCACCCCCATGCCGACCGCGGCCAACAGGGCGCCCTCGATCAAGAGCTGCGGCTCGTTGCGGATGATGTCGCGGTCCTTGCAGGTGCCGGGCTCGCTCTCGTCGGCATTGATGACGAGATAGGTCGGCCGGTCGCTCTGTTTCGGCATGAACGACCATTTAAGCCCGGTCGGGAAGCCGGCGCCGCCGCGCCCGCGCAACCCGGATTGCTTGACTTCCTCGACGATCCAGTCGCGGCCCTTATGGATCAGCTCCTTGGTGCCGTCCCAGGCGCCGCGGCGGCGGGCGGCCGCGAGCCGCCAGTCGTCCTGGCCGTAGAGATTGGTGAAGATGCGGTCCTTGTCGGCGAGCATGGCCTCTACCTCTTGTCGCCGGCGGGGGTGTCGAGGAGCGTCGTGCGCCCGCCCGCCGGCTCGGACCCGCGCCGTCCGGCGAGCGAGCCGGGCGGCGGCGGATTTCCGCGTTGGAGCGCCTCGATCAAGGACTCGGTCGCGGCGCCGTCGAGATCCTCGTAAAAATCGTCGTTGACCTGCAGGACCGGGGCGTTGACGCAGGCGCCGAGGCATTCGACCTCGACCAGGGTAAAGAGGCCGTCGGCGCTGGTGCCGCCGACGCCGATGCCGAGCTTTCTCTCGCAGGCTCGCACCACCTCGTCCGAGCCGCGCAGCCAGCACGGGGTCGTTGTGCAGGCCTGCAACAGATAGCGCCCGACCGGGCGCAGGTTGAACATCGTATAGAAGGTCGCGACCTCATAGACCCGGATCGGCGCCATCCCGAGCATCAGGGCGACGTGGTCCATCGCCGCCCGCGGCAGCCAGCCCACCTGGCGCTGCGCCAGGTCGAGTAGCGCGAGAACTGCGCTGGCCTGCCGTCCCTCGGGATATTTGGCGATATGCGCCTTGGCCTTTTCGAGGTTTTCCGGGGTGAACGCAAAATCCGCCGGCTGGGCGGCCTGATCGTGCGCCGTGTTCATCGATCGATCTCGCCAAAGACGATGTCCATCGAGCCGATGATCGCGACGATGTCGGCCAGCATGTGTCCGCGCGACATGAAATCGGTGGCCTGCAGAAAGGCGAAGCCGGGCGAGCGGATCTTGCAGCGATAGGGACGGTTGGTGCCGTCGGCGACGAGATAGACGCCGAACTCGCCCTTGGGCGCTTCGACCGCGGTGTAGGTCTCGCCCTCCGGCACGTGATAGCCCTCGGTATAGAGCTTGAAATGATGAATGAGCGCCTCCATCGAGCGCTTCATCTCGGCGCGCGGCGGCGGCGCCACCTTGCGGTCGTTGACCTTGACCGGTCCTGCCGGCATCCCTTCGAGCGCCTGGCGCATGATGCGCAGCGACTGCCGCATCTCCTCGACGCGCACCAGATAGCGATCGTAGCAATCGCCGTTCTTGCCGATCGGCACGTCGAAGTCGATCCTGTCGTAGGCGTCGTAGGGCTGCGCCCGGCGCAGATCCCAGGCCACCCCCGAGGCGCGCAGCATCGGCCCCGAGAAGCCCCAATCCGCCGCCTCCGCGGCGCTGACGACGCCGATATCGACGGTGCGCTCCTTGAAGATGCGGTTCTCGGTCAGCAGCACCTCGATGTCGTCGATCGTCTGTGGAAAACTGTCGCAGAAGGCGAGGATGTCCTCGGCGAGCCCCTCCGGCAGATCGAGATGGACGCCGCCCGGCCGGAAATAGTTGGCGTGGAGCCGCGCCCCCGAGGCGCGCTCGTAGAACTCCATCAGCCGCTCGCGTTCCTCGAACCCCCACAGAAACGGCGTGATCGCCCCGACGTCGAGGGCAAAGGCGGTCACGTTCAGCAAGTGATTCAGGATGCGGGTGATCTCGGCGAACAGCACCCGGATGTATTGGGCGCGCGGCGGCGGCGTGATCCCCATCAATTTCTCGACGGCGAGGGCGAAGGCATGCTCCTGGCACATCGGTGAGACGTAGTCGAGCCGGTCGAAATACGGGATCGCCTGCAGATAGGTCTTGTACTCGATCAGCTTTTCGGTGCCGCGATGGAGAAGGCCGATATGCGGGTCGGCGCGCTCGACGATCTCGCCGTCCATTTCGAGAATGAGGCGCATGACCCCGTGCGCGGCGGGGTGCTGCGGCCCGAAATTCATCGTGAAATTCTTGATCCGCGCCGGACCTGCGAGTTCGCCCGGGGGCGCTTGGGGGGGCGCCTGGCGGTCTTCGCTCATCCCTTGTCCTCCGGCTCGCCGGCCTTTTCGTCGCCGGGCAGGATGCGGTCCATCCCCTCCCACGGCGACAGGAAATCGAAGCTGCGGAATTCCTGCTGCAATTTGACCGGCTCGTAGACGACCCGCTTCTGCTCCTCGTCGTAGCGCAATTCGACATAGCCCGTCAGCGGGAAGTCCTTGCGCAGTGGGTGGCCCTCGAAACCGTAATCGGTAAGGATCCGGCGCAGATCGGAATTGCCGGCAAAGACGAGGCCGTAGAGATCCCACGCCTCGCGCTCCCACCAGCCGGCCGAGCTGTAGAGGCTGACGGCCGAGGGCACCGGCTCCCGCTCGTCGGTCTCGAGTTTGAGGCGGATGCGCTGGTTCAGCGGGAGGCTCAGCAGATTATAGACGACCTCGAAGCGCTGCGGCCGGTCGGGGTAGTCGACCCCGCACAGATCGACGAGCACGTCGAAGCGGCACCGCTCGTCGTCGCGCAGCAATTTCAAGACGCGCGGCAGGGCTTCGCGCGCGATCCGGCAGGAGAGTTCGCCGTGGCGAATTTCGGCGGCCAGGACGGCCTCGGGCAGCGCCGCCCTGATGTATTCGGCAAGGGCTTCAAGCGTTTCCGTCATCGCGGGTCAGCGGGCGTAATGGCTCGAGCGCTTGATCTTCTTCTGCAACAAGAGGACGCCGTAGAGCAGCGCCTCCGCCGTCGGCGGGCAGCCGGGCACATAGACGTCGACCGGCACGATGCGGTCGCAGCCGCGCACGACCGAATAGGAATAATGGTAATAGCCGCCACCATTGGCGCAGGAGCCCATCGAGATGACCCAGCGCGGCTCGGCCATCTGGTCATAGACCTTGCGCAGGGCGGGCGCCATCTTGTTGCACAAGGTCCCGGCGACGATCATCACGTCGGATTGGCGCGGGCTGGCGCGGAACACGACGCCGAAGCGGTCGAGATCGTAGCGGCTGGCCCCGGTATGCATCATCTCGACGGCGCAGCAGGCCAGGCCAAAGGTCATCGGCCACAACGAGCCGCTGCGCGCCCAGTTGACCACGTCGTCGAGCCGGGCGAGGACAAAGCCCTTGTTTGCGATCTCCTCGGTCGCCGCGCGTGCGAGCGGGGTGCCCGCCGCCGGCGCGGCCGGGGGAATCACGGTATCGCTCATTCCCATTCGAGCGCCCCCTTCTTCCATTCGTAGACGAAGCCGATGGTCAGGATCGCGAGAAAGCCGATCATTGCCCAGAAGCCGAACAGTCCGATGTCGCCGAGCGAAACCGCCCAGGGGAACAGGAAGGCGACTTCGAGATCGAAGATGATGAACAGGATCGCGACCAGATAATAGCGGACATCGAAGCGGATGCGGGCATCCTCGAAGGGCTCGAAGCCGCATTCATAAGGCGACAATTTCTCGCTGTCCGGGTGCTGTCGGGCGAGGATCAGGGAGGCGGTGACCATCGCCACGGCGATCGCGCCGGCAATGGCGAGGAAGATCAGGATCGGAAAGTACTCGCGAAGCAGGCTTTCCATCGGGAGAGCTCGAACTCGGGGTTCGCCGCATTACGGCAGTAGGACGAGAGGGCCGAGGCGCCCCGCCCTGAGGCAGATATGGGACCGGTCCCACGGTGCGGAAGCCGGGTGCCGCGCTGTTTCTTATTGCACCGCAACAGAAGCGGTCGGCGGCGGTGGCGGGAGTGACGGGGCTCGAACCCGCGGCCTCCGGCGTGACAGGCCGGCGCTCTAACCAGCTGAGCTACACCCCCGCAGCCTTCGGCCGCGGCGGCCAGTCCTACCCCTGCCCCGGAGGGGTGTCAAGCCGGGGCTGGAGCGGTTCTGCGCGCACCCCCGGTCAGCCCGGCCCGGAGGGCGTGGTGGGCGATGAGGGACTCGAACCCCCGACCCCCTCGGTGTAAACGAGATGCTCTACCGCCTGAGCTAATCGCCCCTGCCCGCCGGCCTCGCCGCCCTGGCGAGGCCGGCGGCCGGTGTCCCGGTTCAGTCGTTCAGCGAATCGCGCAGACCTTTGCCGGGTTTGAACTTGGCCTGCTTCGACGCGGCGATCTGAATTTTCTCGCCGGTCCGCGGATTGCGCCCCTCGGAGGCCGCACGCGCGGCGACCGAGAAGGTTCCGAACCCGACAAGACGGACTTCATCGCCGCTTTTCAAAGCGTTAGCGATCGAATCGAAGACCGCGTCGACGGCCTTGCTGGCCTCGGATTTGCGCAATTCCGTCTTGCTGACGACGGCCTCTACGAGTTCGTTTCTATTCACTGGCTGCCCCCCTGAGTCTAGCGGATCGAAACCACAAGTGAGTTCGCCGTAGAGTTTAGGGTGCAGCCGTCACCCGGTCAACGACGGCGCAACCGGCAAAGCGAAACATTTTCGGGTCTTACGGGACCATTGCCGAGGATCGAGGGTCCTCGTCCGGTGTCCGCCCACTCAATCAATGGGTGACAATTCCCGAACGCTCCTCACCCGGAGCGGCAATCACCGCTTCGGGTTCGGCGTCTTCCGACCAGGGCAGCGGCGTCAGCGGCCGCGCCAGGGCCTCAGCCAGGAGTTCATCGACGCTCGAAACCGGCACGATGCGCAGCCCGCGCTTGACGTTGTCGGGGATCTCGGCGAGGTCCTTCTCGTTGTCCTTGGGGATCAGGACCGCCTTCAACCCGCCGCGCAGGGCCGCCAGAAGCTTCTCCTTGAGCCCGCCGATCGGCAGGACGCGCCCGCGCAACGTGATCTCTCCGGTCATCGCAATGTCCCGTCTGACCGGGATCCCGGTCAGGACCGAGACAATCGAGGTCACCATCCCGACCCCGGCCGAGGGGCCGTCCTTGGGGGTGGCGCCTTCCGGCACGTGGACGTGGATGTCCTTCTTCTCGAAGATCGTCGGTTTGATGCCGAACACGTGACTGCGCGATTTGACAAAGCTTTCGGCGGCCTGCACCGATTCCTTCATGACATCGCCGAGCTTGCCGGTCGCCGTGACCCGCCCCTTGCCGGGGACGGTCACCGCCTCGACCGTCAACAATTCGCCGCCGACCTCGGTCCAGGCGAGGCCGGTGGTGACCCCGACCATGTCCTCGGCCTCGGCCTCGCCAAAGCGGAAGCGCCTGACGCCGGCATATTTCGCCAGATTGCGCCGGGTCACCGTGATCCGCTCGGCCTTCTTCATCAGGATGTCTTTGATCGCCTTGCGGGTCAGGTTGGCGATCTCGCGTTCGAGGTTGCGCACCCCGGCTTCGCGCGTGTAGTAGCGAATGAGGTCGCGCACCGCGTCGTCGGTGATCATCCACTCGTTCTTCTTGAGCCCGTGCGCCGACAATTGCTTCGGGGTCAAATGGCGGCGGGCGATCTCGACCTTTTCGTCCTCGGTATAGCCGGGGATGCGGATGATCTCCATGCGGTCCATCAGCGGCTGCGGAATCCGCAACGTGTTCGCCGTGGTCACGAACATCACGTCCGACAGGTCGTAATCGACTTCGAGGTAATGGTCGTTGAAGGTCGAATTCTGCTCGGGGTCGAGAACTTCGAGCAGGGCCGACGAAGGATCGCCGCGCCAGTCGCTGCCGAGCTTGTCGATCTCGTCCAACAGGAACAGCGGGTTCGACGATTTCGCCTTCTTCATGCCCTGGATGATCTTGCCCGGCATCGAGCCGATATAGGTGCGGCGGTGACCGCGGATCTCGGCCTCGTCGCGCACTCCGCCCAGGGACATGCGCACAAAGTTGCGGCCCGTCGCGCGCGCCACCGATTTGCCGAGCGAGGTCTTGCCGACGCCGGGGGCGCCGACCAGACACAGGATCGGCCCCTTCATCTTCTTCATGCGCTGCTGGACCGCGAGGTATTCAAGGATGCGTTCCTTGACCTTTTCGAGCCCGAAATGATCGGCGTTCAGCACCTTCTCGGCGGCCTTGATGTCGCGCTTGATCCGGGTGCGGTCCTGCCACGGCACCGACAACAGCCAGTCGAGGTAGTTACGTACGACCGTCGCCTCGGCCGACATTGGGCTCATGCTTTTGAGCTTTTTCAGTTCGGCGGCGGCCTTTTCGCGCGCCTCCTTGGACAGTTTGGTCTTGGCGATGCGCTCTTCGAGCTCGGCCATCTCGTCGCGGCCGTCTTCGCCCTCGCCGAGTTCCTTCTGGATCGCCTTCAGCTGCTCGTTCAGGTAGTACTCGCGCTGCGTCTTCTCCATCT
This sequence comes from Allostellaceae bacterium, assembly GCA_035252905.1. Lineage (GTDB taxonomy): Bacteria > Pseudomonadota > Alphaproteobacteria > ATCC43930 > CGMCC-115725 > AP-15. Next base: position 3,908 of record DATFCQ010000423.1, on the reverse strand, counting down.
GACGCTTGACGCGGTTGCGGATGCGCTTCTCGACCTGAAGGACGCCGATCTCGCCTTCCATGTAGCCGAACACCTTTTCGAGCCTTTCGGGCACCGAATCGGTTTCGAGCAATTCCTGCTTTTCCGGGATTTTGAGGGTCAGGTGCGAAGCGACGGTATCGGCCAGTTTGGCCGCGTCCTCGATCTGGTTGATCGAGACCAGGACCTCGGGCGGGATCTTCTTGTTGAGCTTGATGTATTGCTCGAACTGAGCGACCACCGTGCGGGCCAGGGCTTCGACTTCCTGGGGCTCGCCGGACATCTCGGGGATCGCCTCGGCATAGGCCTGGAAGAACATCTCGTTGTCGGCAAAGCGCTGGATGCGCGCGCGCTGCCCCCCCTCGACCAGGACCTTGACCGTGCCGTCCGGCAATTTCAGCAATTGCAAGACCGTACCGATCGAGCCGACCGCGTAGATGTCGGCCGGCGAGGGGTCGTCCTGCGCCGCGTTCTTCTGGGTGACGAGCAGGATCTGTTTGTCGTCCTTCATCACGTCTTCGAGCGCCCGCACCGACTTCTCGCGGCCGACGAAGAGCGGCACGATCATGTGCGGGAACACGACGATGTCGCGGAGAGGCAGGACGGGATAAAGCGCACCGCGCACGGTTTCTAACATGGGCCCTCTTTTGCCAGGGACCGCCCGGGATGACCCGGGGGCCAGGATTGGGTCTTGCCGCTGTAACGTTGGCCCGGGCCGGCCGCCCGTCAAGTCGCCATCGCACCCCTCCTGCAGCGGCGCTGCAGGAGGGGCGGCGGCTCAGGCGCCGGTGCCGACGTCGCCGCGGCGATCGGAATAGATGTAGAGCGGCTTCGCCCGCCCCTCGACGACCTCGCGGTTGATCACGATCTCGCTGACCCCGACGAGGCTCGGCAATTCGAACATGGAATCAAGCAGGATCGATTCCATGATCGAACGCAGCCCGCGGGCGCCGGTCTTGCGCAGGATCGCCTTGTGGGCGATCGCCTTCAGCGCCTCCTCGTTGAACTGGAGTCGGACGTCCTCCATCTCGAACAGCCGCTGATACTGCTTGACCAATGCGTTCTTCGGTTTGGTCAGGATGTCGACGAGCACCGCCTCGTCGAGATCGTCGAGCGTCGCCACCACCGGCAGACGGCCGACAAATTCCGGGATCAGGCCGAATTTCAACAGGTCTTCGGGTTCGAGATCCTTCAGAATCTCGCCGGTCTTGCGCTCGTCGGGGCCGCGCACCTCGGCGCCAAAGCCGATCGAGGTGCCCTGGCGCCGCTGCGCGATGATCTTTTCGAGCCCGGCGAAGGCGCCGCCGCAGACGAACAGGATGTTGGTCGTATCGACCTGCAGGAACTCCTGCTGCGGGTGCTTGCGCCCGCCTTGTGGCGGCACCGAGGCGATCGTGCCTTCCATGATCTTCAACAGCGCCTGCTGCACGCCCTCGCCGGAGACGTCGCGGGTGATCGACGGGTTGTCCGACTTGCGCGAGATCTTGTCGACCTCGTCGATATAGACGATGCCGCGCTGCGCCCGCTCGACATTGTAGTCGGCGGCCTGCAGCAGTTTGAGGATGATGTTCTCGACGTCCTCACCGACATAGCCGGCCTCGGTCAATGTCGTCGCATCGGCCATTGTGAACGGCACGTCGATGATGCGCGCGAGGGTCTGGGCCAGCAAGGTCTTGCCCGAGCCGGTCGGACCGACCAGCAGGATGTTCGATTTCGACAGTTCGACGTCGTTGTTCTTGGTGCCGTGGGCGAGGCGCTTGTAGTGGTTGTGCACGGCGACCGACAGGACGCGCTTGGCGTGATCCTGGCCGATCACGTAATCGTCGAGCACCTTGCAGATGTCGCGCGGTCCGGGGACTCCGTCGCGCGACTTGACGAGCGTCGTCTTGTGCTCCTCGCGGATGATGTCCATGCACAGCTCGACGCACTCGTCGCAGATGAAGACGGTCGGGCCGGCGATCAGCTTTCTGACCTCGTGCTGGCTTTTCCCGCAAAACGAGCAGTAGAGCGTATTCTTTGAATCGCTGCCGCTGGATTTGGTCATCGCCACTCCGTCACCGGCCGATGGAACGCCGCCCGCTTCCCGGCAGCCGGGCAGCGAGAGTCGCCCGGAGCCGCGCCCCAGGGCTCGGCTCCCGGCGAGGGGAGTATATGGGCTCGCGGCGTATCAACAACCAGTTAATCATGCTTTGGGGAACGCTCGGTTTCCCCCTCCCCTCAGGCCCGCGCCTTTTCTTCGACGCCGCCGGGCCGGTTTTCGACGACCTCGTCGATCAGGCCGAATTCCTTGGCCTCGAACGGGGTCAGAAATTTGTCGCGCTCGACCGCGGCGGAGACGACTTCGAGCGACTGGCCGGTGTGGCGCACATAGATCTCGTTGAGCCGAGCGCGCAATCGCAGGATCTCGCGGGCCTGGATCTCGATGTCGGTGGCCTGACCCTGGACCCCGCCCGAGGGCTGATGGATCATGATGTTGGCGTTGGGGAGCGCAAACCGCTTGCCCTTGGCCCCGGCGCACAACAACAACGAGCCCATCGAGGCGGCTTGGCCGATGCACACGGTCGACACCGGCGAGCGGATGTACTGCATCGTGTCGTAGATCGCCATGCCCGAGGTCACCACCCCGCCCGGCGAGTTGATGTAAAAAGCGATGTCCTTGCTCGGGTTCTCCGACTCGAGGAACAGCAGCTGCGCGCAGATGAGGCTCGCCACCGCGTCGTGGACCGGGCCGACCAGGAAGATGATGCGCTCCTTCAGGAGGCGCGAATAAATGTCGTAAGCGCGCTCGCCGCGGTTGGTCTGCTCGACCACCATCGGGACAAGCGTATTGGTAAAGGATTCGAAGATGTCCGACATGGACGGGTCTCCTCGGGGAGGGGCCGCGCGGCGGCGCGGCCAAGCGGATCGCAACGGGTTCAGGTGGTCGTCTGCGCCTCGTCGGGCTCGGGCATCTCCAGCAGTTCCTGTGGGGTGACCTTGCGCACTTCGGGCTTGGCCAATTCGACGATGAAGTCGATGACCTTGTCCTCCAGGATCGGGGCGCGCAGATTGCCGAGGGCGGCGGGGTTCTGGCGATAAAAGTCGATGACCTGCCGCTCGTGCCCGGGATGCCGGCGCGCCTCGCGCGCCAGCGCCTGGTTCAGCTCTTCCTGGCTGACGGTTATATTGTTCTTGCGGCCGGTCTCCGCCAGAAGCAGACCGAGCTTGACGCGGCGCTCGGCGATCCTGCGGTATTCGGCCTTCATCGCCGCTTCGTCGGTCTCGCCTTCCTGTCCTTCCGGATGCCCCTCTCCGGTCGGCGGCGCCTCCTCGGCGCCCGGCTCCGCCGCGGCGCCGGCATTTTCGGGGGCGGCGGGCGCACCCTCCTCCGCTTCCGCCGGGGCAGCCTGTTCCGCCGCGGCGCCCGCAGCCTCGGCCGGTTCGTTCTCCTCCGCCGCCCGGTATTGCGCCCATATGTTCTCGAATTCGAGATCGACCATGCCCGGCGGCAGCGGGAAATCGTAGCGCTCGGCGAGCTTGTCGAGGAGCGCCCGTTTGAGGCGCAGGCGCGCCGCCTGGTCATAGTTGCGCTGCAGGCCCTCCTTGACCTCCGCACGCAATTCGCCGAGGTTTTCGAGCCCGACCGCCTGAGCCAATGCGTCGTCGATCGCGAGCGGCTGCTTCTGCCGCACCTCCTTGACCGTGACCGCAAACCGGCCCTCCTTGCCGGCCAGATCGGCGATCGGGTAATCCGCGGGAAAGGTGACCTGGACCGTGCGCTCCTCGCCGGCGCGCGCGCCGACCAGCTGGTCCTCAAAGCCGGGAAGCGCGCCGCCGGAGCCGAGCGTGATCTGCCGGTCCTGGCCGGCGGCTCCGGGGATCTCCCGGCCCTCGGCCTCGCCCGTGGTGTC
>DATFCQ010000422.1:0-47129 GCA_035252905.1 Allostellaceae bacterium | reverse complement strand
CGCGACGGCGGCCACCGGGGGTTCGGGAGCGACCGCAGCCGGGGCGCGCGGCGCCGGCGCCGCGAACCCCTGCGGCCCGGTATAGGGCAGACCGCGTTCGTCGGTGAAGTAGGACGGGGTTTCGGGGGCGGGCGTGAAGTTCTTCGTGCCGTCGGCCGGCATGCCGGCGGCACGGGCCGGCCCCGCGGCGAGCGCCAGCGCCAGCGCCGCCGCAACAAGGCGCGCGGTCATCTTTTGCCGGCTTCCCAATCCGAGCGGGCGAGCCGCGGCATGTCGAACAGGTCGGTCGTGCGCGCATACCAGCCGCGGCCGTGCATGCGGCCGATCAGCCGCATCTTCTCGGTGTGGACGTAATATCGCTCGGGATCGACAAGCGCGTCGCGGATGTGGATGTGGACGACGCGGCCGACTTCAAGCATCGCATTGCCGCCGAGCGACAGGCCGGTGATGCGGCGGCACTCGAAGCTGACCGGGGCATCGGCGATGCGCGGCGGGCGCACGCCGTGCGAGGCTGCGGGGGTAAGTCCGGCCTGTTCCAATTCGCCGATGCCGGCCGGGAAGTCGACGGCGCAGACGTTCATGCGCTGGGCCAGATCCTCGTCGACCAGGTTGACGACGAACTCGCCGCCGTCGCGGATGTTGCGGGCGGTGTCCTTGTAGCCGTCGTCTTCGGTCGTGCCGGGGCTGATCCCCAATACGACGACCGGCGGGTTCGAACAGACCGCATTGAAAAAGCTGAACGGCGCGGCGTTGACCCGACCCTCGCCGTCGACCGTCGTGGTCAATGCGATCGGCCGCGGCACGACCGTCGCGACCAGGAGCTTGTAGGCCTCGCCGGCCGGGATCTTCGCCAGGTCGAAATGCATCTCTCTCCCCCTCGTTGAGTCGGTGAAAGAATCCAGATCAAAATGGAAATTGGCAAATTCCCCTTATCGTCGTCCCGGCGAAGGCCGGAACCCCCATCTCCGCCGCTCGGAATTTTCAAGCAGCGGCAACGTCGTACCAGCCGTCACCAGCCTATGTCGCGGAAGTATGGACCCCGGCCTTCGCCGGGGTGACGAGGAGGGAGGCGGCGATCGGATTCTTTCGCGCGCCCGCCCGATGAGCCGCCGCAGGACAGGAGCGGCTGCCGCGAACCGCCACCCGCCCGTCATTGACAGAAAAACCGGCGATGGCTACCTTCTTCGCGTCTCCCATAGGGGAGCGCGCCTTTCCCCGCGAGCGGGGCCGCCAGTCCGCGAGTGTCGCGCACTGGCCATTTTCGTCGCAGAGAAGCCGTTTCGAGAACCGCGATGTTCGACAGCCTCACCAATCGCCTCGGCGATGTGTTCGACCAGCTGCGCCGCCACGGCGTGTTGAACGAAAACGACATCACGGCCGCCTTGCGCGAGATCCGGGTGGCGTTGCTCGAGGCCGACGTAGCCCTGCCGGTGGTCCGGGATTTTGTCGCCGCGGTGCGCGAAAGGGCGCTCGGGCAGGAGGTGTTGCGCTCGGTGACGCCGGCGCAGATGATGGTCAAGATCGTCCACGACCACCTCGTCGCGGTGCTCGGCGGCGAGACGCCGAGCGATGGTCTCGTCCTGAAAGCCGCGCCCCCGGTCGTGATCCTGCTGGTCGGACTGCAGGGCTCGGGCAAGACGACGACCGCGGCCAAGATCGCCTTGAGGCTCAAAAGCCGCGAGCGCAAAAAGGTCCTCCTGGCCTCGCTCGACGTGCAGCGCCCGGCGGCGCAGCAGCAACTGGCCGTGCTCGGGCGCCAGGTCGGCGTCGCCACCCTGCCGATCGTGCCGGGCGAGAAGCCGGTCGCGATCACGCGGCGGGCGCTCGCGAGCGGACGCAACGAGGGCTACGACGTCGTCATCCTCGACACCGCCGGGCGTTTGCACGTCAACGAGGACTTGATGCTGGAGGTCGCGGCGGTGCGCGAGACCGCCCACCCGCACGAGACCCTGCTGGTCGCCGACGCGATGACCGGCCAGGACGCGGTCAATGTCGCCAAGGCCTTTGACGAGCGCGCCGGGCTGACCGGCATCGTCCTGACCCGGGTCGACGGCGATGCGCGCGGCGGCGCCGCCCTGTCGATGCGCGCAATCACCGGCAAACCGATCGTCCTGATCGGCACCGGCGAGAAGATCGACGCGCTCGAAACCTTTCACCCCGAGCGCATTGCCGGGCGCATCCTCGGCATGGGCGACGTCGTCTCCCTGGTCGAAAAGGCGGCCGAGACCGCCGATCAGGAAGAGGCCGAGAAGCTCGCCGCCAAGATGGCGAAAGGCAATTTCGACCTCGACGACCTCGCCGCCCAACTGCGCCAGATCCGCCGCATGGGCGGCATGGGCGGCATGCTGGGCCTGCTGCCGGGGGTCGGCAAGATCAAGAAGCAGCTCTCCGAGGCCAATATCGACGAGAGCATCCTGAAGCGCCAGGAAGCGATCATCTCGTCGATGACCAAGAGCGAGCGGAAGAACCCCAAATTGTTGAACGCCTCGCGCCGGCGGCGCATCGCCAGCGGCTCGGGCACCTCGGTGCCGGAGATCAACCGGCTCTTGAAACAGTACCAGGACATCTCCGGCATGATGAAGAAGATGAAAAAGCTCGGTCAGAAAGGGGTCATGCGCCACGGTCTCGAAGCGCTGATGCCGCACACCTTCCGCCATTGAGGACCGGCCGATGTCCCTGAAGATCCGGCTCGCCCGCGGCGGCGCCAAGAAGCGGCCCTATTACAGCATCGTCGTCGCCGACTCGCGCAGCCCGCGCGACGGCCGCTTTATCGAGAAGCTCGGCACCTACAACCCGATGCTCGACCGCGACCACGCCGAGCGGATCACATTGAAATCCGAACGCATCCGCCACTGGCTCGGTGTCGGCGCGCTGCCGACCGAGCGCGTCGCGCGTTTTCTCGGCGACGCCGGCTTGATCGACACGCCGGCGCGGCGCGACACCCCGAAAAAATCGCAGCCCAAGGCGAAGGCGCAGGAACGCGCGCGCGCCGCGGCGGAAGCGGCCGGCGCGGCGTCCGGCCGGAGCTGACGCGGCGCTCGTGGCCGACAGAAGGCGGGTCTGCGTCGGCGTCGTCACCGGCCCGCATGGGGTCAGGGGCGCGGTGCGCCTCAAGAGCTTTACCGCAATCCCCGAGGACGTCGCGCGCTACGGCCCGGTCGAGGACGAAAGCGGTCGCCGCCGTTTCGTGCTCACCCTCCTCGGCGCCGGCAAGGGCGTCCTTCTCGCCCGCCTGTCGGGGGTCGAGGACCGCGACCGGGCCGAGGGGTTGCGCGGCCTCAAGCTCTATCTGCCGCGGGCGTCCCTGCCGGCGCCGCCGGAGGAGGAGTATTACCACGCCGACCTCGTCGGACTGACGGCGCTGTTGCCCGACGGAACGCCGGTCGGACAGGTGCGCGCGATCCACGATTTCGGGGCCGGCGACGTCATCGAGATCGCGCGGCCGGCGGCGCCGCCGGCGCTCGTCCCGTTCACCCGGGCCGTCGTCCCGGTCGTCGACCTCGCTGCCGGACGTCTGGTCATCGATCCGCCGCCGGGCCTTCTCGCCGCCGCCGCCCCGGACGCGCCCTTCGAGACGCCGCCTGGCGGCGGCTCCTCAGGAGCGGAGAGCGAACCCTGATGAGTTGGCGCGCCACGGTGTTGACGATCTTCCCCGAGATGCTGCCGGGGCCGCTGGCCCATTCGCTCGCCGGCAAGGCGCTCGCCGCCGGCCTCTGGCATCTCGACACGGTGGACATCCGCGCTTTCGCGCGCGATAAACACCGCTCGGTCGACGATGCCCCGTTCGGCGGCGGTCCGGGGATGGTGATGCGGCCGGATGTGCTCGATGCGGCGATCGCCGGCGCGGGCGGGAGCGGGCCGCTAATCCTGCTGTCGCCGCGCGGCTCCCCTCTTGCCCAGGAGCGGGTGCGCGCGCTCGCCGCGGGGCCGGGAGTGCGGCTCGTCTGCGGCCGTTTCGAAGGCGTCGACCAGCGCGTGATCGACGCCCGCGCAATGGAGGAGGTGAGCCTCGGCGATTTTGTCCTGTCGGGCGGCGAGCCGGCGGCGATCGCCTTGATCGACGCCTGCGTGCGGTTGCTGCCTGGGGTGGTGGGCAGCGCCCTGAGCTTTGTCGAGGAGAGCTTTGCCGAGGGTCTGCTCGAATATCCGCATTACACGCGGCCTGCGCTGTGGCAGGACCGGGCGGTGCCGGCGGTGCTGTCGTCGGGCGACCATGCCCGCATCCGCGCCTGGCGCCACGCCGAGGCGGAGCGGCTGACCCGGGAGCGGCGACCGGATCTGTGGCGGCGTCATGAGGCGCGCCAGCGAGAGGTGGAACGATGAACCTGATGGAACAGCTCGACCGCGAGGCGGTCGACACATTGCGGGCGCTGCGGCCGGTGCCGCCGTTTCAGCCGGGCGACACGGTGCGGGTCAGCCTGCGCGTCGTCGAGGGCGAGCGCGAGCGCATCCAGGCGTTCGAAGGCGTGTGCATTGCGCGCAAGAACGCCGGGATCAACTCGAACTTCACATTGCGCAAGATTTCCTACGGCGAGGGGGTCGAGCGCGTCTTCCCGCTCTATTCGCCGCGGATCAGCGCGATCGAGGTGGTCCGCCGCGGCGCCGTGCGCCGCGCCAAGCTCTATTACCTGCGCGGCCGCACCGGCAAGGCCGCGCGCATCGCCGAACGCGCGCGCGAGACCGTGCGCCCCGAACCGGCGCCTTCCGGCGCCGCCTCAAACCCCTCTGCGGAGTAGAACCATGGCCGCGCCGCGCACCTTGTTCGACAAGATCTGGGACAGCCATGTCGTCGATCGTCAGGAGGACGGCACCTGCCTGATCTACATCGACATGCACCTCGTTCACGAGGTGACGAGCCCGCAAGCCTTTGAGGGCCTGAAACTCGCCGGGCGGCGGGTGCGCCGGCCCGATGCGACGATCGCCGTCGCCGACCACAACGTGCCGACGAGCGAGCGCAGCCGCGGCATCGCCAATGCGGAATCGCGCCTGCAGGTCGACACGCTTGAACGCAATGTGCGCGAATTCGGCGTCCCCTATTTCCCGCTCGACGACGCGCGCCAGGGCATTGTTCACATCATCGGACCCGAGCAGGGGCTGACCCAGCCGGGCATGACGATCGTCTGCGGCGACAGCCACACAGCGACGCACGGCGCCTTCGGCGCCCTCGCCTTTGGCATCGGCACCTCCGAGGTCGAGCACGTCCTGGCGACGCAGACCCTGATCCAGCGCCCGGCCAAGAACATGCGGATCACGGTCGAGGGCGCGCTCGGCGCCGGCGTCACCGCCAAGGACGTGATCCTCGCGATCATCGCCAGGATCGGCACCGCCGGCGGCACCGGTCATGTCGTCGAATATGCCGGCGAGACGATCCGCGGGTTGTCGATGGAGGGCCGCATGACCCTCTGCAACATGACGATCGAGGCCGGCGCCCGCGCCGGGCTCGTCGCTCCGGACGAGACCACCTTCGCCTATCTGAAGGGCCGGCCCTATGCGCCCAAGGGGGCGGCGTGGGACCAGGCGCTCGCTTATTGGCGGACTCTGCCCTCCGATCCCGGAGCGCGTTACGATCGCGAGGTGCGGCTCGAGGCCGGGGAGATCGCCCCCTTTGTCACCTGGGGCACGAGCCCGCAGGACGCGGCGCCGATCACCGGCCGCGTCCCCGACCCGAGCGAGATTGACGATCCGTTGCAGCGCGCCGCGGTCGAGCGCGCGCTCGCCTATATGCAGTTGCGCCCCAACACAAAGCTGACCGAGATCCCGATCGAGCGCGTGTTTATCGGCTCGTGCACGAACAGCCGGATCGAGGATCTGCGCGCCGCCGCGGCGATCGCCAAGGGCCGACGCGCCGCTCCCGGGGTGCGCGTTCTCGTCGTGCCCGGCTCGGGCCTCGTCAAGCGCCAGGCCGAAGAGGAAGGGCTCGACCGCATCTTCGTCGAGGCCGGCTTCGAATGGCGCGAGCCCGGCTGCTCGAACTGCATGGCGATGAACGACGACAAGGCGATGAACGGCGAGCGCATCGCCTCGACCTCGAACCGCAACTTCGAAGGCCGCCAGGGCAAGAACGCCAAGACCCACCTCGTGAGCCCGGCGATGGCTGCCGCCGCCGCCGTCACCGGACATCTCGCCGACGTGCGCGAACTGGGCTGACGAAATCCGATGCCGCCGCAGGGAACGTGCAAGAAGCCAGATGAGGATAAAGGTTGGCGAATTTCCCCTTCCGTCATCCCGGCGAAAGCCGGGATCCATTTCTCGGCTCCTCGGAATTCTCAAGTAACGGCAATAGTGTGCCAGCAGTCACTCGGCCATGCCGCGGAGAGATGGACCCCGGCTTTCGCCGGGGTGACGCGTCAAAAGGCAGCGATCGGATTCTTTCGCAAACTCAGCGCAGGAAACCGCCGCTGCGGCAGATCTACGAATGACCGAAACGAAATGCCGAAGCCGCTTTACGGACCGACAGTAGAATATGCCGATGGAACGGTTGTTCCCGGACAACCCCTTGATGTCGAGCAGATCTTGGACGCATTTGAACGGTTGGACGCGGAGTCGTGGCGTGCGTTCTTGTGCATTTTCGCGCATGACCTTACGGTTGCAATTCGGGTGATCGTCTTCGACAGGCCGGTTTCGGATGCGGATCTCGATCGCGTGCAGGACATAAATGAGTCTCTGCATCAGTTGACCAGTTGCGCAAACCCTCGCAAAGAGTGGTCCGCTCACGATCAGGCTCTGCTCCTTCGCGCAATTGTCGAGTCTTCATTCGATCGCGGCCTCGACCGCTGGATCGGCCATGCCCTCGCATTAGCGGCAGGAAGCGCGATACCCTCCGAGAAACCCGTCGCCGCGAAGTGATGCCGCGGCACATCCAAAAGGGATAATGATGGAAAAATTCACGACCCTGACCGGCATCGCCGCGCCGCTGCCGATGATCAACGTCGATACCGACAAGATCTTTCCGTCCGGTTATTTGAAGACGATCAAGCGCACCGGGCTCGGCAAGATCCTGTTCGACGAGATCCGCTACCGTCCCGACGGGTCGGAAAATCCGGATTTCGTGCTGAACCAGCCGCCCTATCGGGACGCCAAGATCCTTATCGCCGGCGACAATTTCGGCTGCGGCTCAAGCCGGGAGCACGCGCCCTGGGCGCTCCTCGATTTCGGCGTCCGCGTCGTCGTCGCGCCGAGCTTTGGCGACATTTTCTACAATAATTGCTTCAAGAACGGGCTGTTGCCGATCCGGCTGCCGGAGGCCACGGTCGCGCTGTTGATCGAGGATGCGAAAAAGGGCGCCAATGCGGTGCTGACGGTCGATCTGGAAAAGCAGACGATCTCGCGCCCCGACGGGCAGCTCGTGCCTTTCGAGGTCGACCCGTTCCGCAAGCATTGCCTGCTCCACGGGCTCGACGACATCGGACTGACCGAACAGAAGGCGGCGGCGATCGACGGTTACGAGCGCGGCTTGCACGCGGAGCGGCCCTGGCTGTTCGGCATGACCGCCGCCGGGGCGTGACGATGGCGGCCAATTCGGGGTCCCCGCGCGATGGAACATCGCGCGGGGCTAACCGCAAAGTATTGGTGCTGGCCGGCGACGGCATCGGCCCGGAGATCATGCGCGAGACCTTGCGCATTATCGACTTCTTCGACCGGCGCCGCATCGCCAGTTTCGAGGTCGCCGAGGGCCTCGTCGGCGGCGCCGCGCTCGACGCCGCCGGGGTGCCGCTGACCGAGAGCACCCTCGCTGAGGCGCTCGCCAGCGATGCGGTGTTGTTCGGCTCGGTCGGCGGGCCCAGATGGGACGAATTGCCGTTCGAATTGCGCCCGGAGCGCGGCCTCCTGCGCCTGCGCAAGGAGATGGACCTGTTCGCCAATCTGCGGCCGGCAGTCGTCTTCGACGCGCTCGCCGACGCCTCCAGCCTGAAGCGCGAATTGGTGTCGGGGCTCGACCTGTTGATCGTGCGCGAGCTGACCGGCGGGATCTATTTCGGCGCGCCGCGCGGGGTCGAAACGCTCGCCGACGGCACCCGCCGCGGCGTCAACACCGAAATCTACAGCGAAGCCGAGATCGAGCGCGTCACCCGCGTCGCCTTTGAACTGGCGAAGAAGCGCCGCGGCCGGCTCGTCGAGGTCGACAAGGCCAACGTCATGGAGTCGGGCGGGCTGTGGCGCGAGATCGCCCAGCGCCTCAATGCGGCCGACTATCCCGAAGTCGAATTGTCGTTCATGTACGCCGACAATTGCGCGATGCAATTGGTGCGCAATCCAAAGCAGTTCGACGTCATCGTCACCAGCAATCTGTTTGGCGATCTCTTGTCGGACTGCGCGGCGATGCTGACCGGCTCGCTCGGCATGCTGCCCTCGGCCTCGCTCGGCGCGCCCGACCCCTCGGGACGGCGCCGGGCGCTCTATGAGCCGGTGCACGGCAGCGCCCCCGACATCGCCGGGCGCGACCTCGCCAATCCGCTGGCCTGCATCCTGTCCTTTGCGATGATGCTGCGCTACTCGTTCGACATGGCCGCCGAGGCCGACCTCGTCGAGGACGCGGTACGCCGCACATTGGCCGCCGGGGTGCGGACCAGCGATATCGTCCAGCCGAACACGGCCCGGGTATCGACCCGGGTCATGGGCGATACCGTGCTGCGCGAACTCGAAAAGGCGGCATAAAACCCTGCGGAGCGCGCGCTTTTTGCCGCATAGAGGCCGCCGGAGCGGCAAAGTGCGGCAAAAGCAGTTGAGCAGACCGTATGGGCACCTTATATTGCTTTTTCGCAAAAGAGCCGAGTTGCACGGCGATTCGGTGTGGCCACGGGAGGAGACAAGATGGGGTATGTGAGCAGGCGCTCGCTGCTGCGCGCGTCCCTCGGAGCCGCGGCAGTCGGAACCTTGGCGCGGCCCTATATCGCCAATGCTGCGGCCAAGACCGCGACCGTGTGGTGGACGCAGGGTTTCATCCCGAGCGAGGACGCGGCATTTCGTCAGCTCGTCGCCGATTACGAGAAGACCAGCGGCAACAAGCTTAATTACAGCATCATACCTTTCGCCCCGCTGCGCCAGAAGGAAATCTCGGCGATCACCAGCGGCGTCGTCCCCGACGTCATGGAGGACGCCGATTTCTCCTTCACCCCGCTGAACGCCTGGCAGGACAAGCTCGAAGACGTCAGCGACATTGTCGAGACCCAGAAATCGCAATTCAGCGAGCTCGCGCTGCTCAGCCGCAACATTTACAACAACACCACGAAAAAGCGCAGCTTTTACGGCGTGCCGATGAAGGCGGCGGCGGTGCCGTTCCACATCTGGAAATCGCTGGTCGAGAAGGGGGGCGCGAAGGTTTCCGACATCCCCGACAAATGGGATGAATTCATCGATTTCTTCAAACCGCTGCAGGCCAAGCTGCGCGAGCAGGGCATGCGCCACACTTACGTCTACGGCTGGGAGGTCAGCACGATCGGGGTCGATCCGATCAACACCTTTCACGCCTTCATGATCGCCTATGGCGGCAAAGACCTGGTCACCAAGGACGGCAAATTGCACGCCGACGACCCGCAGGTCCAAGAGGCGGTGATCAAGGCTTTGGACAAGCTGACCACGGACTACAAGAACCATTACGTGCCGCCCGGCGTCGTCAACTGGAACGACGCCGACGACAACAACGCCTTTCACTCAAAGCTCTGCGTCATCGATTTCGACGGCACGATCTCGACCGAATTGGCGCTGATGCACAACAAAGAGGAATTCGACGACATCCTGACCCACGGCATCCCCAAGGGTAATGACGGCAAGCCCTTGCCGGCGCAGGTCGGCATCTTTGGCGCGGTGATCCCGAAGGGGGCGAAAAACCTCGACGTCGCCAGGGAATTTCTGAAGTATTCGATCGAGCCGCAGGTCTTGAACAAATACCTGAAGGGCGGGTACGGCCGCTGGGCCATCCCGATGCCGGGTGTCGCCAAGAGTGACTCGTCGTTCTGGCTCGATCCCAAGGCGCCGCACCGCAAGACTTATATCGAAGAGACCTTGTTCGGTCCGACGATCCCGCTTTACGAAGCTTATAACCCGGCCTCCGCCCAAATCGACGCCGAGCACGTTTTCCAGGTCGCCTGGGCCGATATCGTCAACCATGGGATGACGGCAAAGGCCGCGGCCGAGAAGGCGTTCAAGCGGGCCGAGGCGATCTACGCAAAATATCCAATCCAGCAGGCCTGAGAGGCAATAATGGCCCAGGTTTCCGAAACCGCTTCGGCAGCTGTCCAGGTACTGCCGAGCCTGCGCACGCGCCGCCGCTTCTGGCGCGGCGAGTTGCAAGGCTCGGAGTATACCTGGGCGCTTGCCTTTGTTGTTCCCTATGTCGCGGTGTTCCTCGTCTTCGTCATCTACCCCGTGGTTTACGGGCTGTGGATGGGCAGCGACCCGCACCTCTACACCGAATTGTTCGACGATCCGGTCTATCAGATGACGATCGTCAACACGGTGCTGTACCTCGCCATCGCCGTCAACGTGAAGATGTTCTGCGCCCTCCTGCTGTCGGGCTTCTTCATGCGCTCCGGCTGGTGGACGAAGGCGCTGTTGATGGTCTTCGTGCTGCCGTGGGCGGTGCCGTCGATGCCGATCTTCACCTCGATGCACTGGATGCTGAACGGCGATTACGGCTTCCTCAACAATGCGTTGTGGACGATCTTCCACGTCAACGGCCCGGCCTGGCTCGACACGCGCTGGTACGCGTTCGGCTCGGTCATCGTTTCCTATATCTGGAAATGGATGCCGTTCTGGACCGTGATCTTCATTGCCGGCCGCATGGCCATCCCGCAGGAGATCTATGACGCGGCCAAGGTCGACGGCGCCACCGGGTTCCGCGCCTTTGTCCACATCAACTTCCCGTTGATGGCCAACCTCTATCTGGTCTGCACCTTGCTGTCGACGATCTTTACGGTCGGCGACTTCAATACGCCCTACTTCATCAGCGGCGGCGGGCCGGCGTTCTCGACCTACACATTGGCCACGCTCGGCATCCGCGACGCCTTCGACCTGTCGCAGCCGCGGCTCGGCGTGGCGGCGGTCATGACGGCGCTGCCGCTCGTCATTCCCCTCGTGATCCTGCTGATGCGTAAACTCAAGACCGCACAGGTGCAACTGTGACAACAACGACCGCCGAAGTCGGCCGCCTCACCGCCGCTCGCCCGATCGATCGGGAGCGCATGCGCCGCGTCGCGCGGCGCTGGCGCCTTGTGAAAAATGCCGGGGTGGCGCTCCTCAGCTTCGCGCTCCTCGTGTGGACGCTGGTGCCGATCTACAGCATGGTCATGGTCTCGCTCGAAGGCCATGACGACGTGTTCAGCAACGTGATCTGGCCGCAATACCCGTCATTGCACGGCTACTGGCTCGTGTTCACCGAAGGCTACTGGTACCTCGAATATTTCTGGCACCAGTTCGGCAACAGCGTCTATCTCGGCGCGGCGGTCACGTTCTTCACCTTGCTGATCGCCTCGTTGGTCAGCTTCTCGCTGAGCCGGATGCGGCTGCGCCACGGCTGGCTGGTCAGCAACGCCGCCCTTCTGACCTATGTCATCCCGCAATCGTTCCTGGCGATCCCGTTCTACCGGATCATGCAGGCTTACGGGCTGACCAACAACATCTGGTCGGTGATCGCCGCCCTGGTGACCTTCGCCACCCCCTATGCGATCTTCATCTTCCAGAATTACGGCGCCGCGATCCCGATGGAGCTTGACGAGTCGGCGCGGATCGACGGCGCCTCGCCGGTGCAGATCTATCTGAAGATTTATCTGCCGCTGATGGCGCCGGCCCTGGTCGCGGTCGGCACCTACGCCCTGCTCTTGGCCTGGAACGAGTACCTGTACCAGTTCCTGCTGCTCTCCTCAAAGCAGAGCATGACCGTGCCGGTGGCGCTGGCGCAATTCCTCAACAGCGACGAGGCGCCGTGGAACTATATGATGGCCACCGCCGTCATCTACGCCCTGCCGCCGATCGCGGTCTACTACGCCTTCCGTCACCGCATGACCTCCGGTCTGACGATGGGCGGGGTCAAGGGGTAAGCCCCGGCTTCACGACCTATCGCGAACCGCAAATCCGGCCTGCGGGCGCCCCCGCAGGCCGGTTTCTTTTGCATGGCGTCCCCCGCTCTGCGCGGCCGGACGCAGCCTTCGCGTCTCCACGCCGAAAAAATAAACAATTGAAGCTGCTCAGCTTTCGGTCGACACTCGGGGTGTCGGAGCGGCGGAATGCGCTGCGCTTTTCCGCCCTACACCGAACTGTAGGGCGGAAAATTCCGGCGAAAGCCGCCGACAAGGGTAGGTATCGGTTATGGCGGGCTCAGAGCAGCGTCATGCGAGCCATAGCTGCCCCTGTCAGGGCGAAGCCCGGGGGCATTCCGCTGCTTTCCTCGCTCAAACAGGCACTCAGCGGCCAGTGATCGCGGACTCAAAGAAAGGAAAGGGCATGGACACGCTCTCAAGACGCTCCCTGCTACGCGCATCTCTCGCGGCGGCGGCGGCCGGAACCTTGGCGCGGCCCTATCTCGCCCGCGCGGCGGCCACGACCGCAACCGTGTGGTGGACACAGGGTTTCATACGCAGCGAGGATAGCGCCTTCCGCCAGCTTGTTGCCGGCTACGAGAAGGTCAGCGGCAACAAAATCGAGTACAGCATTGTCCCCTATGCCCCTCTGCGCCAGAAGGAAACCTCGGCGGTCACGAGCGGCGTGGTTCCCGACGTGATGGAGGCTGCCGATTACTTCTTTATACCGTTCAATGCCTGGAAGGATAAGCTTCTTGATGTCACCGACATTGTCGAAACTCAAAAATCTCATTTCAATGATATCGCGATGCTCAGCTATCACAACTATAACAGTGTAACGAAACAGCGCAGCTACTACGGCGTGCCGATGAAGGCGTCGGCCGTGACGTTCCACATCTGGAAATCTCTGGTCGAAAAAGCGGGCCATAAGGTTTCGGACATCCCGAACACATGGGACGAATTCATCGATTTCTTCAAGCCGATGCAGAAAGCGCTGCGCGACCAGGGCCTGCGCCATACCTATAGCTGGGGCTTGGAGGTCAGCACCAACGGCGTCGATCCGATCCGCACGTTTGACGGGTACATGATCGCCTATGGCGGCAAGGATCTGGTCACGCCGGACGGCAAACTGCACGCCGACGATCCGCAGATCAGGGAGGCGGTGATCAAGACCTTGACCCGGATGGCCGCGCTTTACAAGGACGGCTATGTGCCGAAGGGGGCGATCAACTGGAACGACGCCGACAACAACAACGCCTTCCATGCCAAGCAGCTTGTCGCGGATTTCAACGGCTCATTGTCGATGGAACTCGCCCTCATCGACAAAAAGGAGAAATATGACGACATCCTGACCTATGCCATCCCCAACGGCAACGACGGCAAGCCGCTGCCGGCGCAGATCGGGATTTTCGGCGCGATGATCCCGAAGGGCGCCAAAAACGTCGACGTCGCCAAGGAATTTTTGAAATACGCGATCGAGCCGAAGGTATTGAACGAGTATCTGAAGGCCGGGCTCGGCCGCTGGGCCATCCCGATGCCGGACATCGCCAAGAGCGATCCGTTCTGGCTCGATTCCGGGGACCCGCACCGGACGACCTACATCAAGGAGATCTTGTTCCGTTCAACGGTCCCGCTGCACACGGCTTTCAATCCGGCCGCCGCCCAGCTCGATGCCGAGCACGTCTTCCAGGTCGCCTGGGCCGATATGGTCCATCACGGCACGACGCCGGAGGCGGCGGCCGACAAGGCGTTGAAGCGCGCCCAGGAGATATTCGCCAAATATCCGATGGCAGAGAGCTGAACCCGGCCGTCAAAGCCGCGGGGCCGGGCTGTCCCGGACCCACCCCCGCGGCACGCGCGGAAAGCAAGAATAAGCGGTTGAATGTGCTCGGCTTCTGTCTCACACTCGGGATGCCGGAAGCGGTATTCAGCGGTAAGCGATCGCGACTCGAAGAGGAAGAAACGGGCATGGACAAGCTCTCTAGACGCTCCCTGCTGCGCGCGTCCTTGGGCGTGGCAGCGGCGGGAACCCTGGCGCGGCCTTATATCGCCAATGCGGCGGCAACGACTGCGACCATCTGGTGGGCCCAGGGCTTCTTCAAGGAGGAGGATGCCGCATTCCGCAAACTGGTCACGGATTACGAGAAGGCGAGCGGCAACAAGATCGAGTACAGCATCGTGCCCTTCGCCCCGCTGCGCCAGAAGATCGTCTCGGCGCTGACCAGCGGCGTCGTTCCCGACCTGATCTATGCCACCCCGCCCGAAGTCGTGCCCTTGCAGGCCTGGGTCGACAAGCTCGCCGACGTCACCGATGTCGTCGAGACCCAGAAAGACAAGTATGCGCCGATCGCACTGATCTCCGCCCGTTTCTACAACAACGTCGAGAAACGGTACGGCTATTACGGCGTCCCGTTCGAAGGCGCCGTGGTCCCGTTCCATTATTGGCGGGACCTGATCGAAAAGGCGGGATACAAGATGTCGGACGTCCCCAACACCTGGGACGCATTTATCGATTTCTTCCATCCGGTGCAGAAAAAGCTGCGCGAGCAGGGCATGCGCCATACCTATGCCAATGGTTTCGTGGTCAGCACGACCGGCAACGACCCGCTCAACACCTTCCACGCCTTTATGATTGCCTATGGCGGGGTCAATCTTGTCACCAAGGACGGCAAGTTGAACTCCGAAGACCCGCAGGTCAAGGATGCAATCGTCAAGGCATTGGTCAAGCTCGCCACGCTCTACAAAGACGGCTATATTCCACCGGGTTCGGTCAATTGGAACGACGCCGACGACAACAACGCGTTCCACTCGAAGCTGTCGATCATGGATTTCGACGGCACCTTGTCGACCGAATTGGCTCTCTATCACGACAAGGAAGCCTATGATCGCAACATGATCACGCACGGGCTGCCGCTCAGCAACGAGGGCAAAGAGTTGCCGAGCCAATTCGGCGTCAACAATGCGATCGTGCCAAAAGGCGCAAAGAACATCCCGGTGGCCAAGGAATTCGCCAAATATCTGATCGAGCCAAAGGTCAATAATGAATATCTGAAGGTCGCGCTCGGCCGCTGGCTGCCGGTGTTTCCGGAATTCGTCAAGAACGACCCGTGGTGGACCGATCCCAAGGATCAGCACCGGGTGGAATACATCAAGCAGGGTCTCGAAAGCCCGACGATCCCGTTCTACTACTGCTACAATCCGGCCTACGCGCAATGCCGGACCGAGCACATCTTCAACGTCGCCTGGCACAGCATCGTCGCCAATGGAGCGAAACCGGAAGAGGCCACCGCCAAGGCTTTGAAGCGGGCCGAGGCGATCTTCGCGAAATATCCGATGCAGCAGAGCTGAGCTCCGCCGAGCCTGAGCCGGAACCGGCCCGCAGGCAGAGGCCTGCGGGCCGGTCGCGTGTTGGCCGCGCTTTCGCGCATCAGAGCCTCAGAGGTTGAAGGCGGCGGGCGGTTGTTTCACACTCGCGTCCCAGCAGAGCCGAGCCCCGCCCGCCGTGGGGCGGGGCTCAAAAAAGGGGGGAACCCAATGAACCAATTCTCCAGACGCTCGCTGTTGCATGCATCTCTCGGCCTCGCGGCGGCGGGAACATTGGCACGGCCCTACATTGCCAATGCCGCAGCCAAGACCGCGACGATATGGTGGACGCAAGGCTTTGTTCCGAACGAGGACATCGCGTTCCGCAAGCTCGTCGCCGATTACGAGAAAGCGAGCGGCAATACGATCGAATTGACGATCGTTCCGTTTGCGCCGCTGCGCCAGAAGATCATTTCGGCGATCACCAGCGGCGTCGTCCCTGATCTGGTCCCGTCGACCCCTCTCGAACTGGTCGCCCTGCAGGCTTGGCAGGGCAATCTGGTCGATGTGACGGACGTGGTCGAGCCCGCAAAATCGCGCTATGTGCCAGCCGCCCTGCAGACCGCCTATTGCTATAACGCCAAAGAGAAACAGCGCAGCTATTACGGCGTGCCGATATTAGGCGGCACCACGCCGTTCCACATCTGGAAGGATCTGGTCGAAAAGGCGGGATACAAGATCTCCGATCTCCCGAATACCTGGGACGCCTTCATCGATTTCTTCAATCCGGTGCAGGAGAAATTGCGGGCTCAGGGCATGCGCCATGTCTATGCCAACGGGTTCGTGGTCAGCACGATCGGCAACGATCCCAATATCACATTCCACCACTTCCTGATCGCCTATGGCGGCAAGGACATCGTCACCCCCGACGGCAAATTGCATTCCGATGATCCGCAGGTGCGCGCGGCGGCAATCAAGGTATTGACCAAGCTGGCCTCGCTGTTCAAGGACGGCCACATACCGTCGAACTCGGTCAACTGGAACGACGCCGACGACAACAACGCGTTCCACTCGAAGCTCGTCGTCATGGATTTCGACGGCACATTGTCGACCGAAATGGCGATGATCAAGAACAAGCAGGCCTATAACGTCGACATGCTCACGCATGGCCTGCCGCTCAGCAATGAAGGGAAGCCGGTCGAGAGCATTTTTCTTACGGCCCCTGTGCTGATCCCGAACGGCGCGAAGAATGTTGCGGTGGCCAAGGATTTCCTGAAATTCGCGATCCAGCCGCAGGCCAATACCGCGCTCGTCAAGGGCGGGCTCGGCCGGTCGCTGCCGGTGTTCCCGGCGCAGTTGCGCGAGGACCCGTGGTGGCGCGACCCCAAAATCGATCCGCACCGGCCGGTCTATGCGCAGCAGGGGCTCGGTCCGACGATGCCGTATTACTACGCGTTCAATCCGGCCTATGCCCAGGTCATGACCGAGCATGTCTGGAACGTCGCCTGGGCCGACATCGTGACCGGCGGGATGAAGCCGGAGCAGGCGGCGGACAAGGCGTGGAAGCGGATCGAGACGATCTTCGCCAAATACCCGATCCAGCAGAGCTGAACCCCCGCCCCCGGTCCCGGGAAGAGAGGTCCGCGGTCGAAACCTCCGCGGACCGGCCTCTCGTCCAGACCGCCACGAATAAGTGATTGAACAGGCGTGGCTATTGTTCCACACTCCGGTTCGATAGAACCGCTACGCACCAGCGGCAAAGGCGGCTTGAAAGAGAGGATCAGATGAACCGGATTTCCAGGCGCTCATTATTGCGCGCATCCGTGGGTGTTGCGGCGGTCGGGACCCTGGCGCGGCCCCATATCGCCAATGCGGCGGCCAAGACCGCGACCGTGTGGTGGACCCAAGGTTTCATCCCGAGCGAGGATGCCGCGTTCCGCCAGCTCGTCGCCGATTACGAGAAGACCAGCGGCAACACCCTCAACTACAGCATCGTTCCCTTCGCCCCGCTGCGCCAGAAGGAAATCTCGGCGGTTACCAGCGGCGTCGTGCCCGACGTCATGGAGGACGCCGATTTCTCGTTCACCCCGCTGAACGCCTGGCAGGACAAGCTCGAAGACGTCAGCGACGTCGTCGAAACCCAGAAATCGCACTTCAGCGACATCGCGCTGCTCAGCCGTAACAATTACAACAATGTCACCAAAAAACGCAGCTTTTACGGCGTGCCGATGAAGTCGGCGGCGGTGATGTTCCACATCTGGAAATCGCTGGTCGAGAAGGGGGGCTTAAAGGTTTCCGATATCCCGAACCAGTGGGACCCGTTTATCGATTTCTTCAAGCCGATCCAGGCCAAATTGCGCGAACAGGGCATGCGCCACACTTACGTCTACGGCTGGGAGGTCAGCACGATCGGGGTCGATCCGATCAACACCTTCAACGCCTTCATGATCGCCTATGGCGGCAAGGACCTGGTCACCCCCGACGGCAAATTGCATGCCGACAATCCGCAGGTCAAAGAAGCGGTGATCAAGGCATTGACCAAATTGACCACCGACTACAAGGACGGCTACGTGCCGCCCGGGGTCGTAAACTGGAACGATGCCGACGACAACAACGCCTTTCACTCAAAGCTCTGCGTCATGGATTTCGACGGCTCGCTGTCGACCGAACTGGCGCTCCTTCACAACAAAGCGGAATATGACGACATCCTGACCCATGCCATCCCCAACGGCAATGACGGCAAGCCGTTGCCGGCGCAGGTCGGCATCTTTGGCGCGGTGATCCCGAAGGGGGCCAAGAATGTCGACGTCGCCAAGGAATTTTTGAAATACGCGATCGAGCCAAAGGTATTGAACGAGTACCTGAAAGGCGGGCTTGGCCGCTGGGCCATCCCGATGCCGGACATCGCCAAGAGCGACCCCTTCTGGCTCCATTCGGGCGACCCGCATCGTACGACCTATATAGAGGAGACCTTGTTCGGTCCGACAATCCCGCTTTACGAGGCCTACAGCCCGGCAGCGGCCCAGGTCAACGCCGAGCATGTCTTCCAGGTAGGCTGGGCCGATATCGTCAACAACGGCATGAAGCCTGAGGCGGCGGCGGACAAGGCGTTCAAGCGGGCCGAGGCGATCTTTGCCAAATACCCGATCCAGCAGGCCTGACCAGCTCTTTGCGGCCGAGGGTCGACGCCCCCTCGGCCGCACCGTTTCCGGCTGTAGATCCTAAGCCGCCGCGGCGGTTGAGGTTTCCGACGAGCCGTTGAACCGGACCCGCGAGGAGTCCACACTTCCCTTGATAACCGGCACGTGCCCGCCAAAGGGCCGCGGCTCGAACGAGGGAGGAAGGGTATGGAGACGCTTTCGCGGCGCTCGGTATTGCGCGCGTCCCTGGGTCTGATGGCGGCCGGAACCCTGGCGCGGCCCCATATCGCCAATGCGGCGGCGACCACCGCGACGGCATGGTTCAATCAGGGTTTTGTCCCCGACGAAGATACGGCGTTACGCAAACTTGTCGCCGATTACCAGAAGGCGAGCGGTAACACGATCGATCTCAGCATCGTTCCCTTCGCCCCGCTGCGCCAGAAGGAGGTCTCGGCGGTGACGAGCGGCGTCGTCCCGGACGTCATGGAGGACGCCGATCTCGAATTCACTCCATTGAATGCCTGGGCCGACAAGCTCGTCGACGTCAGCGATATCGTCGAGACTCAAAAATCACATTATAATAAAATATCCTTGATCTCTCGTTATACATATAATAATACTGCCAAAAAGCGCAGTTATTATGGAGTACCAATGAAGACCTTTGCGACGCCATTCCACATATGGCGGCCTCTGGTCGAGAAGGCGGGGTATCGGATGTCCGACATCCCGAACACCTGGGATGCGTTCATCGATTTCTTCAAACCCGTGCAGAAGAAATTGCAGGCCCAGGGTATGCGCCACACTTATGCGACCGGTTTTGTGGTCAGCTCGATCGGGGTCGATCCGATCAACACGTTCAACGCCTTTGTGACCGCCTATGGCGGCGACGGCATCGTCACCCCGGACGGGCGATTGCATTCCGCCGACCCGCAGGTGCGCGCGGCGGTGGAAAAGGCGCTGATCCGGCTCAGCACATTTTATAAGGAAGGCTACATCCCGCCGGGCTCGATCAACTGGAACGATGCGGACGACAACAATGCCTTCCATTCGAAGCTGTGCGTAATGGATTTTGACGGTTCGCTGTCGACCGAACTTGCGCTCTATCACAACAAGCAGGATTATGATCACGACATGATCACGCACCCCCTGCCGCTCAGCAACGAAGGCAGGAGGCTGCCGTCGCAGGTCGGCGTATTCGGCACGGTCATCCCGAAAGGGGCAAAGAACATCACCGTCGCCAAGGAGTTCCTGACCTATTCGATCGAGCCGAAGGTGCTGAACGAATATCTGAAGGGCGGGCTCGGCCGCTGGGCGATCCCCTATCCTGCCATTGCCAAAGGCGACCCGTGGTGGCTCTCCCCGACGGACCCGCACCGCCGCACCCACACCGAAATGGCATTGTTCGGCCCGGCGATCCCGTGGTACGAGGCCTACAGCCCGGCGATCGCCCAGGTCAATGCCGAGCATGTCTTCCAGATCGCCTGGGCCGACATCGTCCACGGCGGCACGGCGCCGCAAGCGGCGGCGGACAAGGCGTTCAAACGGGCCGAGGCGATCTTCGCCAAATTCCCTATCCAGCAGGCCTGAGCGCCGCCGCCGCTCAGCGGTTGAATGCGGCAGGTGGTTGGCCCACACTCGTTCCCGGCACAACCGGCGCGCACCCGCGACGGGTGCAGCGCAAAAAGGGAGGAACGAGGATGGACACACTCTCCAGACGTTCGCTACTGCGCGCATCCCTCGGTGTGGCGGCGGGGACGTTGGCGCGGCCCTATCTTGCCAACGCCGCGGCCACGTCCGCCACTTTTTGGGCGGCCCAGGGCTTTGTTCCGGAAGAGGATGCGCGGCTCAAAAAGGCCGTCGCCGATTACGAGAAGGCGAGCGGCAACACGATCGAATTGACGATCGTGCCGTTCGCGCCATTGCGCCAGAAGATCATCTCGGCGATCACCAGCGGCGTCGTCCCCGACCTGTTTACGAACACGCCCCTCGAGCTGATCACTCTGCAGGCCTGGCAGGACAATCTGGTCGATGTCAGCGACGTCGTCGAGCCCGCAAAGTCGCGATATTTTCCCGCCGCCGTGCAGACCGCCTACTGCTACAACGCCAAAAAGAAGCAGCGCAGCTATTACGGTGTGCCGTACCTGGGCGGCACGACGCCGTTCCACGTCTGGAAGGATCTGGTCGAAAAGGCGGGTTACAAGATTTCGGACATCCCGGACACCTGGGACGCCTTCATCGATTTCTTCAATCCGGTGCAGGACAAATTGCGGGCCCAAGGCCGGCGCCATGTCTATGCCAACGGCTTCGTGGTCAGCACGATCGGCAATGATCCCAACAACACCTTTCACCACTTCCTGAACGCCTATGGCGGGGAAGGCATTGTCACCCCGGACGGCAAACTGCACTCCGACGATCCGCAAGTGCGGGAGGCGGCGCTCAAAACACTGAATAAGCTGGTGTCGTTGTTCAAGGCCGGCCATACGCCGTCGAACTCGGTCAACTGGAACGACGCCGACGACAACAACGCCTTCCATTCGAAGCTCGTGGTGATGGATTTCGACGGCACGTTGTCGACCGAGATGGCGATGTTCCACGACAAGCAAGCCTATTACCACGACATGCTGACCTTCGGTCTGCCGCGCAGCAATGACGGCAAGCCGGTGAAGAGCTTTTTCGGCATCGGCTTGCTCCTTATCCCGAAGGGCGCGAAAAGCGTGGCGGTAGCCAAGGACTACGCGAAGTTCGTGCTCCAGCCGAAGGTCAATACCGAATTGGTCAAGGGCGGGCTCGGCCGGAACCTGCCGGTGTTCCCGGCGCAGTTGAGCGAGGACCCGTGGTGGCTCGACACCAAGATCGATCCGCACCGGCCGGTCTATGCGCGGCAAGGGCTCGGCCCGACGATGCCGTATCACTATGCCTTTAATCCGGCCTATGCGCAGGTCATGAGCGAGCATGTCTGGAACGTCGCCTGGGCCGACATCGTGACCGGCGGAATGAAGCCGGAAGACGCGGCGGCCAAGGCGTGGCGGCGCATCGAAGCGATCTTTACCCGATATCCGATCCAGCAGAGTTGAGAGGCGGCTCTCCGGGCGGCCGCGGGCGCTCCTCTCTGCGCCGCGCTATCCTAAACTGCCGCAGCGGATGGGAATTCCGCCGGGCCGTTGAATGCGGTTCGGGAAGGGTTCACACTCTTTGCGACAACAGGCATGCGCCCGCAAAAGGGCCGCGGCTCGAACGAGGGAGGAAGGGTATGGAGACGCTTTCGCGGCGTTCGGTGTTGCGCGCGTCGTTGGGGTTGGCAGCGGCAGGGGCTCTGGCGCGGCCCTTTATTGCCAATGCGGCGGCCAGGACCGCGACGGTATGGTGGGTGCAGGGCTTCATCCCGGAAGAGGACGCCGCATTCCGCAAACTGGTCGCGGATTACGAAAAGGCCAGCGGCAACACGATCGAATACAGCATCGTGCCCTTTGCCCCATTGCGCCAGAAGATCGTCTCGGCGATCACCAGCGGCGTCGTGCCGGACGTGATCAATGCCACCCCGCCCGAGGTGGTTCCGCTGCAGGCCTGGGAGGGCCGGCTGGTCGATGTCACCGATGTGGTGGAAACCCAGAAATCGCATTATTTCCCCACCGCGCTCGCCAGCGCCAACTGCTACAATCGTCTCGAGAAGCGGCGCAGCTATTACGCCGTGCCGATCGGCGGCGCGGTATGGCCGTTCCACATCTGGGGCAGCCTGATCGAAAAGGCGGGCTACAAGGTTGCCGATCTGCCCAAGACGTGGGACGCGTTCTGCGATTTCTTCAAGCCGGTGCAACGGGGTCTGCGCACCAAGGGCATGCGCCATACCTATGGCATGGGCTGGGTGGTCAGCACCGTCGGCAACGATCCAACCAGCACGTTCCAGGCTCATATGATCGCCTATGGCGGCGAAGGCCTCGTCACCTCGGACGGCCGCTTGCACGCTGACGACCCGAAGGTGCGCGAGGCGGTCAAGAAGGCGCTGATCCGCCTGACCACCGACTACAAGGAGGGCTATGTGCCGCCGGGCTCGGTCAATTGGAACGACGCCGACGACAACAACGCCTTTCACTCGAAGCTCTGCGTCATGGATTTCGACGGCTCATTGTCGACCGAGGTCGCGCTCTATCACGATAAAGAGGCTTATTACCACGACACGGTTACCCATCCGCTGCCGCTCAGCAATGAGGGCAAGCCGCTGCCGAGCCAGTTTCTTGCCGCTACCGCCTTCATCCCGCAGGGCGCAAAGAACGTCGAGGCCGGCAAGGACTTTCTGAAGTACATGATCCAGCCCAAGATCAACGGCGAGTTTCTGAAGAGCGGGCTCTGCCGGACATTGCCCGTCTTTCCCGAAGTCGTCAAAAACGACCCGTGGTGGCTCGATCCCAAAGACCCGCACCGGGGGCCCTATATCCGGCAGGGCCTGTTCGGGCCGACGATCCCGTTTTACTACGTCTACAACCCGGCCTATGCGCAGGTCCGCACCGAGCATCCCTTCAACGTCGCCTGGTCCGATATCGTGCACGGCGGAATGGAGCCGGAACAGGCAGCGGACAAGGCCTTCAAGCGCATCGAGGCAATCTTCGCCAAATATCCGATCCAGCAGGCCTGAACAGCCCTCTGCGGCCGCAACCGTCTCCGGTCAAGCCGTTCGCTCTAACACCAGATCTCTCTGATCAGAACTTTTACGGATCACCCCCTCCCCCATCAAGGGGGAGGGTTTATCCTCTACTCCCTCCCTCTTGATGGGCTAGTGTCGGCACACATTTTTTCGAAATTGAATCAAACACTCACTGTCATGGCCGGGCTTGACCCGGCCATCCACGCGGTGCCGTGCCTGCGAATACTTGAGACGCGGAAAGACGTGGATGCCCGGGACCAGCCCGGGCATGACGAATGTAAGTAACTGTTGCAATACGGCGAGATAAAGATGTGTGCCGACGCTAGCCCTTGATGGGGGAGGGCTGGGGTGGGGGTGATGCCGCGAACAGGTTCTTATCGCCGGGATCTGATATAAGCTGTCGCGGCGGCCGGGATTTCCGATGCGCCGTTGAACAAAGCCTGAGAAGGGTTCACACTTCCCGCCGATAAAAGCCCGCGCCCGCAAAAGGGTCGCGGCTCGAACGAGGGAGGAACGGTATGGAGACGCTTTCGCGGCGCTCAGTGTTGCGCGCGTCCATGAGTGTGATCGCGGCAGGGGCTCTGGCGCGGCCCTATCTCGCCAATGCGGCGGCCCAGACCGCGACCGTCTGGTGGTCCCAGGGCTTCGTCAAGGAGGAGGACGCGGCGCTCCGCAAACTGGTCGCGGATTACGAGAAGGCCAGCAACAATACGATCGCTCTCAGCATCGTGCCCTTCGCGCCCTTGCGCCAGAAGATCGTCTCGGCCTTGACCAGCGGCGTCGTCCCCGATCTGATCAACGCCACCCCGGCCGAGATCGTCCCGGAAAGCGCCTGGAAAGACCAGCTCGTCGATGTCACCGACGTCATCGACACCCAGAAAGCGCATTTCCACCCGACCTCGCTGGCCAGCGCCTATTGCTATAATCCGGTCGAGAAGCGGCGCAGCTATTATGCCGTGCCCTATGCCGGGGCGGTCGTGCCGTTTCATATCTGGGGCTCGCTGGTCGAAAAGGCGGGGTACAAGGTCTCAGATATCCCGAACAAATGGGACGCATTCATCGACTTCTTCAGGCCGATCCAGGCAAAATTGCGCGAACAGGGCATGCGCCACACCTACAGCTACGGCTGGGAGGTCAGCACGATTGGGGTCGATCCGATCAACACCTTCAATGCCTTCATGATCGCCTATGGCGGCAAGGACCTGGTCACCCCGGACGGCAAACTGCACGTCGACAACCCGCAAGTTAAGGAGGCCGTAATCAAGGCGCTGACCCGGTTGACCAAGGATTACAAGGACGGCCAGGTTCCGCCCGGGGTCGTCAACTGGAACGACGCCGACGACAACAACGCCTTCCATTCGAAGCTCTGCGTCGTCGATTTCGACGGCACGATCTCGACCGAACTCGCCCTGATCCACGACCCGCAGGTCTACTATCACGAGATCATCACCCATAGCCTGCCGCTCGACAATAACGGCAAGGAATTGCCGAGCCAGTTCGGCGCCGCGACCGTCTTCATCCCGAAAGGCGCCAGCAATGTCGCCGTGGCGAAAGAGTTCACTAAGTACATGATCGAGCCGAAGATCAACAACGAATATCTGAAAGGGCGGTTGGGACGGCTGGTCCCGTCGATGCCGGAACTCGTCAAGAACGACCCGTGGTGGCTCGACCCCAAGGACCCGCATCGTTCAACCTATATCCGGCAGGGCCTGTTGAGCCCGACCGTGCCGTTTTATTACGTCTACAATCCGGCTTTTGCCGAAGTGCGGACCAAGCACGTCTTCAACGTCGCCTGGGCCGACGTCGTCAATGGCGGGATGTCGCCCGAGCAGGCGACCGACAAGGCGT
This sequence comes from Allostellaceae bacterium, assembly GCA_035252905.1. Lineage (GTDB taxonomy): Bacteria > Pseudomonadota > Alphaproteobacteria > ATCC43930 > CGMCC-115725 > AP-15. Next base: position 22,185 of record DATFCQ010000422.1, on the reverse strand, counting down.
TCAAGGCGGCCGAGGCGATCTTCGCCAAATACCCGATCCCGCAGGCCTGAGCGGCGCCGCAGTGCGATCCGGGGCGGCGGGCGCCACCCGCCGCCCCGGATCGCATCGAGCGGCAATGAGCGGTTGAACGCCGCGGGCGGTTGGCCCACACTTCCCTCCCAAAAGACAACCGGCACGCCCCCGGCAGGATCGGGGTGCTGCCCGAACACGGGAGGAAGATCATGAAAACGCTTTCCCGGCGCTCGCTGTTGCACGCCTCCTTGGGTCTGGCGGCGGCCGGAACCTTGGCGCGACCCTCTATCGCCAATGCGGCGGCAACGACCGCGACCGCCTGGTGGGCGCAGGGCTTCATCCCGGACGAGGACGCGGCCCTGCGCCGGGTCGTTGCCGAATACGAAAAGGCGAGCGGCAATACGATCCAACTGACGATCGTTCCGTTTGCCCCGTTGCGGCAAAAGATCGTCTCGGCGATCACCAGCGGCGTCGTCCCGGATCTGATGGATGCGACGCCGGGCGAATCCACGGCCGAGCAGGCCTGGGCCGGCAGGCTGGTCGATGTGACCGACGTGGTCGAGACGCAAAAATCGCGCATGACCCCCACCGCACCGCTCAGCGCCCTCTGCTACAACAATGTCGAGAAACGGCGCTCCTATTACGGCGTGCCGTACAAATGCTCGGTGCGGCCGTTTCACATCTGGGGCGATCTGGTCGAAAAGGCGGGCTACAAGCGTTCCGACATCCCGGACAAATGGGACGCCTTCATCGATTTCTTCAAACCGATCCAGCACAAATTGCGGGCGCAGGGCATGCGCCACGTCTACGCCACGGGCTTTGTCGTCAGCACGATCGGGGGCGATCCGGTCAGCACGTTCGACCAGTTCCTGATCGCCTATGGCGGCGAGGGCCTCGTCACCCCGGACGGCAAACTGCATTCCGAAGACCCGAAGGTAAGGCAGGCAGCGGTCAGATCGGTGACCAAACTGACCTCATTGTTCAAGGAAGGGTACATCCCGCCGGGCTCGGTCAACTGGAACGACGCCGACGACAACAACGCCTTTCATGCCAAGCAGTGCGTCATGGATCTCGACGGCACTTTGTCGACCGAAGTCGCGATGATCCACGATAAACAGGCCTATTATCACGACATGATCACCTATGCCCCGCCGCTCAGCGACGAAGGCAAGAAGTTTCCGAGCGTGTTCGCGGTCAATTTGGCGATGATCCCGAAGGGGGCGAAGAACGTCCCGGTTGCCAAGGAATTCGCCAAATTCCTGATCGAGCCAAAGATCAACATCGCCTATCTGAAGGGCTGCCTCGGCCGCTATCTGCCGGTCATGCCGTCGCTGATTGACCACGACCCGTTCTGGCTTGACCCTAAGGTCGACCCGCACCGGCCGCCCTATGTCGAGCAGGGCATCGTCAACCCGACGATCCCCTATTACTTCGTCTACAATCCCGCCTATGCCCAGGTCGAAACCGAGCACGTCTGGGAGGTGGCCCAGGCCGACGTCGTCAATGGCGGGATGACCCCGGAGCAGGCGGTCAACAAGGCGCTGAAGCGGATCGAGGCCATCTTCGCAAAATACCCGATCCAGCAGGCCTGACCGCCTTTGCACGAGCAAATCGGCGGAATGCCCCCGGCTTTCGCCGGGGTTTTCCGCCCTACGACGTTCCCGAGAAGCGTAGGGCGGAAGAGCGCGTGAGCCGAAGCCCGCGGGCTTGACCCGCGGGGTATTCCGCCGATTTCCCGGCGGCCCTCGTTCCGCAGCCCTGGAGTATGATCGCGGCTCGGCGGCATGAGCCGAGGCGATGGCACCGCGGCGGGGATCGGGCGGGGCGATCGGATAAATTCGTTTCTGCCGGCCGGCGCGCCGGCTTAGCCTCCGCTTCCGCCGTGGCGGAGGAGAGATGGACAGAGGCGTCGAGGCGGTGCCGCAGGCCGGCGCCGCGGGGCCGGTGCGGGCGACGGCGGCGGCGTTTTCCGCCGTTCTCGTCGGGATCGGGCTCGCCCGCTTCGGCTATACCCCGCTGATCCCGGCCCTGATCGCCGCCCACTGGTTCACCCCGGCCGCTTCCGTCCTCCTCGGCGCGGCCAATCTGGCCGGCTATCTTTTTGGCGCGCTCGGCGCCCGTGCGATCGCCCGACGCGTCGGCGTGGCGACGGCGCTGAAGGCGATGATGGGATTGACCGCAGCGAGCTTTTTCGCCTGCGCCTTTCCGCTCGGCTTTGCCTGGTTCTTTCCCTGGCGCGTCGTGTCGGGGCTGACCGGCGGCGGGCTGATGGCGCTCGCCGCGCCGGCGGTATTGCCCCACCTTCCGCCGCCGCGGCGCGGCATCGCCGGCGGCGCGATTTTCTGCGGCGTCGGGTTGGGGATCGCCGCCTCGGGCACATTGGTGCCGCTGTTGATCACGCGCGGGCTGACCGCGACCTGGCTCGGGTTCGGTCTCATTGCCCTTGCCCTGACCGCGCTCTCCTGGAGCGGATGGCCGCCGGCCTTGCCGGATCAGGACCGCGGGCGTCTCGCCCGCATAATGATATGCGGGCGAGACGCCCGCGGTCCGTCATCCGGCGCGGGTCGGGCCTTGCGCGCGCTCTACCTCGAATATGCGCTGAACGCGGTCGGCCTCGTGCCGCACATGATCTTTTTTGTCGACTTCATTGCCCGCGGCCTCGGTCAGGGCCTCGCCGCGGGCGCGCGCTACTGGGTCCTGTTCGGCATCGGCGCACTTCTGGGGCCGCTGCTCGCCGGGTATCTCGGCGATCGCATCGGGTTCCGCACCGCCTTGCGCCTCGCTTTCGTCATCGAGGCTGTCGCCGTCGCGCTCCCGCTCGCCAGCGTCGGGGCGCCGGCGCTCGTGCTGTCGAGCCTCGTCGTCGGCGCCTCTGTACCGGGCATCGTCGCCCTGGTCAGCGGCCGCACGCGCGAACTGGTGCCCGATGATCCGCACGGTCAGGCAGCGGCCTGGAGCTTGTGTACGACCGCCTTCGCCCTCGGCATGGCGCTCGCCGCCTACGGCTTCGCCGCGCTCTATGCGCACAACGAAAACAGCTATGCGCTCCTGTTCGCGCTTGCCGCGGCGGCGTTGCTGGTGGCGCTCGCCGTCGATCTCGGCGCCGCCCGGGGAGCGCGCCGATAAGGCTTTACCATGCGGCGTCGAGCAGCGTGCGCACGACCGCGGGACCGTCGATCTTGCGCGGATTGGTGTGGACCCAGCGGTCGTGCATCGCCTCCCGGGCGATCCGGTCGAGCTGACCCTTCTCGACCCCGACCTCGCGCAGCCGCGACGGCAGGCCGAGCGCCGCGATCAACCCGGCGACCGCCTCGGCGGCGGGTTCGTCCGGGCGGCCGAGCGCTTCGCTGACCAGAGCCTGGCGGCCGGCGTTGACCTCGTGGTTGAAGCGCAATACCGGGGGCAGCATCACGCAGGAGGTGTAACCGTGCGGGACGCCGGCGGTGCCGCCGAGCACGTGGCCGATGCCGTGGCTCGCGCCTTTGCTGACCCCGGTCTGCGAGCCGACCATCGACATCCAGGCGCCGAGCTGGCACAGGAGCCGCGCCTCGCAATCCTGCGGGTCGGCCTTGACCGCGGGCAGGCCTCGCCCCAACAGCCGCAAGGCGTGCAGGGCGGCGCCTTCGGAGATCGGCTGGCAGTCGGGCGAGCAGATGTCCTCGACCGCATGGTCGACGGCCCGGATGCCGGTCGACAGGAACAGCCACAGCGGCGTGTCGAGGGTCGCCGCCGGGTCGAGAATGACCGTGCGCGGCATCATTAGCGGATGGGCGAAGCTTTCCTTGACGTGCCGCTCATTGTCGGTGCAGCCGGCCGCGGCGGTGAACTCGCCCGCCGACAAGGTCGTCGGGATCGCGACGATGCGCACGCGCGGGGGCTCGACCGGAGGGCGCCGCACGGTGCCGTCGGCCCCGATCTCGGCGCGGTAGCGATCGAGATCGGCCGGGGCGCGGACCTCGTTGGCGAGCGCCAAGGCGACCATCTTGGCCGCGTCGGTCACTGACCCGCCGCCCAATGTCACGATCAGATCGGCCCCCGCCGCGCGCGCCGCGTTCGCCGCGGCGACGACGTCGACGCGCGGCGTATGCGCGCCGATTTTGGCATTGAGCCCGGCGAAGCGGTTGCCGAGCCCGCGGCGCAGCCGCTCGACAAGATCGGTCTCGCGGGCCAGGGTTCCGCTGGCGATCACGAACACCGCGCGCGCCTCAACCCGGTCCAGTTCCTGCGCCAACGCCTCGGCATAGGGCATGCCGTAGACGACGCGCTCCATCTCGGGAAAGCGATAGACGCCGCTCAGCATCGGCCGGTCTCCGTCAAGTGCCCCTCACCCCCGCCCTCTCCCCGCGCGCGGGGAGAGGGCGGGACCCGCGAAGCGGGAGGGTGAGGGGCTGTCGCCTACCTTACATCGCCGCCATGCGGCCGGCGCGGCGCTTGGCCAGCGGCGTCGCGGGCTCCGGCGCCATCTGCGTCTCGATCTTCTTGGTCGAGCGCGGCAGGGTCCAATCCCACTCGTCCGCCCCCATCTGGTAATGGCGGTTGTTCTGCGACGGGTTGCGGTTGACCATGTGGCGATTGTAGAGCGGGTGGGTGCAACTGCGCACCTCGTGCTCGATCGTGAACAGGCACTTGCCGGTGTCGAGATCGACGATGTCCTGCCAGCGGTACTGGTACTGATCGCTTTCTTCGGTGATCAGCCCGAGCTTTTCGAGCACGTCATGCGGGCCCGAGAATTCCTGGGCGTAGACCTGCAGGTGATGGCCGTCGAATTCCGGCAGTTTCCTGTCGGTCTCGCGGAAGATCAATTCCTGCTTGTGGCCGGCAGAGACATGGGCGGCGCGGCCTTCGCCGTTCTCGTGAACCTTGGCCGGCGTGTAGAAGACCTCGCGATAGAAGCGGGCGATGCCGTCGGCGGTGCCCTCCGGCACAGTGAATTCGACATACCCCATGCCGAGATTGATCGCGCCGAACCGCTCCTCGTCCGGTTCGTAGAGGCGGAACTGATTGCCCCACGGGCAGGTCGCCTCGACATAGGCGTTGCGCTGCTTGCAGTCAAAGCGGGTGCCGTCGAGCTTCTTCTTGGCCTCGGTCAGACGCGCGCACAATTCTTCGAGCGAGGGGACGACAAGACCGATATGGCCGCGCAATACGTTCGGCTCGCCGGTCGGCAGGTGGAACTGGCTCTTGCCGACATTGACCCACATGTTGTTGGTGCCGGGGAACATGAAGGGGTCGCGGGTCAGGCCCAGCCCCATCAGGTAAAACTCGGACGCCAATCCTTGATCGTTGATGCGGAGATTGACGTGTTCGAGGCCGACGAGATTGCCGAGATCCTCTTGCGTGCGATCGTATTTCGCCATGATGACCTCCGATGCGTTGGGCGGATTGGGGGATGCGGTAACGACGGACCGGCGCGGACGGGCGCCCGCCCCTTCCTAGGATGATCAGAACAGAGTTTCAAACCTTTCGTCTACCGGAACGCGATAGCCGTTGGCGAGAGCATTGGTCTGGTTCGCCATGGCGACGACGGCCAGGAGTTCGGCCAGCATCTCGCGGGTCATGCCCTGCCCTCGCGCGGCGGCGGCGTGCGAGGCGGTGCAATAGGCGCAGCCGTTGCTGGCGCTGACCGCGAGATAAATCAGCTCCTTGGTCAGTGGATCGAGCGCGCCCGGGGCCATGACCGATTTGAGGCTCTCCCAGACGCGCCGCAGCGTCGGTGGATCGTTGGCCAGCGCCTTCCAGAAATTGTTGATCCGGTCGGTGCCGCGGGTGCGCTTGATGTCGTCATAGACCGCGCGCACCGCAGCGCTCGCCTCCGTCTCCTCGATCATCTGGACAAGAGCCATGTCTCACTCTCCGCGCGCTGCCCCGGCGCGCCGCAGCGCGGCGCCGAGCCGGCCGGTCGCGAACAGTCCCAGCATCCGCAGGTCGCTTGCCAGCGACCACAGCGGATGGCCGAACGTCTGCGGCCGGTTGCCCTCGAACACCGCATGCCCGAACCAGGCCGGAGCATAGCCGAGAACGGGTGCCGCCAAAAGCCAGCGCCAGTCCTTTTCCGCGCCGGCGCGCGCGAGCGCCGCAAGCGCGAGGGCGGTGCCCAGATAATGCAGCCCGCGCGTCCTCGGATCGGCATGCGCGGCGAGATAGGTCGGCCAGAATGCGGCATAGCCGACCCCTTCCCGGTCCTTGTCAAGAACCGGCGGGCAGCGTAAGTCAGCAGCCATTGCTACCTCTTGAGGCGTGGAGTGGGCTCATGGGTTTCAAAGTGGCGGTGGTCGGCGCAACCGGCAATGTCGGCCGCGAGATCTTGACCACGCTCGCCGAGCGCGCGTTTCCCGCCGACGAGGTCACGGCGCTCGCCTCCTCGCGCTCGATCGGCAAGGAGGTGTCCTTTGGCGAGGACGACGTCCTGCGGGTCCGGGACCTTGACACCTTCGATTTCCGCGGCACCGACATCGTTCTGTCCTCGCCCGGCGCCAAGGTATCGGCGGTTTTTGCCCCGCGCGCCGTCAAGGCCGGCGCCGTGGTCATCGACAATACCTCGCAGTTCCGCATGGAACCGGACGTGCCGCTGGTCGTGCCCGAGGTCAATCCCGAGGCGATTGCGCAATATACAAAGCGCGGCATCATCGCCAACCCGAACTGCTCGACGATCCAGATGGTGGTGGCTCTGAAGCCGCTGCACGATCTTGCCCGGGTCAAGCGGGTTGTCGTCGCCACCTATCAGTCGGTGTCCGGGGCGGGACGGGCGGCGATGGACGAATTGTTCGCCCAGACCCGCGCGATCTACGTCAACGATCCGCTGAAGCCCGAGCGCTTCACCAAACAGATCGCCTTCAACGTCATTCCGCATTGCGACGTCTTCATGGATGACGGCTCGACCAAGGAAGAATGGAAGATGGCGGTCGAGACCCGCAAGATCCTCGACCCCGACATCGCGGTCAGCGCCACTTGCGTGCGCGTCCCGGTCTTTATCGGCCATGGCGAAGCCGTCAGCGTCGAGTTCGCGCGCCCGATCGACGAGAACGCGGCGCGTGCCGCCCTGCGGGAGGCGCCCGGGATCACCGTCATCGATCACCGGATCGACGAGGGCTATGTGACGCCGGCCGAGGCGGCCGGCGAGGACGCGGTCTATGTCAGCCGCATCCGCCGCGACCCGACCGTGCCCTACGGGCTCAAACTGTGGGTCGTCGCCGACAATCTGCGCAAGGGCGCCGCCCTCAACGCCGTCCAGATCGCCGAGGCGCTGATAGAGCGCCATCTCGGCAGCGGCGCCCGCCCGAAAGTCGAGTCGCTGCGGCATCCGGCCGAGTAGTCCAACAAAGGCCCCTCACCCCGGCCCTCCGGACCGCGGGCCTCTGGCCCGCACGCGGGCGAGACGCCCGCGCTCCCACGGGAGGGTGAGGGGCAGCAAGCGACGGGTCTTGCCGCTTTGATCCCCGACGAACCGCAACTTGACGCCGATCCGCCGATGACGGTTGTACCGGAGACTGCCCCGCACACCGGCGCCGCGGTCGGCGGCGGGCGCCTTCTCGGCTTTGCGATCACGCCGCTGACCCGGCGGCGGCTCGACGCCTTCCGCCGCAACCGCCGCGGCTTCTGGTCGTTGTGGATCTTTCTCGCGCTGTTTCTCGGCACGTTGCCCGCAGAAGTCATCGCCAACGACCGGCCGATCGTCGTCTCCTATGCCGGTCACTGGTATTTTCCGATCCTCTACAACTATCCCGAGACCGCCTTTGGCGGCGTCTTCCCGACCGCGGCCGACTACCGCGATCCGGCCGTGCGCCAATTGATCGACAAGAAGGGCTGGATGATCTGGCCCCTGATCCCGTTTTCCTACGACACGATCAACTACAACCTGCCGAGCCCGGCGCCGTCGCCGCCGACGAGCGTCGATTGGCTGGGCACCGACGCACAGGGGCGCGACGTATTGGCGCGGCTCATTTACGGGTTCCGCATCTCGGTCCTGTTCGGTCTCGTCCTGACCGTGGCCTCCTCGGTGATCGGCGTCACCGCCGGCGCGGTGCAGGGCTATTTCGGCGGGATCGTCGATCTCGGGTTTCAGCGCTTCATGGAGATCTGGTCGGGCCTGCCGGTGCTCTATCTGCTGATCATATTGGCGAGCTTCGTCCAGCCCAACTTCTGGTGGCTCCTTGGGCTGATGCTGCTGTTCTCGTGGATGAGCCTTGTCGACGTCGTGCGCGCCGAATTCCTCCGCGCGCGCAATTTCGATTATGTTCGCGCGGCGCGCGCGCTCGGGGTGTCCGATCGCGTGATCATCCTGCGCCACGTGCTGCCGAACGCTACGGTGGCGACCATCACCTTTCTGCCCTTCATCCTGAACGGCTCGATCACGACCCTGACCTCGCTCGACTTTCTCGGTTTCGGCCTGCCCCCCGGCTCGCCTTCGCTCGGCGAATTATTGGCCGAAGGAAAGGCCAATCTGCAGGCGCCCTGGCTTGGCCTCACCGCGTTTTTCGTCCTGGCGCTGATGCTGACCCTGTTGATTTTCGTCGGCGAGGCGGTGCGCGACGCCTTCGACCCGCGCAAGGTGATCGTGTGAGCGCCGCCCCACTCCTGGCGGTGCGCGATCTCTGCGTCACCTTTGCCGGCATCGGCGGTGCGCGCCCGGTCATGGCGGTCAAGGACCTGTCATTCACCCTCGACCGCGGCGAGACCCTGGCGCTGGTCGGCGAAAGCGGCTCGGGAAAGTCGGTGACCGCGCTGTCGTTGATGCAGCTCCTGCCTTATCCGGCCGCGGCGCACGGCCCGCACAGCAGCATCCGGCTGTCAGGCGAGAACAACCGGGGCGAGGACGAGTTGATCGGCGCCCCGCCGGCGCTGTTGCGGCAGGTGCGCGGCGGCCGCATGGCGATGATCTTCCAGGAGCCGATGACCTCGCTGAACCCGCTGCACACGCTGGAGCGGCAGATCGCCGAGACCCTCCATGTGCACAAGCGCTTGAGGCCCGCGGCGGCGCGCCGCCGTACGATCGAATTGCTGCGCCTCGCCGGCCTCGCCGACGCCGAACACCGGCTTGGCGCCTACCCGCACCAGCTTTCGGGCGGCCAGCGCCAGCGCGTGATGATCGCGATGGCGATCGCCAACGACCCCGACATCCTGATCGCCGACGAGCCGACCACGGCGCTCGACGTGACGATCCAGGCGCACATCCTGCAATTATTGCAGGACCTCAAGGAGCGCCTCGGGATGGCGCTGTTATTGATTACCCACGATCTCTCGGTCGTGCGCAAAATGGCCGATCGCGTTCTGGTGATGACGCAGGGCGAGGCGGTCGAGGCGGGACCGGCCGCGGAGATCTTCGCGCGGCCGCAGCATCCCTATACCAGGCGGCTGCTCGCGGCGCAGCCGAAAGGCTGGGCGCCGCCCGCCGATCCGGCGGCGCCGCCGGTCGCCGAAGCGGACGGGCTCAAGGTCTGGTTTCCGATCCGCCGCGGCGTGTTGCGCCGGGTCAAGGGACACGTCAAGGCGGTCGACGGCGTCACCTTGACCGTCCGGGCCGGCACGACCTTGGGCGTTGTCGGCGAAAGCGGTTCGGGCAAGACCACGCTCGGCCTCGCCCTGTTGCGCCTGACTTCGGCCGGGGGCCATATCCGTTTTGCCGGCCGCGACATCACCGCTCTGAAAGAGCGGAAATTGCGGCCCTGGCGCCGCGAAATCCAGATCGTCTTTCAGGACCCGTTTTCGAGCCTGTCGCCGCGCCTGTCGATCGCCCAGATCGTCGAGGAAGGGATCCGGGTCCATCGCCTCGCCGAGAGCGCGGCCGAGCGGCGCCGGTTGATCGAGACGGCGCTCGCCGAGGTCGGGCTCGACCCCGCAGCGGCCGACCGTTATCCGCACGAATTCTCCGGCGGCCAGCGCCAGCGCATCGCGATTGCCCGCGCCCTCGTGCTGAAGCCGCGCTTTGTCGTGCTCGACGAGCCGACCTCGGCGCTCGACATGTCGGTGCAGGCGCAGATCGTCGACCTGTTGCGCGCGCTTCAGACGCGGCACGGCCTCGCCTATCTGTTCATCAGCCACGATCTGCGCGTGGTGCGGGCGCTGGCGCACGAGATCATGGTGATGAAGGACGGCCGCATCGTCGAGACCGGCAGCACCGAGCGGATCACCGGCGCGCCCGAACATCCCTATACGCGCGCATTGATGGCGGCGGCTTTCGACCTCGCTCCCGTTTCGGGGTAAACTCGGCAGACAATGCCAGGCTCGATCCGCCACCCGCTGCGGCTGCGACAGGCGCTGGGGATCGGGCGCATCTCCCGGCCGCGCCTCGCTGCCGAGGACGACGCCTCTGCGGCGGCGTTCAGCCGCGTGCCGGCGCGGCTCGGTCGGGCGCTTGTGGGCCTGCTGATCGCCTCGATCGCGGTCCCGCTGCTGCTCCTCGCCGTCGCCGCGCTGCAGAACTACCGCCTCGTCCACAAGGAGGCCGAGGAGCGGGTGGCAAACACCGCCGGCGAAATGCGCGAGCAGGCGCTTAAGGTATTCGAAACCTACGCCCTCGTGCTCGATTGGGTCGACGACCGGGCCAAGGAACTCGGCCGCGATCAGATCGCGCAGGATCCGGATTTTCACCAGTTTCTTGCCGACCTCGACGACCTGCCGCAAATCGCCGCAGTGCGGGTCATCGACGCCGGCGGGACGGTGCGCGCGAGCGGCGGCCTGTTCCCGGTGACGTCGGCGGACGTCTCCGATCGCGACTACTTCATCGCCCAGAAGGCGGCGCGGATCGGTCTTTATATCGGCCGCGACCACATCAGCAGAGTGACGCACGTCCCCGAATTCGACATCAGCCGCCGCCGCTCGACACCGGACGGCAGCTTCGGCGGGATCGTCACCGTTTCGGCCAGACCCTCCTATTTTCGCGATTTCTACAGAACGATTTCGCATCAGCCCGGATTTGCCGCGATGCTGGTGCGCAGCGACGGCGCGATCCTGGTGCTCTCCGCGCCCTCCTCGCACGCCTCCGCGCTTGCCCATGACGGCCCGTTGATGCGGGCGCTGGCGAGCGGGCGCGACAGCGGAGTGATCCGGGGGAAGAGCGTCGTCGACCGGATAGACCGCATCTACGGCTATCGGCGCGTCCCCGGCTACCCGCTCTATGTCGTGTTCGGCATCCCGACCGCCGGCGTCCTCGCCGCCTGGCGCGCCAATCTGATCAGTTTTTCACTGTTCGCCGTGCCCGCCTCGATCGGGCTGTTCCTGTTGACCCTGTTCGCGCTGCGCCAGTTGCAGCGCTACGAGATCCTGAGCTGGCGCTGGCGCACCACGGCGCGGCGGCTGCGGCGCGAGATGCGCGGGCGGGAACTGGTCGAGGACGAATTGCGCCAGTCCCACAAGATGGAGGCGCTGGGCCAATTGACCGGCGGCGTCGCCCACGACTTCAACAATCTGCTGGCGGTTCTGCAGGTCGCGCTCGAAATGCTGAGGGGCCGGCAGGCGGACGAGAGATTGGAGACGAAGGTCGACCTCGCGCTCGCCACCGTCGCGCGCGGCGAGAAACTGACCAGCCAATTGCTCGCGTTCGCCCGCCGCCATCCGCTTGCGGTCGAGAGCGTCGATATCAATGCGCATTTGTGCGGCATGACCGAACTCCTGACGCGCACGGTCGGCGGCGAGATCACGATCGAAATCGATCTGGCGCCCGATCTGGCGCCCGCCCATGTCGACGCCAACCAGTTCGAACTCGCCGTCATCAACCTCGCAATCAACGCCCGCGACGCCATGCCGGAGGGCGGCCTGTTGCGCATCCGCACCTATGGCGACGCGCGCCGGCTCGCTTTGCCCGAGGAATTGGCGAAGGCGGGCGAGGACCTCGTCGTATTGGAGATTTCCGACACCGGCTGCGGCATGTCGCCCGAGGTCCTGGCGCACGCCTTCGAGCCGTTCTTCACGACCAAGGAGCCGGGCAAAGGCACCGGTCTCGGGCTCAGCACGGTCTACGGCTTCGCCCGGCAGTCGGGCGGGACGGCGATGATCAGGAGTGAGGTCGGGCGCGGCACGACGGTGATCCTGGTCCTGCCGAAGAGCCGGGCGGCGGATGGCGCCGGAGACTTGCCGGCGGGCGGCCCGGCGTGAAACTCTGCGAACAGCATCGCACCCGGACAGAGAGGAAAACATGCGTATCGTCATCGTCGGTCAGCAGGCTTTCGGCAAGGCCGTGCTCGAAGCCTTTGTCGGGCGCGGCGACACCGTCGCCGGCGTCTTCGCGGCACCTGAGAAGCCCGGCGCGAGACCCGACCCGCTCTCCGCCGCGGCCGAGGAACGCGGCATTCCGGTTCACCGCTTTCCCCGATATTCGGCGCCCGAGGCGCAAGAGGCGCTCTCTGCGCTCGGCGCCGATCTCGGCGTGATGGCCTATGTCCTGATCTTTGCGCCGCCGGAATTCTGCGCGATCCCGACGCACGGCATGATCCAGTTTCATCCGTCGCTGTTGCCCTTGCACCGCGGACCGTCCTCGATCCCCTGGGCCATCATCCGCGGTCGCACCGAGACCGGCCTGTCGATCTTCCGCCCGACCCCGGGTCTCGACGAAGGACCGGTCATCCTGCAAAAGCGGGTGCCGATCGGCCCCGACGACACCGCCGGATCGCTCTATTTCGACAAGATCTTCCCATTGGGCGTGCAGGCTCTGGTCGAGGCCGCCGATCTCGTCCTCTCCGGCCGGGCGACCGAGAGCACGCAAAACGAACGGGAGGCGACCTATGAGGGCTGGGTGCGCGAGGCCGAATCCCATATCAACTGGGCGAACCACGTCGATTTCGTCTACGACCTGATCCGCGGCTGCAACCCCGCTCCCGGCGCCTGGACGACCCTGGGCGACAAGAAGCTCTACCTGTTCGACGCCAAAAAGGTGATCGCCCGCACCTTTGGCGAGGTGCGCGGCAAGAAACTGGGCGAAGTCGCCGCGTCCGGTCCCGCCGGGCTGCGCATCCACGCCCAGGGCGGATTTGTCGAGGTCTCGCGCATCCGCCTCGACGGCGGCCCCAAGATCGCCGCCGCCGAAGCCGCCATCGCCGAGGGAACGATCCTCGGGGGGTAGGGCTGATATGACATAAAGAGCGTAGGGCGGAAAAGCGTAGCGCATTCCGCCTCTCCCCGGCTATGCGCGCGGCCTCATGGCGGAATGCGCTGACGCTTTTCCGCCCTACGCCCGGTAGAGGCAAACTGTGAACGTATCGAGGGAGCGTGAAAATTGCGCGCTACGCGCGAACAGCGGGAGGCGTGCCGGATCAGCAGATCAGTAACCAGATCGCATGGCGGGCTCAGAGCGGTGTGCGGCAAAGCGGTCATTCCGGAATGCGGGCGTCTCGCCCGCATTCCCGGCAGGAGTTCGTACGCTTTGTTGCTGAGAAAGTATTTGACAAAAATGCATTTTTATGATATAAGCATCGTGTTTCGGCCGCCCGAGCGGAAGGCCGGTTAGGCGGAGACAGAGTGCTGATTCCTGTGAAACTCAATAGCTTACATCCCTAATCAACGACTTGGCGCCTGATAACGATCTGCAAAAACAGGCGGAACAGGTCGCAATCGGTCAGGCGCTCGGCGATGCCAGTTCACGGTAGAGCGCACAATACTGCCGGGCGGCGGCCTCCCAACTGAAATCCCGGCTCATCGCCCGGCGCACGACCTGGCGCCACAGCGCCGGCTGGCGCCGCAAGGCGAGGGCGCGTGCGATCGCCGCTTCCAGCGCTTCGGGCGTGTCGGCGTCAAAGGCAAATCCGGTCGCCTTGTCCTCGGCGAGCGCCACGGCGTCGGCGTCGATAACGGTGTCGGCGAGGCCGCCGACGCGCCGGACCAGCGGCAGGCTGCCGTAGCGCAGCGCATAGAGCTGGGTCAGGCCGCAAGGCTCGAAACGCGACGGCACGAGCACGACGTCGGCGCCGGCAATGACCAGATGGGCGAGCGCCTCGTCATAGCCGAGCACGACCCCGACCCGCCCCCGATGCGCCTCGGCCGCGCGGGCGTAGCCGGCTTCGAGATCGCCGTCGCCGGACCCCAAGAGGGCGAGCTGGGCGCCGCCCGCCAATAATGCCGGCAAAGCCGCAAGCACAAGGTCGAGCCCCTTTTGCGGGGTGAGGCGGCTGACCGCGCCGAACAGCAGGGCGTCGCCCGCTTCCGCCAGTCCGAGCCGGCGCCGCAAGGCGGCCTTGGCCCGACCCTTGCCGGGTTCGATGTCCTCGCTGCCGTAGGGCTGCGGCAGCACGGGATCGTGCAGCGGGTCCCAGATCTCCCGATCGACGCCGTTCAGGATCCCCGAGAGCACGGCGGCGCGGGTTCGCAGCAGCCCGTCGAACCCGCACCCGAACGCCGGCGTCTGGATCTCGCTTGCATAGGTCGGGCTGACCGTGGTCAGGCGGTCGGAGTAATAGAGCCCCGCCTTCAGAAACGACACCTGCCCGTAGAACTCGACCCCGTCGACCGCGAAAAAATCCGGCGGCAGGGCCAGATCGGCAAAGGCGGCGGCCGGAAAGGCGCCGGCGTAAGCAAGGTTGTGGATCGTCAAGACGCTCGGCACCGATGGCGGCGGGGAGGCGGCGAGATAGGCCGGGGCGAGCCCGGCGTGCCAATCGTGCCCATGCAGGATATGCGGGCGCCAGTCCGGATCGGCACCGCGCGCGAGCGCCGCGGCGGCCCAGCCAAACAGACCGAAACGGCGATGATTGTCGGGCCAGTCCCGGCCGCCGGGATCGGCATAGGGGCCGCCGGGCCGGTCGTAGAACGGCGGATGGTCGACGAGATAGACGAAGTGGCCGCCGTGCGGCAGCCGCGCCCGCACCAGCCGCACGCGCTCGGCGGCATAGGGCGCATGGAGGCGCGCAATGTCGGTGATTTCGGCAAAGGCGTCGAGAAAGGCGGTAAAGCCCGGCAAGAGCAGGCGGGTGTCGATCCCGGCGGCGGAGAGGGCCGGCGGCAGGGCGGCGGCGACGTCGCCAAGACCGCCCGATTTGACCCAGGGATACAGCTCGGCCGCCGCATGAAGCACCCGCATCGGCCGATTCTATAGCCGAATCGGGCGCCGGGATCAGCCGGACAGTTCTTGCGGACGCGCCAGCCGGAGCAGATCGTGGGCCGCCTGGCGCAGATGCGCCGCGACCGTGTCGCCCCATCCCTCCTGGGTCACGCACTCGGCGACCGACAACAGATCTTCGGCCTTCTCCCGCAAGGATTGCCGTTCCCATGAGACGGACGGGCTGGCCTCGACCTGGGTGGACATCGTCTCCGCCTCCTCAACGCGCGGCACGATCTACCGTTCGCTTTTGACCGACGCGAGCGGGCCGGGCGGGGCTTCGGCCTGACGCAGGCCTGCGAGGACGCGCTTGTAAAGCCGGACCGCCAGATCCGCATTGCGCGCATTCGCGCGGCTCCCCTGCAGGAGCGCGGCGACAAGGGTCGCGGCGGTCGTCGTATCGTCGGTCGGCATCTTGCTCTGCTCTGGCCCTATTCCGCCCATTCCTGTGCCGCAATGCAGCACTTCAATAATGGGGCGATCTCATTAAGCTTTCAATGAAATTTTCGAAGATTATATTAGTATAATGAAAATCTTGCCATGAAAGAAACCCGATTTCTTTCTCAATCGGCGCCGCGGCTGCGGCGAAACGGTGGGCGGGACCGGCCGCCCCGCCCCGCCGCCGCGCGGGCGAACCGCCTAATTGCGGCTCCTGTCGACGAGCCGGTTCTCGGCGATCCACGGCATCATCGCGCGCAATTTCTCGCCGATTTCTTCGATGCCGTGCTCGGCGGCGCGGCGGCGCTCTGCCTTGAAGCTGGCTTGGCCGGCGGCGTTTTCGAGCACCCACTCGCGGGCGAAGCGGCCGGATTGAATATCGTCGAGGATCTGCTTCATCTGCGCCCGCACATGCGCGTCGATGACCCGGGGCCCGCGCGTGTAATCGCCGTATTCGGCCGTGTTCGACACCGAATAACGCATGTTGGCGATGCCGCCCTCATAGATCAGATCGACGATCAGTTTGACTTCGTGCAGGCACTCGAAATAGGCCATCTCGGGCGCGTAGCCGGCCTCCACCAGGGTTTCGTAGCCGGCCAGGATCAAGGCGCTGAGCCCGCCGCACAAGACGCTCTGCTCGCCGAAGAGATCGGTCTCGCATTCCTCGCGGAAGGTCGTCTCGATGACGCCGGCGCGCCCGCCGCCGATCGCCGAGGCGTAGGACAAGGCGATTTCGAGCGCATTGCCCGACGGGTTCTGCGCGACCGCGACAAGGCAGGGCACGCCGCGGCCGCGCTGGTATTCCGAGCGCACCACATGACCCGGGCCCTTGGGAGCGATCATGAACACGTCCATGTCGGGCCGCGGCTCGACAAGGCGGAAATGGATGTTGAAGCCGTGCGCGAAGGCGAGCGCCGTGTCCCGCCGCATATTGGGGGCAAGTTCGTTTGCATAAAGCGCCGCCTGATGCTCGTCCGGCGTCAACACCATGACGATGTCGGCCCATTTCGCGGCCTCGGCCGCGCTCATGACCTTGAAGCCCGCGCCTTCCGCCTTTTGCGCCGAGGCCGAGCCCGGGCGCAGCGCCACCACGACGTCCTTGACGCCGCTGTCGCGCAGATTGTTGGCATGGGCATAACCCTGGCTGCCATAGCCGATGATCGCGACCTTCTTCGATTTGACGAGGTTCACGTCGGCGTCGCGATCGTAATACACACGCATGATCTTCTCCTTCTTGGCAAAATTGCCGCTTTTCTCAGAAACGGCCCGGCCCGCGCGAGATCGCGGCAATGCCGGTGCGCGACACTTCGACCAGGCCCAGCGGCTCCATCAAAGCAATGAAGGCATTCAGTTTTTCGCTCGACCCGGTCATCTCGAAGACAAAGCTTTCGGTTGTCGAATCGACGACCCGGGCGCGGAAGATGTCGGCGAGGCGCAGCGATTCGATGCGCGTCTCGCCTTTGCCGACGACCTTGATCAATGCCATCTCGCGCTCGACAAAGGGACCCTCGTCGGTCAGGTCGTGGACCTTGTGGACCGGGATCAGCCGCGATAATTGGGCCTTGATCTGCTCGATGATCATCCGCGTGCCCGAGGTCACGATGGTGATCCGCGACAGCGTGTTGCGGCGGTCGACCTCGGCCACGGTCAGGCTCTCGATATTGTAGCCGCGCCCGGAAAACAGGCCGACGACGCGGGCGAGAATGCCCGGTTCGTTGTCGACGAGGACGGCGATCGTGTGTCGTTCGATGGCGCTCACGGCGGGGGTCCGGCGCGCGTCGCCTTCCGTTGCGGAATGCGGCGGAAGGCGACGCGGCTCTCTCAGGATTTCAGGTGCTTGTCAAAGAAGGCGACGATGTCGGACCACAGCTCCAGGGCGGGCCCTTCGCGGTAGCTCGGCCGGTAATCGGCGAGAAAAGCGTGCCCGGCGGCCTTGTAGACCTTGATCGTCACATCCTTGCCCGCCCTTTGCGCCCGGTTCCTCAACTCCTCGGCCTGGGCGGTCGTGGGGTTCTGGTCCTCTTCGCCGAACGCCGCAAATAGCGGGCAGTGCAGGCGGTCGACCATATTGAGGATCGGGGTCGGCCGCGCCGCGGTGGTCTCGGCGTCGGGGGTGGCGCGGTGGATGAAGCCGCCCCAGCAATCGATCGCCGCGTCGACCTTGTCGCTGCTGCAGGCAAACAGCAGCGTCTGCCGCCCGCCCGAGCAGAACCCGATCGCGCCCACCTTCTGCGTCGCCCCGGAGAGGCCGCGCAAATGGGCCGCCGCCGCTTCGAGATCGCGCACCGCCTGCGCGTCGGGCAGCCCGAACATGACCGGAAAGACCGAGTTCATGTCGTCCGGGTTGGGACCGCCCGTGCGAGTATAGAGGTCGGGCGCCAATGCGTTGTAGCCGAGATTGGCGAAACGGCGGGCGATGTCGCGGATGTGCTCGACCAGCCCGAACGCCTCGTGGATCACGACAATGCCGGGATTGCGCCCGGTCTGCCGCGGCCGCGCGAGATAGCCGTCAAGCGTGTCGGCGCCGCTTTTGAGCCGGATCGCCCCGCCCTCCACGCGGCCGGGATCGGTGACCGCACCGGGTATGTTCGCCATACGATCCTCCTTTGCTGCGGCGCGGCAGGATAGACCAGCCGCGCCGCCGGGTGAAGCCGCCGCCTGGATCGGCGGAATACGCTGCGCTCTTCCGCCCTACACGGTCCTCGTAGGGCGGAAAAGCGCAGAGGCTGGGCAAGCATTCGGATTTCTGCTGGATCAGCGCTGTAGGTCCCCTGAGGAGCCGCCGCCTGCGGCGGCTCCTCAGGACAGGCGCGGCGTCACGAAGGGAGGGCGCGTCTCGAAGCACGCACGTCGCCGATGCAGCTTTTCCTCGCCAATTCTTGCCCAGCCTCGCAGCGCATTCCGCTGCTTTCTCCACCCAAACAGAGGAGGCTCAGCGCAGATACTGCTCCTCGGCGCGCTTCATCGCCGTCACCTGCTGCAATGCGAAGATGTCCTCGACCGCGACGATGCGCTTGTCGACGGTGTGGATCCCGCCCTCGCGGCGGATCTCGGCAAAGGCGTCCCGCATCGCGGTGACCGCGGCGCGGATCGCGTGGTTGCCGTAGATGACCATGCCGATCTGCGGCAATGCGCGGATCTTGGCCTCGGTCAGATCGGGATAGGCGGTCGGCACGATGGCGAGGCGGACGGGTCCGGACCAGCCGCGCGCGAAGGCGACGATCTCGTCCGGCGTCCGCTGCTTCGAATGGACGAGGATCAGATCGGCCCCGGCCTCGGCATAGGCGTGCGCCCGGCGCCGCGCCTCGTCCTGCCCGAGATCGGCGATCAAGGCTTCGGTGCGGGCGATGACGAGGATGTCGCCGTCGCCGGTCGCAGCCCGTGCGGCGGCGATCTTGCCCTGGAATTCCTCGACGCGGACGAGTTCCTGCCGGGCCCCGGCGAGGAGGCTCGTCTCTTTCGGGAACGTCTTGTCCTCGATGACGATCGCGCCGACCCCCGCCGCCCGGTAGCGGGCGATGACATGGAGGACGTTGATCGCATTGCCGTAGCCGGTGTCGAGATCGGCCACGACCGGCACCCCTACGGTTTCCGCCATCGCCCGCGTCATGTCGAGATGCTGCGACCACGACAGGAGGCTGGCGTCGGGAACGCCGTAGGCGGCCGACAATTCAAAGCCGCTCGCCCAGATCCCGTCAAAGCCGGCCTCTTCGGCGAGGCGGGCCGACAGCGGATTGTGCGCCGACATGACGGCGGCGAGCCCGCCGCCCGCGATCCCCTCACGCAATCTGTTTGCCATTCGCCTTTTCCTTCTGCTGCCCCGCATGCGATCGTGACCGTGCCCCCGGGGACCCCGCCATGCAAGCACTCGACTGGGCCGGGCTTGCGGCCACGACCTTTGCCGCGGCGCTGCTGCAAGCCGCCAGCGGCTTCGGCTTCGCGCTCGTCGCCGTGCCGTTGTTTCTGCTCTTTCTCGCCCCGACGGGCGCGGTCCAGCTTGTCGTAATTCTGACGGTGGCATTGTCGGCGACGGTCCTTCCCGCGCTGCGGCGGGACGTCGATGTCGGGCTGCTGGTGCGGCTCGCGCTCGGCAGCCTTGTCGGCGTGCCGCTCGGGCTGATGGCCTTCCGCCACGCCGACCCGGTGGCGATGCGCGTCGCGATCGGCGGCGTGATCCTCGCCTTTGCCGCGCTGCTGGCGCTGTTGCCCGGCCGCCGCGGGGGTCCCCTGTTCGCCGCCAATCGCTTTCTTGACGCCGCCGCCGGACTGGTCTCGGGCGCCACGACCGCGCTCTTCGGCATATCCGGGCCGCCGATCCTGATCTATCTGCTGCTCGCCGGCGCCTCGCCGGCGCGGCTGCGGGCGACCCTGCTGTCCTTTTACGTCCTGTGCTACGCGGCGGCGATTGCCGCCTACGCCGCCGGCACCGGCATCCCGCTGCCGACCTGGACCAGGGCCGCCGTCCTGATCCCGTTCGCCTGGCTTGGCGGCGTCCTCGGCAAGAGGCTCGGCGACCGTCTGGGCGCGCGCGCCTTTGCGGCTCTGGCGATCGCGCTGCTCGCCGCGACCGGGGGCTACACGCTGGCCGCCGCGCTCGCTTCGGTTCCCTTGCAAGCTGCGGGACATAGCGCCGCACGCCGCTGACGGCGCGGCCGAAACCCATTAGTATGAGCGGGCCGCGACGCTCTGTACCGGTCGGTTTTTCGCCCCAACCACGGCGGCAGGGCGGACGGCGTTTTCGCCTGCAACGCCGCGGACGTCGGGTGACATCATGATCGGCCCTCCGGGATTGCCCAAATATGGACGCCGGGTCTTTTCCTTCGCCGCACGGAAGCCGATCACCAGACGCAGAATGCATGCCTGGAAGTGGCTGGCGGGGCTGTACCTGTGCGGGGTGCTCGCCCATTTCAGCCACAACCTCGCCTTCGATCTGTCGCGCGCCGACGCCTCGGTCGTCGGGGCATTGTCGAGCGCTCCGGTCAGCCTCGTCTGGCCGGCCGATCTGATCGGCACGTTGATCGCTCTGACCTGAACGCCGCGCAGACCCCGAGCCCTCAGGAGCGCGGCCGGCGCGAGCGCCTCCGCAAAAGCCGATACCAGAACGCGACGACGAGCAGCACGAACAGAACGCCGATCACGGCGACCGGCGGGATCCGGCTGGGCTGTGCCGGCGCCGTCGCACCGACGCGGATCATGACCCGCGCGACCTCGCCCGCGCTCTTCGCCTCGGCGCTCCAGAACCCGTCGCGATCGGCGGCGAAAGTGAACTTGCCGTCGGCGTCGGTCCGGCCGGACAGCGCCGGCTGGATCGCATTGCCCGGGGCGAAGACGCGCACCGCGGCATGCGCCATCGGCTTGCCGTCCTGCGTCGCGAACTGGGCGGTGACCTCGTGCGTCGCGAACAGATCGAAAGCCTGCGCCGGCGCTGCGGCGGACAGGCTGAGAAACACGGCGAGGGCGGCCCACAGGATCGGCCGCCGGCGGAAGGGGGAACGAATCGGCATCAACACCAGAGATGGGGAGTGCGGTGCGGCGGCGCCATCGCCCGCTCGCAGGCCGGCGCCGTGGTCCCGGATCGGGGTCTTTCCGTGCGCGCGGCTTCCCTTGCCGCCGCCGGCATGGCACAAGCGCGGCGGCGGAGGGAAGAATGCCGGATTTCGCGATTGAACGGCGCCGTCCGGGGCTGGTGTGCGGCATCGATGAGGTCGGGCGGGGACCGCTTGCCGGACCCGTCATTGCCGCCGCGGTAATCCTCGATCGGCGCCGCTTTCCCAGGATATTGCGCGACGGGCTCGATGATTCGAAGCGGCTCAGCCCCGAGGAGCGCGAGGAGTATGGCCGCGCGCTCCTCCGCATGGCTGCGCGCGGCCATGCCCGGATCGCGGTCGGCGCCGCCAGCGTGCGCGAGATCGATGCGCTCAACATCCTGCGCGCCGCCCTTCTCGCGATGACGCGCGCGGTCGCCGCGCTCGGACTCTGCCCGGATCGCGCCCTTGTCGACGGCACTATCGCCCCGGCGCTGCCCTGCGCGGTCGAGACCGTGATCGGCGGCGACGGCCTGTCCTTGTCGATCGCCGCCGCCTCGGTCGTCGCCAAAGTCCGGCGCGACCGCATCATGCGGGCGCTGGCCCCGCGCTATCCGGGCTATGGCTGGGAAACCAATGTCGGCTACGGAACGCCGGAGCACGGCGCGGCGCTCCGCCGTCTCGGCGTCACCCCGCATCATCGCCGCTCCTTCGCCCCGGTGCGGCGCGCGGCGGAAGCGATGCCGCCGCTGTTCGCCGCGCCCGCGTAATCCGTCGGGGCCAGCACCGAGACCGCGTGGCGGACGAGCTTTTTCATCAGGCTGGGCAGCGCGTGTTCGCCGAGCCGCTCGACGGGGCTCCACAACCCCCAGCCCCGCGCGACAGGGTCGCGCGGGGACCCCGAAAAGCCGTCTCCCGCCTCGCTCCGCCCGGCGACGATCGCGAGTTCGAGACGGAAATGGGTAAAGCCGTGCTGCACGGTTCCGGGGAGCGGCGACCACGGGACAGCCGCCGGAGCCTCGGCGAGCGCCTCCTTGAGGCTCCACGGCCGCTCGCGCCAGGGGGTCGACGGGATCTCGATCATGCCGCCCAACAATCCCCGCTCGGGGCGGCGGCGCAGCAGGACCGCCCCGTCGGGCCGAGTGAGCCAGAAGGCGACGCCGTGGCGCCAGGGCCGCTCCGGCTTTT
>DATFCQ010000421.1:0-27259 GCA_035252905.1 Allostellaceae bacterium | reverse complement strand
CAGCGCCACGCCGACCACGCCGTGCCGCCACGCGCGGCCGAAGCTGTCGTTGATGACGACGGCGATCCGTTTGCCGAATGCACCCGCAAGATCTTGCTGCAGCCGGCGCGCCGAGCCGTCCGGGTCGCGCGGCAACAAGAGGACCCGCTCGCCGCCGCCCGGCATTTCGACATTCGAATGATCGACCCCGGCATTGGCCATGACAAAGCCGAGCCGGTGCTCGACGATGATCAGGCCCGGGCGCCGCCGCACGACCCGCTTCGCTTCGGACAATACGATTTCGACGAGCCGCGGGTCCTTGCCGGTCTCGGCGGCAAGCGCGAGGGCGCTTTCGGACGGGGTCACATCGGCGAGGTCGACAAGGCGCCCCTCCGCCTTCGAGACGATCTTCTGGGCCATGACCACGACATCGCCGTCTTCAAGGGACAGCCCGTTCGCGCGCAGCGCCGCCGCCGTGATCGCTCCGAGATCGTCGCCGGGCGCGACCAGCGGCACTCCCCTGAGCGGGATCAGATTGACCGCGGCGGGCATTGCCGGCCTTTTTTTGTGCAAAGACCCTCACCCATCGGCCCCCAAAAGAAATTTAGGGCGGGCCGGTCCCCCCTCTCCTGCATTGCGGGAGAGGGTGCCGAGCGCAGCGAGGCGGGTGAGGGGGACAAGGACGACATCACCCGAATTCGGCGCGCAATAGCGGCATGACCCGCTCGGCATATAGCCGCAGAAAGCGGACCTGATCGGGGCCGGGAGCGTGGAAGACGAGGTGGCGGAAGCCCAATTCGACATAGGGCCGGATCTGCTCGATCTGCGTCTCGGGATCGGCCGAGACGATCCAGCGGCTCATCGCGCGCTCGACCGGCAGGGCGTCGGCGAGCCGCTCCATCTCGACCGGGTCCTCGACCCGCACCTTTTCCTCCGGCGTCAAGGCCAAGGCCGCCCAATGGCGGGTGTCCTCCTTGGCGCGATCGAGATCGGTGTCGAAGGAGACCTTGACCTCGATCATCTGCTCGACCGCATCGCCGCTCCGTCCGCTCTTCGCCAGTCCCTCGGCGAGCTTGGGCAATAACGTGTCGCGGTAGAGCGCGGTGCCCTTGCCGCTGGTGCAGATGAAGCCGTCGGCGAGCTCCCCCGCCATCGCCGCCGCGGTCGGCCCCGAGGCGGCGATCCAGATCGGCACCGGCTGGTCGGGCCGGTCGTAGATCGTCGCCTTCTCGGTGCGGTAATACTGCCCCTCGAAGCTGACCCGCTCCTCGCTCCACAGCCGGCGCATCAGCATCACCGACTCGCGCAATCGTCCCTGCCGCTCCTTGAAGCCCGGCCATTTGATGCCGGTCGCCGGCACCTCGTTCAACGACTCTCCGGTGCCGATGCCGAGCACGACGCGGCCCGGGAACATTTCTCCCAATGTGCCGACCGCCTGCGCGACGATCGCGGGGTGATAGCGGAAGGTCGGGGTCACGACGCTGGTGCCGATCGTGATCCGGCGCGTGCGCGCCCCCAGCGCCCCCATCCAGGCAAAGGAGTAGGGCGCGTGCCCCCCGGTGTGCCGCCAGGGCTGGAAATGATCGCTGACGAACACCGAATCATAGCCCAGCTCTTCCGCCAGGCAGGAAAACTCCAACAATTCGCGCGGCCCGAATTGCTCGGCCGATGCCTTGTATCCGAGTTTCAGCAACGGCATCTCCTCTATCTGCGGAGCGCGGGCGTCCCGCCCGCACGCGGGCCGGAGGCTCGCGCTCCTTCCTAGACCTTCGCCAGCACGTCCTCGCGGAAGCGGCGCATATTGTCGAGCATCTGTTCGGCGGTCGCGCCCTCGAAATTGAAATCGACATAGGCGACGCCGAGATCGCGGAAGGCCCTTAGATCGCCGATCATGTCGGCGTTCTCGCCCGAGAACAAGCGGCGCTCGCCGTCGTCGGCGCGCAGGGGAAGCGCCTTGCCCCATTGGGTGACGCGGTAGGCAAGCGTCACCTGCGCGGGATCGCGTCCCTGTTCGCGCACGAGCCCCTTGAGGCGCGCCACGCCGGCCTCGTAGCGCTTCATCGTATCGAGCCGGAATTGCGGGTTGGTGCCGATCGGATACCAGCCGTCGCCGAGCTTGGCGGTGCGGCGCAAGGCAGGGCCGCTCTCGCCGCCGACCCAGATCGGCGGGTGCGGCTGCTGCACCGGCTTCGGGTCGAACAGGACCTCGGAAAACTTGACGTATTTGCCGTCAAAGCGGGGCTTGTCCCGGGTCCACAATTCGCGGCAGGCGGCGAGATATTCGTCGGTGACGGCGCCGCGCTCGGCAAAGGGCGGCAGGCCCAGCGCCTCGAACTCCTCCTTCATCCAGCCGGCGCCGATGCCGAAGACGAGCCGACCCTCGGAGAGGACGTCGATCGTCGCCAATATCTTGGCGAGCAGGACAGCCGGGCGGTGCGGCACGACCGTGACCGAGGTGACGAGCTTCAGCCGCGAGGTCTTGGCGGCGATGAAGGCGGCGGCGGTCAGTTGCTCGTGCCGGTCGCCGCGCGAGCGCGACGGGAACTCGCCGGTGTCGCTGTAGGGATAGCGGGCATGGATGTCGGTCGGGATCACGACATGGTCGCTGATCGTGCAGGAAGCGTAGCTCATCGCCTCGCCCTCGGCGACGATCCGCGCCAGGCTCTGCGGCCGTGCAAGCGCCCCGCTGACCGGCGCGCCAAAGCCGTACTGCATCTTGTCCTCCCGGCAGGTTTGCCAGGAACCCAGCCTAGCAGGCTGGGGACGGTTTGGCTTGAGGGGAATCGGTATCAGATCCGCCGCGGCGAGCAGCCCCCTGCTGCGGCCGAATCGACTCCTATCGACGGCGGCCTTAAATCGGCAGCGGACGGATGCGGATGCGCGATCCTTCGAGGACGGCCACACATCCCTGCAGCAGGTCCCCTTCGAGGCTTGGCAAATTGGCAAGCAACAAGGCTATCTGGCGCAAGGGCCGCCTGTTGATCTCTCCTCGGAATAGGATCACCGATGGCTTGGATTCCCGCCGCAATGCGAGAAGAGTGGCGAAATCGGTGTCGGTGGAGATCAGGATGCGGTCTTCATCCGCTGCGCGCGTGAAAATCTCCTCATCATTCGCGGCCTGGAGACCGTGATCGCGAACATGCGCGGCATCGTGGCCGGCTTGCCGCAACCGCTCCGCGACAAACGGCGACAAGGCATTATCCACGAGAAACTTCACGGCTCCACGAGAGGCAATGCGCGCTCCCGCACGGCTTCGGCGGCATAGTGCAGGGCCTCATGGACGTCTTCGTGCTCCAGATCGGGATAGGCGGCGAGAATCTCCGCCTCAGCCATCCCATCCGCAAGCATGCCGAGGACCGTTGCCACCGGGATGCGTAGCCCGCGAATGCAAGGTACCCCGCCCATCTGTTTCGGATCGATCGTAATCCTAGTAAACTTCATTGCCGGTCAAAGCCCTCGTGATGTTTGGCAGCGTCGGTCACGCTCGGCGCCGCACCCGTTTATTCCATACGTCCCGGCGGGCAGCGGGTCAGCCCGTCGCGAATGGTGGCAATCTCCCATTCCTCCATCTCCGCCGCCAACGCCTCGTCCTGTTCGACAGCAAGCGCCGTCTGGTAGAGCAGATCGCCATCGCCGACTTCGTCGGGCGGGAGCGCCTGCTCCAACAATCGCTCGATGAATTTGCCGCGCTGCTGCGCCGGAACCGCGCGCTTGAACCGCTGTACGAGATCCTCCGGGAGCCGCACGAGAATTGACTGGGTCGATATGCGGACTCGAATCTGATTGGGCGCCCGTCCTTCTGATTATCGACATTGCTACTACGAACCGGACAACAAGCCGAGAGCCGCCGGACAGGCGGCCGCGGGCGCTTCGAACCACCTGTTCCACCTGTTTTTACAGATCAAAAGCAGGTGCGCCTACTCTATTAGCCGCAGCCTGCCTGCCTTTCCGGCTGTTTTCCCAGGCAGAAAACAGGTCGATAACAGGTGAAGAGCAGGCGGCGCCCATCCTGCGGCGGCAGCCCGCCTGCCTTGGCCGGCCGAGGGGCCCGGCGGAAGCGCCGATAAGACCCGATCCTGTCGACTGCAGCTTGCAAAATCCTATCCCATTCAATGCTGATTTGTCAATAAACGAAACATTGCCTCCTTCGCACGGCGGGCGCGCAGCTCGGCCGACGCCCGTCCTCGCGGCGGCGGGAAACATCGGTATTGCGGCAATGATGACGCCCCAAAAGGTTAGATTGTCACTGACGCAGGCTCGGAAGGAAACTTGTCGCCTTCCTGAGTGAACATATATGTTCACCAGGTGACGAGCGCCGAATTCAAGCGATGCCTGGAACGGCAGGGCGCGCGCTTCGAGCCGGCAAAAGGCGGCCATCTCTAGGTCCTGCCGGGCGGGCCGGCGGGCGATCCTGCCGATGCGCGGCAGCCGCAAGGAGATGAAGCACGGCACGATTGCCGCAATCAAAAAGCCGCTCGGATTGGAGTGAGGTTGGGATGCGCGCCTATCCCGCTTTGTTGACCCCGGACCTGGACGGCGGCTTCACGGTCACGTTCCGCGACGTGCCCGAGGCGATCACCGAGGGCGACACGCGCGAGGAAGCCTTGCTGCATGCCGAGGATGCGGTCGAATCCGCGCTCGCCCTATTATCGCCGGGAATGAACCATTGCCATCGCCCTCGGAACCGGGGCCGCGCGAGGCGCTGGTACCGCTCTCGGCGCTCGGCATGGCGAAAACCGCGCTTTACGAGGCGATGCGTGAACAGGGCGTCGGTCGCACCGAACTGGCGCGGCGGCTGCGCTGGCATCTGCCGCAGGTCGCCCGCGTCCTCGACCTGCGCCATTCGTCGCGCATGGAGCAGATCGAAGCCGCGCTCGCCGCGCTCGGCCTGCGCCTGATCATCGAGGTCGCGCGGGCGGCGTAACTCCAGACGCAAGCGTTCGACAGACCGGTCCCGCGCCAATGACGGCGGGCGAGTTCATTCGCCGGATCAGAGCTTTGGGCGCCGCCCGCGGCGTGCCGGTACGGTTCGACGAAACCCGCGGGAAGGGCAGCCATGGTACGCTGTACTACGGCGACCGCTTCACCGTCGTGAAGGATCGACGGAAGGAATGCGGGCCGGGGCTGCTCGGCAAAATGCTCGCCGATCTGGGTTTGAGCCGAGGCGATTTGAGAGGATGAGCGATGGAGCGGCGCTTCGAATATCCCGCGAAAATCGAGCGAGACGAGGCCGGCTTTTTCCTGCTGACCTTTCCCGATTTCCCGGAAGCGGCAACCGACGGGCGGTCGCGGGAGGAGGCGCTGGCGGAAGCGGCCGACTGTCTCGAAGAAGCCGTCGCCGGCCGGATCAAGCGCGGCGAGGACATCCCGCTCCCCTCACGTACTCCCGGGGATATGGTGCAGATCGCGCTGCCAACCCTCCATACGATGAAGGCAGCGCTCTATCTGGCATTGCGCGAGGCGAATTTGTCGCCGGCCGACCTCGCCACCAGACTCGGCAAAGATCAGAAGGAGATACGCCGTCTGCTCGATCCCCGTCACGCAAGCCGCCCGGAGGCGCTCGAAGCAGCCCTGCAGGCGGTCGGCAAGCGCGTGCAGGTGATCATTGCGAATACCGGCTCAGCATCATTCTCGTGCATGGAATAGGTCAAAGCCACGCTCGCCGCGCTCAATGAAAATTGATAAAAAGGGCTTTACATCAGGTATTCCTTGGGCGACCATCCACTGGAGAAATTCTTTTCCCAGAGGAGTAATCATATAAGTGACATTGTTTGTCTTTATTAGTAAGTTAGAATTAATTAAAAAACTTAAGTAAGCATCGAATGAATAGTTTTCATAGGCTTTTGGAAATTTTGTTTCAGCTTCCTCATAAAATACTTGTATTATGCGCTCAGTTGTGGGATCATTCACATTCAAATGATTAAGTATTGCAATCTGACTACCGAATATTATTCTGTACGTACGCTCGACTGCATAAAGAAGCTGCTGAATTGCTAAATGTTGAATAAGAATATCAATAGTCTCATCTTTATTATTTAGAAGACTTAATTTTTCCAAATCTTTACGAATACGTAATTTTTGTTCTCTAATAATAACAGGTACGTCCATCTGTTTGAGCTCCGACACCTGTCGCTCAGTTTCCGGATCCAGCTTGAGCGTGCTCACGATCGGAGTCGCTTCCGACTGCACGGAAACTGCCGCAACAGCAGCCTGATCAATGCTCAATCCTTCCTTGGTAATTTTCAGGCCGCCACGTCGAACAAGCTCACTCAGCGGCTTCCGGAATACCAGGACAAGAACCAATGAGATGAAGATGACCGCAACCGGCCAACTCAAATATTTGAGAAAAAGTTCTGTCACGTTTTGATCTCTGAATTGGTCAACTACACTCGCTCATCGCCCTGCAGGCGTCGTATTTGGGGCAGAATGTAGGGCGGAATACGCTTCGCTATTCCGCCCCATGATCTATGGCTGCTCCGAACCTTTGTACAATCCTCCAATGGTCTCCACGCACTCACCGCTTCTTTTTTGTTGCAGCTCGTTCGGATAGAACTCGACCTGAGATGGATCGCACTTCGGTTTTCGACAGCCGTCCCGTTGCCAGACCTTTGCCGGCTTCGCTGCTGACACGACGGGTCGGCGGCCTTTCAGGTATTGATTTCCTCGGCATTGGCATCTCCTTTACTTGTGAAGACGGAGTGGATCACGAACACCCGCTCGTCGCCCCGCAGGTGTCGCATTTGAGGCAGGTGCCGTTGCGCACGAGGGTAAAATTGCCGCATTCCTCGCAGGAATCGCCCTCGTAGCCCTTCAGGCGGGCGGCGCGGATGTGGTCGAGGCGGGGTTCGGGGAGGGGGATCTCGTCCGGCTCGGCGGTGGCGAGGTCGCCATGGGCGAGGCTTGCCGCCGCGGCTGCGCCGCCTTTCAACACGGTCAGCCGGTTGCGGACAAAGCCGTTCGAGGTGACGCGGCGCATCATCGCGGCGACTTCGGGGCGGGCGTTCTCGATTGTCGATTGCGCCTCGCCGCGGCCGACCGTGTCGGGCAACAGGTCGCCGGGCTCGATATGGGCGAGGTCGCCGCGGTCGAGATAGGAGATCGCCAGTTCGCGGAAGATGTAGTCGAGGATCGAGGTTGCCATCTTGATCGCGTCATTGCCCTCGACTATCCCCGACGGCTCGAAGCGGGTGAAGGTGAAGGCCTCGACGAATTCTTCGAGCGGCACGCCGTATTGCAGGCCGATCGAGATCGCAATGGCAAAATTGTTCATCAACGAGCGGAAGGCAGCGCCCTCCTTGTGCATGTCGAGGAACATTTCGCCGAGCCGTCCGTCCTCGTATTCGCCGGTGCGCAGATAGACCTTGTGGCCGCCGACGATCGCCTTCTGCGTGTAGCCCTTGCGCCGGTTGGGCAGGCGTCGGCGCTCGCCGCCCTGGACCGTGCGCTCGACCACCCGTTCGACGATGCGCTCGGCAAGGCGCGGGGCGCGCGCCGCCGGCGGCTCCGCGAACAGGGCCGCCGCCTCGTCCTCGGCCTCCTCGTCCTCGCCCAGCAGGGTCGAGGCCAGGGGCTGCGACAGTTTCGAGCCGTCGCGATAGAGCGCCGTCGCCTTCAATCCGAGCCGCCAGGACAGTTTGTAGGCGGCGGCGCAGTCCTCGACCGTCGCACTGTTCGGCATGTTGATCGTCTTCGAGATCGCACCCGAGATGAAGGGCTGCGCCGCCGCCATCATGCGGATATGGCTGTCGACCGAGAGTGCGCGCCGACCCTGGCGGCCGCACGGGTTGGCGCAGTCGAAGACCGGCAGATGCCGGGGATCGAGATGGGGCGCCCCTTCGAGCGTCATCGCGCCGCAGCACCACAGATTGGCGGCCTCGATCTCGGCCCGGCTGAAGCCCAGGGCGGCGAGCAGGTCGAAACCCGGGCGGTCGAGCGCCGCCGCGTCGAGCCCCAGGAGCCCGGTACAGAAAGCTTCGCCCAGGGTCCATTTGTTGAAGGCGAATTTGATGTCGAAGGCGGTCGGCAATGCCGCCTCGATCGCGGCCAGCGCCGCCGCGTCGAAGCCCTTTTCGGCGAGGGTCTCGTGGTTGATCGCCGGCGCGCCCTTGAGCGTGCCGCGGCCGAGCGCGTAGCGCTCGATCGCGGCGATCTCGTCCGCGCCATAGCCGAGACTTTGCAAAGCCTGCGGCACGGCGCGGTTGATGATCTTGAAATAGCCGCCGCCGGCGAGCTTCTTGAATTTGACGATCGCGAAATCGGGCTCGATCCCGGTCGTGTCGCAATCCATGACGAGGCCGATCGTGCCGGTCGGCGCGAGCACGGTCGTCTGGGCGTTGCGGAAGCCGTGCCGCTCGCCAAGCCGCAGCGCCTCGTCCCAACTGTCGCGGGCGGCGCGGGCGAGTGCGGGATCCGGGCATTTTGCCGCGTCGAACGGCACCGGCAGGATCGACAGCCCCTCGTAGCCCTCGCTCTCGCCGTGCGCGGCGCGGCGGTGGTTGCGGATGACGCGCAGCATCGCCGTGCGGTTCTCCGGCCAGCCGGGGAAGGGGCCGAGCACGCCGGCGATCTCGGCCGAGGCGGCATAGCTCGTCCCGGTCAACAGGGCGGTGATCGCGGCGCACAAGGCGCGGCCGGGATCGCTGTCATAGGGAAGGCCCAGCGCCAACAACAATCCGCCGAGATTGGCATAGCCGAGGCCCAAGGTGCGGAAGGCGTAGGACAGGCGGGCGATCTCGCGCGAGGGGAACTGCGCCATCATCACCGAGATTTCGAGCACCAGGGTCCACAGCCGCACGGCATGGCGGAAGCCGTCGACGTCGAAACCTCCGCTCACGCGGCGGAACGCCAGCAGGTTCAATGAGGCGAGATTGCACGCCGTGTCGTCGAGAAAATTGTATTCCGAGCACGGGTTCGAGGCGTTGATGCGGCCGCTGGCTGGGCAGGTGTGCCATTCGTTGATCGTCGTGTCGAACTGCAGTCCGGGATCGGCCGAGGCCCAGGCGGCATAGGCGATCTTCTGCCACAACGCGCGCGCCGGCACGCTCTTGGCGGCCTTGCCGTCGGTGCGGCGCACCAGATCCCATGAGCCGCCTTCGGCGACGCGGGCGAGAAAGGCGTTCGAGACCCGCACCGAATTGTTCGAATTCTGCCCGGCGACGGTCAGATAGGCTTCGGAATCCCAATCGGTGTCATAGGTGCGGAAATCGATGTCGCCCTCATCCTGGCGGGCGAACTGGATGACCCGCCGGATATAGTTTTCCGGGATCATCGCGCGGCGGGCGGCGCGGATCTCCTGCTTCAAGGCCGGGTTTTGCACCGGATCGAAGCGCGCCTCCCCCGTTGCAGCAAAATCCCGGCAGGCGGCGAGGATGCGGCTCAGGTGGCGCGCGGCGAGCTTCGAGCCGGCGACCAGCGCCGCCACCTTCTGCTCCTCGACGACCTTCCAGTCGATGAAGTCCTCGATGTCGGGATGGTCGATGTCGACAATGACCATCTTGGCGGCGCGGCGCGTCGTGCCGCCCGACTTGATCGCCCCGGCGGCGCGGTCGCCGATCTTCAGAAAGCTCATCAGACCGGAGGAGCGGCCGCCTCCGGACAGGCGCTCGCCCTCGCCGCGCACTTTCGAGAAATTCGAGCCCGAGCCCGAGCCGTATTTGAACAGCCGCGCCTCCCGGACCCACAGATCCATGATGCCGCCCTCGTTGACGAGGTCGTCGGCGACGCTCTGGATGAAGCAGGCATGCGGCTGCGGGTGCTCATAGGCGCTCTCCGAGGCGTGCACCGCGCCGGTCTCGTGGTCGACCCAGTAATGGCCCTGCGCCGGCCCGTCGATGCCGTAGGCCCAGAAGAGCCCGGTGTTGAACCATTGCGGCGAGTTGGGCGCCCCCATCTGGCGCGCCAGCATCAGCCGGATCTCGTCGTAAAAGGCGCGAGCGTCCTCCTCACCGTCGAAATAGCCGCCCTTCCAGCCCCAATAGGCCCAGGTCCCGGCGAGGCGGTCGAAGACCTGGCGGGCGCTCGTTTCGCCTCCCTCGCGCTCGGCGGCAGGGAGGGCGGCGAGAGAATCGGCATCGGCGACATGGCGGCGCAGCCAAGCCGGCACCCCCGGCTCCGCGACCGGCTTCAGGCGCGCCGGCACCCCCGCCTTGCGCAGATATTTCTGGGCGAGAATATCGCAGGCGACCTGGCTCCATTCGGCCGGCACCTCGATCCCCTCGGCGGCAAAGACGAGCGAGCCGTCGGGATTGCGGATCTCGCTGCTCGCGGTGCGGAACAGGACCGCCGCATAGGGGTCCGCTCCTGCCGTGGTGAAGCGCCGCGCGATGTGCATGTTTTCCTCCCGTTGCGGTGACCTGACGGCCGATCAGCAATATATTGCGTCCATCGACCCTATAGCAACAAAATGTAGACAAAGAGTCAAAATTCCCTTGTGGCCGTGTCATAGTTGCCACACCAGATGTAGGGGGAGCGGGATCCCGCGCCGGATCGGCCCTTTACGCCGCCGGGACCGGAATGCAATAGTCCGGCGCCGCAAGGAGAGGCGGCAGGGATGGAGCGATGACGCTCGGCACGCGATTGTTGACATTGTTTCGCGGCGAACTCGTCGGGACCGACGCGCTCGGCAACCGCTATTACCGCGAGAAGGGTCGGAGGACCCTGCCGCGCGGGGGCGGGCGGGCGAGCCGCGAAAAGCGCTGGGTCCTCTATCAGGGCCAGCCGGAAGCCTCAAAGGTGCCGCCCGAATGGCACGCCTGGCTGCACCACACGATCGACGAGGTGCCGCGGCCCGAGGCGCGCCGGCGTTATCCCTGGGAAAAGGACCACCAGCCCAACATGACCGGCACGCCCTTTGCCTATCGCCCGCGCGGCTCAGTCCTGCGCGGCGGCGTGCGCGCTCCGGCCACCGGCGATTACGAGCCGTGGACGCCCGAGTAGGCGCGCGCTGGGCTGAGCGCGGCGTCCGCCAGCGGGCGCCGATGGGCGGCAACGTGATCGAAACCGTGATGGGCGCGGTGGTGCTCGCCGTGGCCGCGCTGTTTCTGTTTTTCGCCTATACGACGATCCAGGTCGGGGGCGTTTCGGGCTATCAGCTGACGGCGCAGTTCAGCAGTGTGGGCGGGCTCAGCATCGGCAGCGACGTCAATCTCGCCGGGGTCAAGATCGGCAGCGTGACCGCAGAGACGCTCGATCCCAAGACCTTTCTCGCCACCGTTCACATGACAATCGAGCAGCAGTACAAACTGCCCGAGGACACGGTCGCCAAGATCGCCTCGCCCGGTCTCCTCGGCAACAAATACATCGAACTGGTTCCGGGCGGTGCGGACAAGACGCTCCCGCCGGGCGGCCGGATCAAATACACCCAGGCCTCGGTCAGCCTCGAAGACCTGATCGGCCAGATGATGTATTCGCCGGCCGGCGCGGCGAAGAAGTCAGGCGAGGGGGCGCCGGCGCCGGGCGGGCTCAAATAAGGGATCGCGAGCAATGGCGGATAGCGGGCCGGAGGAATTTCCGATCTGGCGCACGCCGGAAGGCGAGCCCGTGTCCTGCGTCGAGAAGATCAAGGTGTTGAACGAAAACCTTGCCGAATTGAAGGCTCTGGCGCAGGAGGCCTTCGAGGACGCGGTCCTGATCGGCTGCGACGAACGGCAGGTCCGGCAAGTCCTGGCCGACCTCTTGGGCGGCCTCGTCAATCCGTACCGCAAGAGCTGAGGCCGGTTCCGTGTCGCCCCTCACCCTCCCACGCCGGAGCCTGTCCTCGGGCCGCGCTTGGCGCGGACCCGGGGGGCGCGGGTCCCTCCCTCTCCCCGCTTGCGGGGAGAGGGTTGGGGTGAGGGGCTTCGCCGTCCTGATGCTGGCCCTTATTGCTTTACCGGCCTCGGCCCGGGCCGAGGATGCAATGATCCAAGAGCCGGTCGCGGTGTTGCAGGGCCTCGACAAGGTCACGGCGCGCATCTCCGATTTCGCCGCGCCGGTCGGGACGCCGGTGCGCTTTGGCACCTTGTCGATCACGGTGCGCGAATGCGCGACCAACCCGCCCGAAGACCGCCCGGAGAGCGCGGCCTTTCTGCAGATCGACGAGGCCCGCCGCGACGCGCCGGCGCGGCGTCTGTTCAGCGGCTGGATGTTCGCGTCGAGCCCGGCGCTGTCGGCATTGCAGCACCCGGTCTATGACGTCGAATTGCTTGCCTGCAAGGCGGCGAGCGCCTCCTCGCCGCCCAGTTCCGCCGCGGGGAAGGCGGCGGAGCCGGCGAGCGCCTCGGCGAGCAATCGCCGATAGCGGCCGCGGGGGATCTCGATGCCACCGAAGCGGGCGAGATGCGGCGTCAAAAACTGGGTGTCGAGCAGCCGGTAGCCGCCGCACCGCAAACGTGCCGCCAGATGGACGAGCGCCACCTTGCTGGCGTCGGTCGCGCGGCTGAACATGCTTTCGCCAAAAAACGCGGCCCCGAGCGAGACGCCGTAGAGGCCGCCGACCAGCTCCCCCTCGCGCCAGCATTCGACGCTGTGCGCCGCGCCCTGCCGATGGAGCGCCCCGTAGAGCCGCAGGATCTCGTCATTGATCCAGGTATTCGGCCGCTTGTCGCTCATCTCGGCGCAGCCGCGCATGACCGCCTCAAAGGCGCTATCGACGCGCACCGCAAAGCCGCCGTGCCGGACCACCCGACGCAGCCGCCGCGGCACGTGGAAGGCGTCGAGCGGCAGGATGCCGCGGCGCTGCGGCTCGACCCAGAACAATTCGGGATCGTCCGCCGATTCGGCCATCGGAAAGATCCCCGCGGCATAGGCGGCGACGAGGATCTCGGGCGTCAGGCGCACGGGCTTTCTGGCGATCGGATCACCCCTCCGCGACAAAGTCTTCGAGCCAGTGGACGTGGTAATCGCCGGCGATGAACGGGGCGGCGTCGACGAGGCGCTGGTGCAGCGGGATCGTCGTCTCGATGCCGCCGATCACATATTCCTCGAGCGCCCGGCGCAATCGCATCAGGCATTCGCCGCGGGTGCGGCCGTGGATGACCAGTTTGGAGATCAGGCTGTCGTAGAAGGGCGGCACCTCGTAGCCCTGATAGAGCGCGCTGTCGACCCTGACGCCCAGCCCGCCGGGGGCGTGGTAGTCGGTGACCCGGCCCGGCGACGGCAGGAAGCTCTGCGGGTTCTCGGCGGTGATGCGGCATTCGATGGCGTGGCCCGCGATCTGGACCTCGTCCTGGCAATAGCCGAGCGGGGCGCCGGCGGCGATGCGCAGTTGCTCGCGCACAATGTCGATGCCGCTGACCATCTCGGTGATCGGGTGCTCGACCTGAAGGCGCGTGTTCATCTCGATGAAGTAGAATTCGCCGTCCTCATAGAGGAATTCGAGCGTGCCGGCGCCCTTGTAGCGCAATTCCCGCATTGCGGCCGCAACCCGCGCGAGGAGGCGCGCACGCGAATCGGGATCGAGGCCGGGGGAGGCGGTCTCCTCGACCATCTTCTGATGGGCGCGCTGCAACGAGCAGTCGCGCTCGCCGAGATGGACGACGCCCCCATTGCCGTCGCCGAGGATCTGGACTTCGATGTGGCGGGGGCGTTCGAGCCAGCGTTCGAGATAGACCGCGCCCGAGCCGAAGAACGCCGCCGCCTCGCTCTGCGCGACCGGCAGCATCTGGGCCAACTCGCCGCGGTTGCGGGCGATCTTCATGCCGCGCCCGCCGCCGCCGGCCGACGCCTTGATCAGCACCGGGTAGCCGATCGCCGCCGCCGCGGCTTCGGCGGCGGCGAGGGATTGCACCGCCTCCGCCGAGCCCGGCACCGTCGGCAGGCCGAGGCGGCGCGCCGTCTGTTTGGCGGCCACCTTGTCGCCCATCACCCGGATGTGCTCGGGGGAGGGGCCGATAAAGGTGAAGCCGTGCTCGGCGACGGCTTCGGCAAAATCGGCGTTCTCCGACAGGAAGCCGAGCCCGGGATGGATCGCGTCGGCGCCGGTGACCGTCGCCGCCGACAGGATCGCCGCGACGTTCAGATAGCTGTCGCGGGCCGGCGGCGGCCCGATGCAGACGGTCTCGTCGGCGAGCCGCACATTCATCGCCTTTGCGTCCGCGGTCGAGTGGACGGCCACCGTCTTGATTCCCATCTCGCGGCAGGCGCGGTGGACGCGCAGGGCGATCTCGCCGCGGTTGGCGATCAGGACCTTCTCGAACATCACGCGAGTAGCATCAGGACCGCGCCGTATTCGACCGGCTCGCCGTCCCTGACCAGGATGCGCTCGACGCGGCCGGTGCGCGGCGCGCGGATCTGGTTCATGACCTTCATCGCCTCGATGATCAGCAGGGGTTGGCCGGCGGCGACCTCATCGCCGGGGCGGACAAAGGGCGGCGTACCGGGCTGCGGCGCCAGATAGGCGGTTCCGACCATCGGCGATTTGATCGCGCCGGGGTGCTCGGCAAGGCTCGCCTCGGCCGCTTGCGGGCTGGCTTCGGCCAGGACGGCGGCTGGCGCGGGCAGGGGTGCGGCGGCCCGCTCGCCGCTCCGCGCGACGCGGATGCGGCACGCGCCGACGCTGTATTCGATCTCGCTGAGGCCGGTCTCGGCCAGTAATCGGGCCAATCTGCGGATCAGCTCGGGATCGGGCAGCAGCGGCAGGCGCCGGCCGCCGAACTTCACCGACCGGCCTCGTCCGGCTCGGCTTCGATAAGGCCGGCGATCGCTTCGAGGGCAAGCTCGTAGCCCTGCGCCCCCAGACCGCAGATCACCCCGCGCGCCGCCAGGCTGACGTAGGAATGGTGGCGGAAGCTCTCGCGCCGGAAGATGTTCGACAGGTGCACCTCGATGACCGGCAATTCGGCCGCGAGCAAGGCGTCCAACACCGCGACCGAGGTGTGCGTCAGCGCCCCGGCATTCAGCACGATGCCGTCGGCCGAATCGCGCGCTTCGTGGATCCAGTCGACGAGCTGCCCCTCGTGGTTGGTCTGCCGGAACTCGATCTCAAGGTCGAGCGCGGCGGCGCGGCCGAGGCAGCGCCCCTCGATGTCGGCGAGCGTGTCGTGACCGTAAAGGGCGGGATCGCGCACCCCGAGCAGGTTCAGATTGGGGCCGTTCAGCACGAAGACGGTAGGCACTTGCTCCCTCCTCAGCCGAGGAGGCGGTTATAGCACGCAGAGGCGGGACGGCAAGGCGAGCGGCCGCCCTTTCCGAGCGGCCGCCGGGCCGCCATAGTAATAGCCCCCACCCTGTCCCTCCCCCGCATGCGGGGGAGGGGACGAGAATCTCCCTCCCCCGTGTCCACGGGGAAGGGTCGGGATGGGGGCAGGCCGCCGGCTGTGCGTCCTATTTTACGGAGGAGCGGATGGCCATCATCCTTTACGATCTCGCCGGGGCGGAAGCCGAGCGCCGGTTCAGCCCCTATTGCTGGCGCACCCGGATGGCCCTCGCCCATAAGGGGCTCGCCTTCGAGACCGTGCCGTGGCGCTTTACCGAAAAGGATCGAATCGCCTTTTCCGGACAGGGGCGCGTCCCGGTCGTCTGCGACGGCGAGCGGGTCGTGTCCGATTCGGGCGCGATCGCCGACGATCTGGAGGCCCGCTACACCGACCGGCCGTCGCTGTTCGGCGGGCCGAGCGGGCGGGCGCTCTCTCAGTTTGTCGCCAACTGGACCGAAACGGTCGTGCACGCGGCGCTGATCCGCTTTGTCGTCCTCGACATCTGGCGTCACGTCGCACCCCAGGACCGGGACTATTTCCGGCGCTCGCGCGAGGAGCGGCTCGGCATGACATTGGAGGACAGCGTCGCCGACCGCGATGCGCGCCTGCCCGCCTTCCGCGCGAGCCTCGCGCCGCTGCGGCGCACCGTCGAACGCCAGCCCTTTCTCGGCGGCGCGGGGCCGAATTATGCCGATTACATCGTCTTCGGCGCCTTTCAATGGGCGCGCGCGATCAGCGATTTCGCGCTCCTCGCCGCGGATGATCCGGTCGCCCTGTGGCGCGGGCGCCTTGTTGACGCCTTTGGCGGGCTCGCCCGGCACTATCCGGCCTATGGCGATTGAGCGATGAACGAAACGGCTGAGATCGCGACCGCCGCCTTGATCGTGCACACGATTGCCGCGGTCGTCTGGGTCGGCGGCATGTTCTTTGCCTATCTGGCGCTGCGGCCGGCCGCCGTGCGGCTCGAACCCGAGCTGCGGCTGATGCTATGGGAGCGCACCCTCGCCCGGTTCTTCGGCTGGGTCCTCTTCGCGATCGCGCTGCTGTTGGCGAGCGGCTATGCGATGGTGGTCGGCGTCTTTGCCGGATTTGCCGGGATCGGCCTGCACGTGCAGCTGATGCAGGGGATCGGCTGGGTGATGATCCTGCTGTTCCTGCACCTTTATTTCGCGCCGTGGCGGCGCTTGCGCGCCGCCATTGCGCGGAGGGACTGGACCGAGGGCGGAAGGCAGCTCGCGCAGATCCGCTGGATCGTCGCGATCAACCTCGTCCTCGGCCTCGTCACCGTGGCGATCGGCAGCAGCGGCCGCTACTGGGGCTGACGGCTGCTGCCCGACATCCCGCGGCGCAGGAAGTCGTTCGGGTCGATGCGCCGCATGCCCGCCTCCATCGAGAACTTGCCGTCGCTCGAGGTCCAGGTGGCTTCGAGCCCGCCATCGTCGCGCGGCCGGAAGCGCAAGGTGCTCTTGCCGGGCTCGGCAAAGACGAATTCGCCGTGGCGCAGGCTGCCTTTGCGTCGGCTCCATTCGGCCGGTTCGCCCTTCTGGATCCCGGGACCGATGGCATAGACCGCGGTCAAATGGTTGCCGTCGACGGTCTCGACGGCGAGCAGAACCTCGCGGCCGTTCGGGTAGAGCCCGTACCAGGCCTCGCGCACCGGCGCCGGTTCGACCGCGCTCGTCACCCTGGGCGAGCTGCCGGCGAGCGCCGCCTTGACCGGATGGTGCGGATGGACCAGTTCGCTCGGCAGGTTCAGATCGGCGCTCGGTTCGTTCCCCCAGATCGGCTCGCACGAGAATTCGCCCTTGAGCGCGTCGTCGGCGATGAAGTTGCCGATGCAGCCGGCAAACCGACGCATGAACAGCCCGGTCCCCGAGGCCCAGTGGCCGGTCAGAAATTGGGGCTGATCGATGACGGCAAAGGGCAGGCCGCGCTGCTGGAGGATCGTGCGCGAGCGGGCGCCGCGTCCGCCCGGATCGAAGTCGTCGTCATGGAAATAGAACAGCATGACCCGCGCCCGCTTGACCTTTTCCAGGATCGGATAAAGCCGGGTCGCGTTGAGCCGCCACGAATCATAGAATTCGTCGAAGCTGCCAAAGGCGGCCGGCGCGGTCGCCACCACCGCATCGACCCCGTTCGAGCGATCGGCCGCCATCAATGACAAGAAGGCGCCAAAGGACTGGCCGGCGAGGACGACGCGCCGATATCCCTCCTTTTTCAAGCGGTCGGCGTCGAACGCGAGGCGGCGCGAGCTTTCCCCCAACGTGTCCTGGTCGCGCAGCCGGTCGAAGCGCAATACATCCCAGCCGGCTTGGCGCAAAGCTTCGAGATAAGGCGGATTGGGCGATTTATAGTCTTCGTAACTGATCGAACGCCCGTGACTCCAGACCACCACCCCCATCGCCCGTTGCGGGCCCAGTAACCCTCCTTGAAAGGCCGGATCAAGTCCCAATGCCCATGCCTGGGCACCGATCAACAAACCAAATACGAGAATTGCCCCCGCAGTAATACATCCCCTCATTCCTCGTGACTCCGCCACTTGCCTTGTCAGAAGGTGCGGACGGGGAGTTTAACGGAATGTTTCGCTTTGTGTCACTTCGTAAACGGCAGCGGAGACAGAAATACCGTGCCAGGAGTTTGATTCCGGAGCAAAAAAATTAGGGTCCTGCGACGAACTGGCGCACTGGTTGAACGGCGCGCAGGGCGGCGATCATTCCTGGCGTATCGTCATCAGAACAACCGCAGCGAGAAGGACGCCCAGCGCCTCGAATCCGGTGTTGATCTGGCCGCAGGCCATGCTCAACAGTGTGCTGGCGACGGTGGCGGCTCCGATCACGAGCGGCATGACGGCGCTCCGGCGGTTCTCTGGCGGGCGGATCCCGGTTAACGGCCGGACCGGCGGCGCTATTCCCGATTGCGAATCGCCGGCAGGAGGGAGCGGCGAATGGCGTTTCTCTATGTGGCCCGCAGCGCGAAGCTTGCCCGCTGGGCGTCCGACGTCGGCTTCGGCCGGCACGTCTACAAGGTCGGGGTCGGCGAGGACTCTCCGAAGGCGCTCGCCGCCGCCGGCTGGGCCGGCGAGACCGACTGGACGATCGTGCGCCAGCAACCGGTGGAGGGCTTGACCGAGGCCGAGGCGCTCGACCGGCTCGGCCGCAAGGAAAAGGCGATCGACCCGAACCTCTACCCCAAGCTCAAAGGCGCAGCCGGGATTTTCCGGCTGTCCGCCGAGCGGGTCGAGAACCACATCGTCGTCAAGCGGGCGCTGGCCGGCGAAAGCGACCGCGTCCAGATCAAATTGAAGCCGGCCGATTTTGCCGATTACCTGATCGCCAACGCGATCCGCTGATCGAGCCCCTCACCCCGTGATCCCCGGGTCAAGCCCGGGGAGGGAGAGGGAGGGACCCGCGCTGAAAGCGCGGGAGGGTGAGGGGCAAAGGCCGGTCGCGAGGCTTATGCCGCCGAGGGGCGGGCGCCGCGCTCGAAGGCGGCGAGCGCGTCGGGGGTGTCGATGTCGACGAGGACCGCGTCGTCGTCCATCTCGACTTCGGCGACCAGTTCGGCATGCTCGCCGATCAGGTGCTTGGCTCCGACATCGCCAGCCAGTCCGGCGATTTCCGGGAAGAAGCGCCTCCCCCACAAGACCGGGTTGCCGCGCTTGCCGCGCCGGGTCGGCACGATGATCGCGCGGCCTTCGAGCGGGTTGAAGGCGCCGATCAGGCGTTCGAGATGACGCCCGGTGACGAGCGGCATGTCGCCGAGGCAGACGACGACCCCGTCGACCTCCTGTGGCAATGCGGCGATCCCGCGCTTCAGCGAACTCGACAGCCCCTGGGCGAAATCGGGATTGCGGACGCGCTCGACCGGCAGTTTGCCGAGCGCGGCGTCGACCGCATCGGCGTCCTTGCCGAGCACGGCGACGACCGGCCGGGCGCGCGCGGCCAGGAGCCGCTGCGCCACGCGCGCCACCATCGGCACGCCGCCCACCGGCAACAATAATTTGTTGGGGCCGCCCATCCGGCTCGACTGTCCGGCGGCCAGGAGCAGGACGGCGATGCGCGGACCGGTCATGCGCGAGCCTTGGGGCTGCGGCTTTGGCTCCGGCATTGGACGCGCTTCGGCGCGGGGCAACGGGCGCGACGGGATCTCAGCGAGCAGGCCCCCGGCGCCCATCCGCATGATCTCGGCGGGTCCGACCGGCAGGCCGGCGACGAGGCGCTGCAATACCCAGTCGAAGCCGTTCTCCTTGGGCGAGCGGGCGCAGCCCGGCAATCCGAGCACGATCCGCTCGCCGAGCCGGCCCAACAGCAACAGATTGCCCGGGTCGACCGGCATGCCGAAATGATCGATCCGCCCGCCGGCCGCGACGAGCGCCGCCGGGATCACGTCGCGGCGATCGACGATCGCCGAGGCGCCGTGGACAAAGACGATGTCGGCGCCGTGCTCGATTGCCGCGCCGATCAACGGCGCCAGCGCCGCCGCCGCATGATCGCAGCGCGCTTCCCAGACGAGCCGCGAACCGAGCGCAGCGAGGCGGGCTTCGGTCGCCTCGCGGGTCTTGTCGAGGATGCTCTCCTTGAGACCGGGCAGGCGGGTCTGCACCAGACCCACCGCATGCGGCTGGAAGGCCGCGACGCGCAACAGCGGCCCGCCTGCGGCGGCGGCCGCGGCGCAATATTCGACCGCCGGCGCCGGGACGCCGAACGGGATGATCTTGACCGTCGCCACCATCTGGCGCGGCGCGACGACGGCAAAGGGCGGCAGGGTCCCGAGCGTCACCGCCTCGTCGACGAGGTTGAGTCGGTCGAGCCGCTCACGATCAAAGACGAGGACGCCCTTCGCCTCGGCGAAAAGGTTGGCGCGGCCGGTAAAGGGCGGGGCGAGGCTGATGCCGGGTCCGGCGGCCGCGGCGGCGATGCGCTGCGCCGCTTCATTCTCGCCGACCTCGCCGGGATCGAGCCGGGCGGCGGTGATCTCGTTGAGCCCGGCGGCGGCGAGCGCCTCGACGTCGGCGCGCGACAGCACGCGCCCTTTCTTCAGCGCCGTGGTCCCGAACTTCAGACTGTGCGCGAGGATCGTCCCTTCGGCCTCGGCGACTGCGATTTCCCCGAATTTCATGCCGGTTCCGCTTCCTGACCCTGGCGCAAGACCTGCGTCATCTGCGCCAGGATCGAGACCGCGACCTCGGCCGGCGACACCGCCCCGATCGCCAACCCGACGGGTCCGCGGATGCGCTGGAGTTCGGCCTCGCTGAAGCCCAGTTCGGTGAGGCGGCGGCAGCGCGCGGCATGGGTGCGGCGCGAGCCCAGCGCGCCGATGTAGAAGCAATCGGAGCGCAATGCCACCGCCAATGCCGGGTCGTCGAGCTTGGGATCGTGGGTCAAGGTCACCACCGCCGAGCGGTGGTCGGGTTTCAATCGCTCCAATGCCTCGTCCGGCCATTCGGTCGTCAGTTCGACGCTGGGAAAGCGCGCCGTCGTGGCAAAGGATTCGCGCGGATCGACGACGATCGGACGGTATTCGGCGAGGGCCAGCATCTCGACCAGAGGCTGCGCGATGTGGACGGCGCCGACGACAAAGCACCGCCGCGGCGGGCTGAACACCTCGATAAAGACCTGTCCCGCCGCGCTCTCGATCGTCGTGTTGCGGTCGGCGGCGAGCGCCTTGTGCACCGCCTCGCGCGCGGGTTCGTCGAGTTCGAGATCGCCTGCGAAGCGCCCGCGGTCGAGGAGGAGCTGACGACCGCTCGCCAGATCGGTGGCGAGCGCGACCGAGCGGCTTTCCCGACCGGCAGCGAGGATTGCGTCGAGAAAATCTTCCTTCATCGCACGCGCTCGACAAAGATCTCGATCTTGCCGCCGCAGGCAAGGCCGACTTCCCAGGCCTGATCGTTGGTGACGCCGAATTTCAACAGCCGCGGCTTGCCGTCGCGGATGGTTTCGAGCGCCTCGGTGACGACCGCTCCCTCGACGCAGCCGCCCGACACCGATCCGACAAAGGCGCCGCT
Source organism: Allostellaceae bacterium (assembly GCA_035252905.1). Classification (GTDB taxonomy): domain Bacteria; phylum Pseudomonadota; class Alphaproteobacteria; order ATCC43930; family CGMCC-115725; genus AP-15. Next base: position 6,100 of record DATFCQ010000421.1, on the reverse strand, counting down.
CCCGGCGACCGCGAGCTTGGCGCCGGGGCGGCGCGGGGAAGACCCCCAGGTGTTGACCACGGTCGCCAGGGCGACCCCCTCTCCCTGTTCGCGCCAGCGCGCCGCCTGCTCCAGGATTTCCGCCGTGTCGCTCATGCCGCCTTCTCTCCCTTCTCTGACCATGCCGCTGCGCCGCCCCGCCCCGGCGCCGAGTTCGCGGGTGCGGAGAGCACCGCGACCAGGGCTTCGAGGCTGGCGAGGTTGTGCACCGGCCGGAACGCGTCGACATGGGGCAGCATCGCCCTCATGCCCAATGATCTTGGCTCGAAACCCTCGTAACGCAACAGCGGGTTGAGCCATAAGAGGCGGCGACAGGAGCGGTGCAGGCGGTCCATCTCGCGCGCGAGGCCGGTGCCGGCGTCGCGGTCGAGCCCGTCGGTGACCAGGAGCACGATCGCCCCCTGTCCCAACAGCCGGCGCGACCACAGCCGGTTGAACGCGGCGAGACAGTGGCCGATGCGGGTGCCGCCCGACCAGTCGGTGACCGCCTCGCCGACCCGTTCGAGGGCAAGATCGACGTCGCGATATTTCAGATAGCGCGTGATGTTCGTGAGCCGCGTCCCGAACACAAAGCTGTAGACCCGGTCGCGGTCGTTGGTGACCGCGTGCATGAAATGCAGAAACATGCGGCTGTAGCGGCTCATCGAGCCGGAAATGTCGCAGATCACGACAAGCGGCGGCGGCCGCCGCCGACGGCTCTTGCGCTTCAGTTCGACGAGCCCGCCCGAGCGCAATGAGGCGCGCAAGGTGGCGCGCAGATCGGCGCGGGCGCCGTGCCGGTCGGGGGCGAAGCGGCGCGTCGGCACGTCCGCGATCGGCAAGGCGAGGCGGGCGATCGCGGCCTTGGCGCGCGCCATCTCTTCGAGAGACATCTTCTCGAAATCCATGCCGCGCAGCCGCTCGCGGTCGGAAAAGGTCATCGCCGCGTCGAATTCGACCTCGCTTTCCTGCGGTTCGCGCTCTTCCCCGCCGCCGGGAGAGAGCGCCTCGGCGAGGCGGCGCAGCATCTCGGCGCCCCGGTCGGGCTCGCCCTCGATCGCGATCTGGGGCAGGACCAGCCCCATCATCCGTTTGAGCAGGTCGGGGTTGCGCCAGAAGACGTGGAACGCCTGGTCGAAGATGAGCCGCTGATCCGGCCGGTTGACGAAGACCGCGTGCAAGGTCCAGTAGAAATCGCGCCGGTCGGCGAGGCCCACCGCCTCGACCGCGGCGACCGCGTCGATGACCTTGCCGGGCCCGACCGGCAGCCCCGCCGCCCTCAAGGTGCGGGCGAAGTGCATCAGATTGGCGAGCAGCCGCCCGTCGGGTTGTGGCATTGAAAAGTCACCACAGAGACACAGAGAACACGGAGAAAGAAAGAATAGCGTGCCAAAGGCGCGCAAAATTATTCTCTCTGTGCTCTCTGTGTCTCTGTGGTGAAATCATTTTATTCGGCATCGGCCGAGGTCCGGGCGGCGGCGGCTTCGGCCTTGACCTGCTCTAATAGCCGGGCGGCCTCGCTGCCCTGGATGCGGGCGATGTCGTCCTGGTATTTGAGAAGGACGCCCAGGGTGTCGTTGATCGCCTGCGGCGTCAGTTCGAGCGCGTCGAGCTGCATCAACGCCTCGGTCCAGTCGATCGTCTCGGCGATGCCCGGCAGTTTGAACAGATCCATCCGGCGCAATTCCTGGACAAAGGCGACGACCTGATGCGACAGGCGCTCGCCGGCGCCGGGCGCCTTCTTTTTCAGGATTTCGAGTTCGCGCGCCGCGCTCGGGTAATCGACCCAATAGTAGAAGCAGCGCCGCTTTAAGGCGTCATGGATCTCGCGCGTGCGGTTCGAGGTGATGATGACGATCGGCGGCTCCTGCGCGCGGACCGTGCCGATCTCCGGGATCGTCACCTGGAAGTCGGAGAGGATTTCGAGGAGAAAAGCCTCGAACGGCTCGTCGGTGCGGTCGAGCTCGTCGATCAATAGGACCGGCGGCCCGGCGATGTCAGGCTCCAGGGCCTGCAACAGCGGACGCTTTAACAGAAAGCGGTCGGAAAAGATCGTGCTCTCGATCTCGCTGCGCTCCTCCTCGGCCGCTTCGGCGAGGCGGATCTCGACCATCTGCCGCGCGTAGTCCCACTCATACACCGCCGCGGCGACGTCGAGCCCCTCATAGCATTGCAGCCGGATCAGCCGGCGCGACAGCGCCGTCGCCAACACTTTGGCGATCTCGGTCTTGCCGACCCCGGCTTCGCCTTCGAGAAACAGCGGCCGCTTCAGGTGCAGAGCGAGATGCACCGCGGTCGCCAGGCTTCGGTCGGCGACGTAATCGGCGCTCCCCAGCATCGCCAATGTCGCATCGACGGAGGCGGGCAGGGCGGTCACGGCAGGCTGCGCATCCACATCGGACCCCGATCGCAACGAAAATCCCTCTCCCGACGGGAGAGGGGAGAGGACACGAGATATCTAGTGCATCCACCGCGCCCTCGCCACCCGGCGGGCGGCTTCTCGCTTGCACGGCGGCGGCGGGGGATGCGCTAATGGGCGCCGCGGCGGGTTTTCCGGCAGGAGGCGGCGATGCCATACAATCGCAAAGCGCAGGGCGGAAAGGGGGTCTACGGCGCCCGTCTTGGCATCCTTCTGCTCGAGACGCGCTTCCCGCGCATCCCCGGCGATATCGGCAATGCCGGCACCTGGCCCTTCCCGGTGCTCTACAAGGCGGTCACGGGCGCCTCGCCCGAGCGCGTCGTGCGCAACCGCGCCGAGGGGCTATTGCCGGCCTTTGTCGACGCCGCGCGGGAACTTGTCGCCCTCGGCGCCGACGGCATCACCACGAGCTGCGGCTTTCTCGCGCTCTATCAGACGGAGATCGCGCGCCAGGTCGGCGTTCCGGTCGCAGTTTCGAGCCTCCTGCAGGTGCCGTTTGTCGAGAGATTATTGCCGCCGGGAAAGCGGGCGGGCATCCTGACCATCAGCGCCGCCGACCTCTCGCCCGATCATCTGCGCACGGCCGGGGCGGCGCCCGACACGCCGGTCATGGGCACCGAGGGCGGCCGCGAATTCACCCGCGCGATCCTCGGCGACGAGCCCGAACTCGACGTCGCGGCGGCCGAGGCGGACATCCTGGAGGCCGGACAGACGCTCTTGCGCGATCATCCCGAGGTGGGCGCCGTCGTGCTCGAATGCACCAACATGGCCCCCTATGCACGCGCCCTCGGCGAACGGCTCGCGCTGCCGGTCTTCGACATCGTCAGCTTCATGACCTGGTTCCACGCCGGTCTCGCGCCGCGCGCGTTCGGCCCGCTTGCATGAATCCGTTGCACCGCGAAAGCGGCGGAATACGCTGCTCTGCGGACTATCTTTCTGGCTCGGCGGTCATGATTTGGCGAGACAGGCCATACCGGAAGTTCGCCTGCGGGGTTCCGCCCTACATCGAACCGTAGGGCGGAATAGCGGAGCGTATTCCGCCGCTTTCCTCACTCAAGCATGCCCGATTTCAGCCGTGGCAAGGGAGCAGGCGGTGGAAAAGGGCCGGTTGCTGGCATTCACCGACGGCGTCATCGCCATCATCATTACCATCATGGTTCTGGAGTTGAAGGTGCCCCATGACGCCAGCCTGAACGCCTTGGCGACGGTGACGCCGGTTTTCCTCAGTTACGTTCTCAGCTTTGTCTATGTCGGCATCTACTGGAACAACCATCACCACTTCTTCCATCTGGTGCGGCATGTCGACGGCGTGATGCTGTGGGCGAACCTGCACCTGCTGTTCTGGCTGTCGCTGATCCCCTTCGCGACCGGGTGGATGGGCGAGAACCATTTCGCCCCGCTCCCGACCGCCATTTACGGCGTCGCATTGCTGATGCCGGCGCTCGCCTGGTACGGGCTGCAATGGGCGATCCTGCGCCGGGAGGGCCGCGACTCGGCGCTGGCGCGGGCGATCGGCCGCGACTTCAAGGGCAAGATTTCGCCGGTGTTTTACGTCGCCGGCATCCTGTCGGCGCTGCTCGACCCGCGCATCGCGGACGCGATCTATGTCCTGGTGGCTCTGTTGTGGCTGATCCCCGACCGCCGGATCGAGAAAGCGGTGCGCCGCCCTTGAGCGCGCCGCCGATAGCGAACCGGCTCAGCGCCTCAACGCCCGCCAGATCCGCTCCGGGGTGGCGGGTCCGGCCAGCTCGGTGACGCCGAACGGCGCCAATGCGTCGAGGATCGCGGCGGCGGCGGCCGGGAACGCGCCGACCGCGCCGGCCTCGCCGCAGCCCTTGACGCCGAGCGGGTTGGTCGTGCACCGCGTCGGGTTGAAGGCGAGCGCGAAACCCGGCAGGTCGTCGGCGCGCGGCAGGGCGTAATCCAACAGCGAGCCGGCGAGCGGCTGGCCCGATCGGGGGTCGTAGACCGCGTGCTCGAACAGCGCCTGCCCGACGCCCTGCGCGATCGCGCCGTGCGCCTGGCCCGCGGCGATCATCGGGTTGACGAGAACGCCGTAATCGTCGACCGCGGTATAGCGCGCGAGAGAGACCCGGCCGGTGTCGCGGTCGATCTCGATCTCGGCGACGTGCGCGCCGTTCGGGAAGGTCATCCATTCCCGCGTCCAGGCGTAATAGGTGTCGAGCGGCGCGCCGGCCGCGCGCGCCAGCGCCGCCACGTCGAGAAGCGCGATGCGGCGGTCGGTGCCGGCCACGACAAACGCGCCGTCGGCAAAATCGATGTCGGCTTCGGCGGCTTCGAGCGCCTCGGCGGCAAGGCGCTTGCCCTTGTCGATGATCTCGTCGGCGGCGCGCCAGATCGCGGTGCCGCCCATATAGGTCGCCCGCGAGCTGCCGTGGCCGCCGCCCAGCGGCACGAGGTCGGTGTCGCCCTGCACGAGGCGGATGCGCTCGTTTGGGATGCCGAGGCGGTCGGCGAGGATCTGCGGGAAGGTCGTCTCGTGGCCCTGGCCGATCGTCTGCGTGCCGGTGACGAGCGCCACGGTCCCGTCCGCCGCGAAGCGGATGTCGACATTCTCGTGCGGCGAGCCGCCGGTTGCCTTGATGTGATAGGCAAAGCCGAAACCGCGCAATAGGCCGCGCCTCTCGCTGTCCTGCCGGCGCGCGGCAAAACCCGCGACGTCGGCGGCGGCGAGCGCGCGATCCAGGGTCTCGGGAAAGGCGCCGCTGTCGACCCTGTTGCCGAAGGCGTTCTGCATCGGCATCGCTGCGGCGGGGACCATGTTCTGCCGGCGCAATCCGGCGCGGTCGAACCCGCATTGCCGTGCCGCGCGATCGATCAATCGCTCGATAATATTGACGGCCTCGGCAAAGCCGGGGCCGCGGGTGACGCCGATCGGGGCGGTATTGGTCAGGACCGCGGCGATCCCGAGTTCGATCGCCGGGATGCGATAGACGGTGCCGGGCAGATGCGCGTATTGGAAGGTCTGCACGCCGCCGGCGCTGACCAGATAAGCCCCGGCGTTGGCGACACTGTCGATGCGCAAGGCGAGAAAACGGCCGGCGGCGTCGAGCGCCAGGGCGGCCTCGGCGACATGATCGCGGGCCTGATGATCGGCGAGGAACACTTCGCCGCGGGTCGCGATCCATTTGACCGGGCGACGGGTGCGCTTCGCCGCCCACAATATCAGTACATGCTCAGGATAGATGAAGTTCTTGGCGCCGAACCCGCCGCCGACGTCGGGCGCGACAAGGCGCACCTGCTGCGGCGCGACCCCGAGCGCGCGGGCGGCGTGGTCGCGGGTCGCGTGAAGGCTCTGGCCCGAGACGTGGAGCGTGTAATGGTCGCGCGCGGCGTCGTATTCCCCGACCATGCCGCGCGGCTCGATCGGGTTGGTGACGATCCGGTGGTTGTCGATCTCGACGCGCACGACATGCGCGGCGGCCGCAAAACCCGCCGCGGCCGCGGCGCCGTCGCCGGTGCGCCAGGCGAAGCACAGATTGCCCGGCACCGAATCCGCGACTGTCGGCGCCCCCGGCGCCCGCGCCGCGGCGGCGCTCGTCACCGCCGGCAGCGGCTCGTAATCGACCGCGACGCGTTCCGCGGCGTCGAGCGCCGCCGGGCGAGTCTCGGCGACGATCAGCGCGACCGGCTCGCCGGCAT
>DATFCQ010000420.1:0-21405 GCA_035252905.1 Allostellaceae bacterium | reverse complement strand
CGAGCCGGCCCAGCGGGATCATCGCCTCGGTCGCACGCCGCGCTTCGGGGTCGGCAAGCTCGCGCGCGTAAGCCCGGTCAGCGTCGGGCCGGGCGCGATCGCATTGACGCGGATGCCGTGCGCCGCCAGATCGACCGCCATCGCCTTCGTCATAGAGCGCGCGCCGCCCTTCGAAGCGACATAGGCGGCGCGCTCGGGCCGCGCCACCTCGGCGAGCTGCGAGGTCACGGTGACGATGCCGCCGCCCTGCCTGACCATCTGTCGCGCCGCCGCCTGTCCGACGTGAAACATGCCGGATCGACAGCCGAGAAATGGAGCCGTGGCTGATCTCGGCCGATTCGAGGACGATGTCGAGCCGGCCGAATTCGCGCACGTCGAGAGCCGGCGCGGCGGCCCGCCCGCCGACAGCACGAATCCGATCAGCGGTAGCCTCGGCCGCTGCGCCGTCGCGGTCGGTGCAGAACACCGCCGCGCCCTCGCGTGCCACCGCCTCGGCCCCGGCGGCGTATCCAGCCCGCCCAAATCATCGCCTGGTCCCTCTGGCGACGCGCCCACCAAGCCGCCGCGCAGCGATCTCATCAGAAGCGGAATATGCAACTGTAGTGCTAGAGACGAAGGGAATTTCGTCGAGCACTCGTTGCGCTCGACGGGGACCGAGGCTGTCTTTTTCCGTCGCGGTATGCTCCCGGTGAAATCCGCGCATAACGCGGGGCTTGCAATCCTGCCCCTTGGCACCCTGGCAGCTCGAAATCGATCGACTCTTTCCAACGCGTACAGTCAGATGCATCTGAATATGCCGCCTCGGGATGGTGGGGGAAGGTTGCTGCGCCGCGCTCGCCCGCCGTCACACCGGCGGGCACGATTCGGAGCAAACCATGGCGGTCGCGACAGATGACGATTCCCAAAGCCGTAACGGATCACGACTGGCGCGCCCTCAATCGGGCGAATTGGGACGAGCGCGTTGCGATCCACCGCGCATTGCCGGATTACGATGTGCGGCGGATATGGGACGGCACGGCCCAACTGAACGCCGTCGAGGAAGCGGAGCTCGGCCCGGTTGCCGGGTTGCGCGTGCTGCATCTGCAATGTCACTTCGGTTATGACAGCCTGATCCTGGCAAGCCGCGGCGCCGAGGTGACGGGGCTGGACTTTTCCGCTCCGGCGATCAAAGCGGCGCAGGAGAGCGCGACGGCTCTCGGCCTGAAGACGCGCTTTGTGTTGTCGGACGTCTACGCCGCCCGTGAGGCGATTCCGGAGCCGGCCTCGTTCGATCTGGTCTATGCCACCTGGGGCACCCTCTGCTGGCTCCCGGACATCGCGGAATGGGCGCGCATCGTCGCCTATTTCCTGCGCCCGGGCGGACGGCTCTATTTTGCCGACGCGCACCCGGCGGCCTATGTTTTTGACGATGCGGCGCCCGGCCCGGCCGGCAAACCCGGTTGGTCCGCCCCCTATTTCGAGACGGCCCCGATCGTCGTCGACGATCCCTGCGACTATGCCGACCCGGACGCCCGGCTTGAGAACCGGCGCACGGTGCAATGGCTGCATCCGCTCTCGGCCATTATCGGCAATCTGCTCGCGGCAGGCTTGCGTCTGGACTGGCTGCACGAGCATCCCCGCATCGCCTGGAAGATGTTCGCCCCATTGGTGCAGGGCGCGGACGGGTGCTGGACCTGGCCCGACCGGCCGTGGTTTCCCTTGGCCGTTTCGCTGCTAATGACCAAGACTTGAGCTGCTAATGACCAAGACTTGATCTGCTCTTCTGCTGCGCAGGCCGTCGATTTAGCGCCACTCCCGCCGGCAGAGCGCTCCCGGCGGCGATCGGGTTCATAGCATTGTAACCTGAGTTCGTCATAAGTCGCGGCGCAGGCGTCTACGCGCGACTGCGGACAAGCGCGGAGGGGGACCATGGCACCGGATTACGATTATGATCTGTTGGTGATCGGCTCGGGCCCGGCCGGCAAGCGCGCCGCGATCCAGGGCGCCAAGCTCGACAGGCGCGTCGCCATCGTCGAACGCACCGCCGTCCTTGGCGGCGTCAGCGTCAATCTCGGCACGATCCCGTCCAAGACGCTGCGCGAAGCGGCGCTCGAATTGTCGGGATATCGCTCGCGCGAATTCTACGGCGCCTCCTATACAGTCAAGCAGAATATCACGATGCAGGACCTGCTGGTCCGCACCAACAAAGTGATCCAGCACGAGATCGATGTGACGCGCCATCAATTGATGCGCAACGGCGTCGAGGTGATCGCGGCGACCGCCTCGTTTTGCGGTCCGGATACGGTCCGCCTCGACTCCGTCGACGGCGGCACCGCCCGCACGATCAGGGCCTACCGGATCATCCTCGCCACCGGGACAGAGAGCACCCGTGACCCGCATTTGCCGTTTGACGGCAAGCATATCTTTACGAGCGACGATGTCCTCAACCTCGACCGCCTGCCGCGCACCCTGGCCGTGGTCGGCGCCGGCGTGATCGGCTGCGAATACGCCAGCATCTTCGCCGCCCTTGGCGTGCGCGTCACCTTGATCGACAAACGGGCGCGCCTCTTGCCTTTTGTCGATGCCGAGATCGTCGACACGCTCTGCTATCACTTGCGCGAGAACCGCGTCACCTTGCGCCTTAACGAGAGCGTCAAGGACATCGAGTGCATCGAGGACGAGCATGGCAGCCGGGTCAGATTGCATCTGGAGAGCGGTAAGACGATCGTCTCCGACAAGGCCCTCTATTCCGTCGGCCGCACCGGCGCGACGAGCACGCTGGCCCTCGCCAGATGCGGGCTTGCCTGCGACAGGCGCGGGCGGATCGCCGTCGACGCGCATTACCGCACCGAAATACCGGGCATCTATGCGGTTGGCGACCTGATCGGCTTTCCGGCGCTCGCCTCGACCGCGATGGAACAGGGCCGCCTCGCGGTCTGCCATGGCTTCGGCGTCCCGGCCTGCAGCGCCCCGGCCCTGTTTCCCTACGGGATCTACTCGGTGCCGGAAATCTCGATGGTCGGCAAGACCGAGGATGAATTGACCGAGGCTGGCGTCGCCTATGAGGTCGGCAAGGCGCGCTATCGGGAAATTGCCCGCGGCCAGATCATCGGCGACACCACCGGCCTGTTAAAGCTGATCTTTCACAGCGAGACCCGCGAATTGCTGGGCGTGCACATCATCGGCGACGGGGCAAGCGAGCTGATCCACATTGGTCAGGCGGTCCTGGCCTTCAAAGGGACAATAGATTACTTTATAAATACGGTTTTCAATTACCCCACTTTGGCAGAATGCTATAAAGTCGCGGCGTTCGACGGGATCAATCGCCTCGGCATATTTGTCGAGGATGCGGCCGCCGACGCCTCGGCCGCAGCCTGAACGGCGCCGCGCGCCGTTCCCGGCGTTGGGAGCGGGGCAAGATCGCTCCTGCCCGTCGCGCGATCCGCTGCATGTGCCGGCGCGCCCGATGTATCATCCGGTCATGAATCGAAAGAATCGCAGCACGCTCGCCGATCGCGTCGTCAGAGCGGCGGAGACGTCGCTCGCCGCCCGGGGCTCTGTGAGCGCCGTCGACGTGCTCGTCGGGATCGGATGGCTTGACCCCGGAACGGTGAAACGCTGGCAGCAGGGGCGGATCGATTGCCTCGAAGGCGCGATCCAGGCCGGTCTGCCGCGCATAACCGAGGCGATGAAGCTGTTCCGATCCTGGGCGGCCGGAAAGGGGTTGCTGGCGAGCGAGACGCGCTACCTGGCGCGCACGCCGCAGCGACAAGAGCTGCGCTTCAGCGTGAGCGGGAACCCGACAGTCGAGCGCCTGTACCGGACTCATTGGGTTTCCCCCGAGCTTTCCGAGAAGAAGCGCGAGCACCTGGCGGAAAAGGCGAGCCGGGCGCCGGAACTGATCGTGATCCAGCCGCTGAACGACGCGTGGACCTGCCACCGCTGCGGCGGCACCGGCGACCTCCTGGTGATGGAAAATCCCGGTCCGGCCTGCCTGCGCTGCGTCGGTCTCGACGATCTCGAATTTCTGCCGGCGGGGGATGCGTTACTGACGCGCCGGGCCAAGGCGAAGAGCACGAGACATGCCCTTGTCATGCGCTTCAGCAGGAACCGCCGCCGCTACGAGCGACAGGGTCTCTTGGTCGAGCCGCAGGCCTCGGCAGAGGCGCGGCGGGAATTCGCGGCGCAGGAAGGCACGTAGTCCCGTCGCACGGATTTACACGAAAGGACATCGTGCGGAAATCCTACGATAGGCGCCGGCCTGATCCGTGCGAGCGAAGGGGAGGGATGACCTGTTTCCGCCGTCGCTTGCAGGAAAGGCGATAACGCCTTGCATTGGAAGCGCAGCATTTTGCCGCGGGAGATTGTCATGGGCATTACTCTCACCGTGACCGCCAAAGGTCAGGTGACCCTGCGCAAAGAGGTGCTGGAGCATCTCGGCGTCCGCCCGGGCGACCGGCTGGAAATAGAATTGCTGCCGGCCGGCCGCGTGCAGGCGAGGGCCAAGCCGAGGAGGCCGGTATCGACGATTTTCGGGATCATGAAGCGTCCCGGCGATCGGGCGATGGCGATCGAAGACATCAACGAGGCGTCCGCAGCCGCCTGGGCGGGCGGTGAGGATCACCGCCGACACCAATGTCCTGTTGCGGGCTATCTTGGAGGATGAACCGGAACAGGCCCGGCAAGCCCAGGCTCTGCAAATCGTAAACGCGGCGACGGACCGGCTCGCGGTCGAAGCGGGCGTCGGTGTATTGCGGGCCGGCGGCGACTTTGCCGACGGAACGATCGCCTGGCAAGGAGCCGCAATGGGCGGAGAGGTTCTCGCCACCTTCGATCGCCAGGATGATCAAGCCGCGCTAAAGCCGCCTACCCGCGCACCAGCCCGCCGTCGATCGGAATCACTGCCCCGGTCACGTAGTCGGACAGGTCGGTGGCGAGAAACTCGACCACCCTGGCGCAATCCTCGACCGTCCCGAGGCGGCGCAGCGCGACCAGTTCGGCGCGGTCGCGATTGCTCTGGCTGCTGCCGGAGATGACCGTCTGCAGGATCCGCCCGGTGGCGATGACGCCGGGGGCGATGCAGTTCGCGGTGATGCCGTAAGGGCCGAGATCCTGGGCGAGATAGCGCGTATAATGGGCGATCGCCGCCTTGGCCGCGCCGTAATGGGCGTAGCCGCCGTCAGCGGAGGGCGCCGTGCCGGCGACCGAGCTGACCGTGATGATCTTGCCGGAGCGCTGGCGCTTCATGACCGGGGCGACCGCGTTGCAGCTGTAGACGGTGCCGAAGAGGTTCATCGCCGTGACGAGCTGCAACAATGCCGGATCGAGCGCGCCAGCCTTGGTGTCGACCGGCCGGCCGCGGCCGCCGCCGGCATTGGCGACGAGTACGTCGACCCGCCCCCATTCGGCGACGACGCGGGCGACCATCGTCTCGACCGCCTCGCGGTCGCAGACGTCGACCGTGAGGCCCAAAGCGGCGCCGCCGAGAGCCTCGATCTCGGCAACCGTGTCCTCGCTGGTCATGTCGCGGGCCTCGGCCTCGAATTCCCGATAGGAGCGCAGGTCGATGTCGGCGACCGCGACCTTCGCCCCCAACCCGGCGAGCCGCCGTGCATAGGCGCGCCCGAGGCCGCGCGCCGCGCCGGTCACGATCGCCACCTTGCCGTCCAATTTGCCCATGTTTGCTCCCCTCGTTCAGCCGCCGCGCGATCGGACCGGGATCATGCGCGATGGCATTCGGCGGCGCAGATCGGCCGCCACAGCGTCACCCTGGTCCTCATGTCCAGAAATTGCCGATGCCGTTCCAATAGGGCGCGCAGAGAGGGGCCGATCAGATCCGTCGGCATCGGCCGAAAACCGAGCCGGCGAAACCATGGCGCATCCCATTGGGGCGTCCGGAACGTCGTCAAGGCGATTCCCGCCAAACCCGTCGAGATTGCATGTCTCTCTGCGGCTTCGATCAGCGCAGCGCCGATCCCCCGGCCGGAAAAGCCGGGACCGACCGAGATGTTGGCAATATAGAGTACGCCGTCCATCGGGTTCATCAGAACGAAGCCGACCAAGCAGCCATCTGCTTCCGCAACGATGACGTCATCTTCCGCGAGCCGGTTCGCCGCAATGGGCGGGGTTTCGGCGGCGAAGGCGAGCCGGCCGGCGGACAGGTATCGGGTGCGCGCCGCCTTTTCGATGTCCTGCAAGCGCGGGATGTCGGGCGGCGCTGCCGGATGAAGGAGCATACCGGTCACGCAACAATCGCGCCGATTCCTTTCAGGCGGATGAGGGGGTGAATGATTTGATCGGACCGCGCGGCTTGCCGGAAGCCTCGGCGATTTTGCGATCCTGCTGTTCGAGCAGCGCGCGGACCGATCCGGTACGGTCGAACGGATCGAGTTCAGCGGTGGGCACCTTCCGGTGCGAGCTGCGCGACCCGTCCTCGTAGACCACATCATAGAAGATAAAGCCGGTCTCTGCCGGTTTCTTTTTTCGCATCATCGGTATTCTCCAGACAGACAAGCTTCAGGTTTCTTGCGGCTCGTCTGTCGGCGGCGGCTCGCGCGCCGCCTTGCGGCTTGCGGCATTTTCCTGGCGCTTCAGCAGCTTCTCCTGTTTGCGCTGCTCCTTGGCGCGGCTTCGTTCGTTGCGCATCTGCCGGTAATTTGGCTTGAACGGCATTGGCGGTCCTCTACGGCATGGGGCCCTCACGGGAGGGCCCGGTCCTCAGCCAGTTGACTGTAAACTCCCGAGTCCCTCGCGGCTCGCGACGGGCACACTTTTTGGACTGCGAACGCCGCGCTATGCGGTGGCCGCGGCGTATCCCGCTTGCGTCAACGTCAAGGTACCGTCCGCGACCCTGAGCCAGCCATGCTCCTTGGCGTAACTCACGGCGCGCTCGAACTCGGCCGGGTCCACGCCTTGCTGCGAGGGCAGCGCGTGGAGCGCCGATGCGGCGAGCATCCGGCCCGGCGTCGCCCGATAATCCTCGACAAAGCTGCGCAGAATGTCGTGGGCGGTCTGCTCGGCACTGCGAGCGCTCGACTCGGAGGCGGAGTGTGACCGGACCTTTTCGGTCGGGCCGAAGCGGCCCGCGATGTCCTTTTCATTCATGACGACGATCCCGGACGGGTCCTTGATGGCATGGACGACAAAGCCGAGCATCACGAAATGCGCCGCGCGTTCGAGCGCGGCCGCCTCGCTCTGGACGCGCACTGTGCTCCAATGCCCGTCGAGACGCGCGGTCGTGTCCCACAGAACGGTCCAGGGCGGGCCCGTTTCGGGCGCCACGAGATGGTCGCCGTGGACGATCATCTTGCGAGAATAGTTGGCCATCGGAACCTCTCTCCTATCTTCCGGCGCGTGCCGGGGTGTTGGGTGCGCCGCCCGCGGCCCGGCGCTGCTGCGAGAGACGTCCCCGGCCGCTCCGCTCGTTTTGCGGCGGCGTCTCTCGGGGCGCTTGCCGTGGCGCCGGCGTGGTTAGGGTCGGCCGGGCCTCGGCGCGCGGGTGATCGACGACCTGTAGCCGAAGCCGCGTCAGCTTCTCGATCTCGGCGATAAAAGTCCGCTCCGAAGCGTCGCACAGCGAGATCGCCACGCCGGACGAGCCGGCGCGGGCGGTGCGTCCGATGCGGTGGACATAGCTCTCGGGTTCGTTTGGAATATCGAAATTGATGACATGGCTGACGCCTTCGACATCAATGCCGCGTGCAGCAATGTCGGTGGCGACCAGCACCCGGACGCGGCCGCTGCGGAACCAGCCGAGCGCCTGCTGCCGCGCCGCCTGCGACTTGTTGGAGTGAATCGCCTCCGCTCCGATGTCGGCGCGGACAAGGCGCTCGGCGATGCGATTGGCGCCGTGCTTGGTGCGGGAAAACACCAGCGCACGCGAGACTGCGGGGTCGCGCAACAGGTCGGCCAATACCGGCGGCTTCTGCGCGCTCGGGACAAAGATGACGCGTTGGTCGATACGCGGGGCCACGGTCGCGGACGGCGCGACCTCCACCCGGACCGGACGCCTGAGGAGGCTCGCCGCAAGGCGGGCAACGCCGCCAGGCATCGTCGCCGAGAACAGTAGGGTCTGACGCTCTTTCGGCACCAACGCGACGATCCGCTGCACGTCGGGGAGGAAGCCCATATCGAGCATCCGATCGGCCTCGTCGAGCACCAGGACGGACAACCGGTCAAAGCGCAGCGACTTCTGGGCGCAGAGGTCGAGCAGGCGTCCCGGCGTGGCGACAAGGATGTCGATCCCGCGCGCGAGCGCATCGATCTGGGGCTGCCGGCCGACGCCGCCGAATACCACGGCGCTGCGCAGCTTCAAATGCCGCCCATAAGTATCGAAACTCTCGCCGATCTGGATGGCCAGCTCGCGTGTCGGCGTCAGCACCAGCGCGCGTGGCCCCCTGCCGCCCTCCGGTCGGTACGAGAGCCGATGCAGGATCGGCAGCGCGAAGGCCGCGGTCTTGCCGGTCCCGGTTTGCGCCACGCCCAGGACGTCACGGCCGGCCATCAAATGCGGGATCGCCTGCGCCTGGATCGGTGTGGGCGCCCCGTATCGTTCCGCCGCCAGAGCACGCAGCAGCGGCTCGGCCAGTCGAAGATCGGAAAAGGACATAGGCAAACTCGGCCTTTCATCATCAGGGTAGGGAACGCAGACGCGCCGCAGGGCGCGTGCGGAGCGATCGTCGCTTCACCCTGGATGAAGCCCGTCCCGCGCGACCGGGAAGTTCGGTTGACGATTGGTGCCTCTGAGAGCGCCGGCGACCGAGGCTGCCGGTGCGTCGCGCATCCGCGAGAGAGTACCGCTTCGTGCTAAATGGCGGTCCGGCGCGCGGAAGTCAAGCAAGGAGGAAGAGGACACTATTCTCATCGATACTGGCGAAACGGCCGCGTACCTGCGCCTGAGGGCCGGCGATCAATGGATTTTTGCTGCTTGTCTCTCAAATATCGCAATGGCGGAAAGGATCTGCCTGAGAACCGTACCTTGACCGGACGTGGCGTTCTTGTCATTCAGAAGTCTGATGACATCCGCGATTGCCGCCTTGGAATCCGCGAAGGAGAGCACGTGTCGCTCGGCGAGCTTGGCAATCAGGGCGACCAACGCGGTCTGATGTCCTGCCAATATCTCGGTGACTGCTTCGAGCTGTGGTTGGAAGAGCTGTTTGGGCCTTTCGACGAGTTCGCCTTCGGTCATGGATTCGCCTCTCAATGAGGCTGGCAAGTCGCGGAGCTTGTTCGAATCATTGTCACATCTGCGAGATCGGTAGTGCGCTCGATCCCTCAGGGGTGCGTCCGGCTCACGCCCGCAACCGGCCCGCGGCCGCCTGCAACAATCCCGGCCATCCGATCGCGATGCCGGGATGGTCCGTCGCGATCTTGGCCGCCGCGAGGCGGAAAGCCGCGGCATTGGCCTCGGCGCTCGCCGAGCGCTCGGGGACCGTTGCCGCCACCATCTCGATCGCTCCCACCTCGGGAGGCTCGGGCGCCGCGCTGCGCGGCGCCGTGCGCGTGATCGCCGCCGTAAGCGGAGACAGGAAGGCCTGGCGCTCGCCGACTGCGGCGGAGTAAATGCCGCCGGCGAATTTGTCGGCGAGAAACTGCAGGACCGCGGTGTGGTCGAGCGGCTCCGGATAGATTGTCGCGGGATCGACCAGCGGCGAGACGATAAAGGCCGGCACGCGCACCCCGCCGACGAGGAAAACCGGGTTTGGTCCGTGTCCGGGAATGCGCATCGGGATCGGCAATGGCGGCACGTGGTCGAAAAAGCCGCCGTGCTCGTCATAGGTGACGATCATCACGGTGCGCGCCCAGCGCACCGGGTTGGCGATCAGGGCGGTGTAGATGTCGCGCAACAAGACCTGGCCCGGCGTGATCCCGGTGGGCGGATGATCGTCGTTCGGCGCGACATGCGGCGCGTCGGTGTATTCGGGCTCGATGAAGATGACCGCCGGCATATTCTGCTCGGTGGTCCAGTCCCGCGCGAAATTGCGGTAACGCCGGAACCGCGGATGGGCATGCGGCACCAATGCGTCGAGCGCCAGGGAGGCGGCGATCTCGCCTTGCCAGCGCGGCATCAGGGCGAAGAACGGCAGGAAATCGCCGGATTGGTAGACGCACCACGACACCCCGCGTTCGCTCAGCCAGTCATAGACGAGAGGCTGGTCGGGGAGGAACAGCGGGGCGTTGTCGATAAGACAGGTCGTGCCGCTCATCGCCATCAGCCGGTTCGCCTGGGTCCCGGTGGGCAGCGCCGCAAACCAGTGGTCGCAGACCGTGAAATTGCGCGCGAAAAAGTCAAAGACCGGCACCGCCGCGCCCGTATAATAGCCCATGACCAGCCGCTCGTCGGCAGGCGGCGGCCGGCGTCTGCGATAGCTCTCGACAAAGCCGTTCATCGGGAAGGGGGCGGCCGGGGCGCCGAGCTGGACCGCCACCGCGGCCGCGTCGTGGGGCGGATCGTCGATGCGCTCGACCGAGAACGCAAACGGCGCGACCCCGCTATTGGCGTGACGCTGCAGCCATTCGGGATCGCCGTGCAACCCGTCGACCGGAATGGGCTCGGGTCCGGCGAGGCTCAGATAGCCGAGCATGTGGTCGAAGGAGCGGTTCTCCAGAATGACCACGACGACCGTATCGATCAGATCCAATGGGGACGCCATCGTTCCTCGGCTCTGCGGATGTGCCGGCCGTCGGTATAGACGCAAAGGCGTATATCTCAAGAGGGATGGATCTCCTTGTGGATAAGGTTTCGGAGTTGCCGGTACGGATCGGATGCGCGGGATGGACGATCCCCGGAGCGCACGCATCGTCGTTTCCGGGATCGGGCAGCCATCTCGAGCGCTATGCGCGGCGGTTTGCGGCGGTCGAGATCAACTCGTCCTTTTATCGGGCGCATCGGCGCGCCACTTACGAACGCTGGGCGGCCGCCGTACCGGATGATTTTGCCTTTGCCGTCAAGGTGCCGCGGGAGATCACCCACCGCCTGCGCCTGGGCGCGGCCGAGGCGGCCCTCGATGCGTTTCTGGAGCAGGTTGCCGGTCTTGGAGACAAGCTCGGGCCGCTCCTGGTTCAGCTTCCGCCGAGCTTGCGCTTCGACGGAGAGAGGAGCGGCGCGTTCTTCGCCGCATTGCGGCGGCGCTTTGACGGCGATGTGGTGTGCGAGCCTCGTCACCCGGATTGGTTCACCGCCAGGGTTGACGCGCTGATGGCGGACAATCGCGTCAGCCGCGCCGCAGCCGACCCGCCGGTCGTCGAGGCGGCCGCTCGTCCGGGCGGATGGAACGGCCTGCGATACCTGCGGCTGCACGGATCTCCGCGCCTCTATTACTCGGAATACCGGGCGGACCAACTCGAAAGGTTCATGCAGCTCTTGGCGCCTGCGGGCAGTGATCGCCATCCCGCCTGGTGCATCTTCGACAACACCGCAGCCGGCGCGGCGATTGTCAATGCGCTGGCGCTTCAGCAGCGCTTTTGCGGCTATTGATCGTCCCTTCTCGGTGGTGAGAGATGCGAGATGGCGCGCCCCCGGCGCCCGTTCTAAACTCGCCGGCAACCGGCAAAGCGAGGAGAGGGCAATGGCGAAGACGCGCGGGACGGGATTGTTGATGGCGTGGAGCGACATCGATTCCGGGCACGAGGCCGAGCTCAACCGCTGGTACGAGGAGGAGCATATTCCGCGCCTGCTGGAGGTCCCTGGGTTTCTCTCGGCCGGCCGCTATGCGGCGCTGAAGGGCGGCCCCAAATACCTTGCGATCTACGAGCTCGAGGATCACAACGTGCTGCGCAGCGCCGCCTACCTCGACACCATCAAATACCAGCCCTCGCCGCAGCGGCAGCGCGTCGGCACGAGCCGCGTCGGACGCAATTTTCTGCGCAACGGCTACCGGCAGATCTTTCCCGTGCACACCCACCCGATCGAACAGACGCGGGACCCGGCCCCGGTTCTGCAGATGGGGCGGATCGACGTGCCCGCCGCCGTCGAGGAAGAATTCAACGACTGGTACAACACCGTCTACATTCCCGGCTATCTCACCGTGCCGGGCTGCATCGCCGCGCGCCGCTACGTCGCCGTCGAAGGGCAGCCGAAATATCTGACCCTTTACGAATTCGAGCACGCAAGGGTACCGGAGAGCGAGGAATGGGGACGGGCGCGCGACAGCAACCCGTGGACGCGGCGGGTCCGTCCCTATCTGCGCCACGACGAAGGCTCGCCGGGCGTCTACCGGCGGGTCTTCCCGAAATAGCAGCGTAGTGGAAGCCTGTTTGAGACCTCGTCATGACCGCAATATTGGCGGAATACGCTGCGAGGCCGGGTAAGAATCCAGATCGAGGCGGAAAGTCGGCAAATTCTCCCACCGTCGTCCCGGCCCACGGGTCCGCGCTCTGCGCGGCCCGAGGATAAGCTCCGGCCGGGACCCATTTTTCCACTGTTCGGAACTTTCAAGCAGAGGCAACATCTTACCAGCCATCGACGGCCAGTGCAGCGGAGGAATGGACCCCGGCTTTCGCCCTAGGGTGTGCACATATCCCCAAAAGACAAGAAGTCTCAGCAATTTATCCGTCGTCCCTGCGAAAGCGGGGACCTAGGGGCCACAGGGCGGAACGCCCGATATCTGACCCCTGGACTCCCGCTTTCGCGGGAATGACGGCAAAAGGCATGAAGAATGAAGATATGTGCATCCCCTAGGGCTTTCGCCTGGGTGACGAAAAAAGGTGCGGTGACGAGAACTTCTGCTCAACCTCTAGGGGCATTCCGCCAGGATGACTTGAACAGGCCCTTACGCCGCCGCCGCGCCCGGTCCGCTCGGCAAGCCGGGGAGCGGGACGATCCGGCCGTCCTCTCCGGCGCGAAAGCCGGCCCAGAGATTGGGCAAGGGCCAGTGTTCGAGTCCGATTGGGCCGATGCCGCCGCATGGCCGCAGCCCGTACCGGACGCGCGAGAGGCCGGCAATCCAATCCTCGCGCATCCCGGCCCGGTCCTCCGCCAGCATTGCGGAGGACAGCATACCGATCTCCTCGGCGATCCGGCGCGGCGTCTCGGCGTCGCTGTAATAGGCGATCATCCGTTCCGCATGCGCGCTGATCACCAGGAAGCGGTGCCAATGGGCGACCGCGATCATCGCGTGCACGAGGTCGAGGGTTTCGTCGGGGCGGCTCGCATCGAACAGGTCGGGTCTGGTCTCGACCAGGATGCGCTGCGGGTTCGGGCAGGACAGCGGCCAGCCGAGCCGACCCGAGAGCCCGTCGCCGACCGGGTCCCACGGGATGTTGAAGGCGCGCACCATGCCGGACAATGCCGGGTTCGAACTGTCCATGCGCGCCTCTGGTTAACGTAATTCGAGTATTTTACACTTATTCGGAGAATATGTCAAGGCTTATCTTCTTCATAATCCTGTAAGTCTTATCTATCTCATTGATCCAATGTACAATTTGGATCAGGCCTTCCATTGCGCCGCAACCGGGATGCCGAGCAGCCGCGCCGCGTTCAAGCCGAAGACGGCCTTGCGCTCCTCGGGCCCGAGCCGCCCGGCCCCCTCGATAAAGCCGATCGGGTCGGTCTCGCCCATGTCATAGGGATAGTCGGTGCCCATCAAGACGTGATCGGCGCCGTATTCCCGGACCAGGTATTCGAGCTGGTGGTGGGTGAAGACCATCGTGTCGAAATGGAGCCGCTTCAGATAGGCGGTCGGGTCCTCGCGGATCGCGGCGCAGCAGTCGGGGCGGGCGGCGGCGGCGTGGTCGATGCGGCCGGAATAGGCCGGCAGATAACCGCCGCCGTGGGCGATGACAAGCTTCAGGCCGGGATAGGCGTCGAGCACGCCGCCAAAGATCAGGTGATGCACGGCGATTGTCGATTCGAGCGGGATGCCGATCACGTTGCTGAAATAGTGGTCGGCAAAGCGGCGTCCGTCGCTGAAGCCCGACGGGTGCATGAACAGGACGACGCCCAGTTCCTCGACCCGGGCGAAGAACTTGCGGAAACGTTCGGCCGACAGATCCTCGCCATTGACGTTGGACGAGATCTCGACGCCGCGCAGGCCCAGCGAATTGACGAGGCGTTCGAGTTCGCCGAGCGCGAGGTCGGGCGCCTGCAACGGCACGGTGCCCAGGCCGGCGAAGCGGTCGGGGTGGCGCGCAACGATCCCGGCGATGTTGTCGTTGACGACCCGCGCGGTGGCGAGCCCGAGGTCGGGCTCGGTCCAGTAATACATCTGCACCGGCGCCGGCGAAATCGCCTGGATCTCGATGCCCATCCGGTCCATGTCGGCAAGGCGCTGTTCGACCGAGGTCAATTGGACGCGGACGCGCTCCATCTGTTGGCGCTGCACCTCGCGGGTCGCCGCATTGGCAAAGCGCATCGTCGCGTCGCGCTCGACCGTAAAGACGTCCCGGACCCTCTCGTCGGCTTCCGGGGTGTGGACATGGCAATGGATGTCGACCGTCAAATGTTTGCCGCGCGGCCGCGCCGGCCCGGGAAACCGGCCGGGGATCGGCGCCCCGGGCGGGCGGCAGGTGAACAGCATCGGCGTCTCCTGCTAGGCGGTCTGGCGGATCAATGCGGCCCAGCGGTCGAGCACCGGCAGGATCTGGTCGGCTTTGGCCGAGGGCAGGCTGACGATGACACGGGCAATGCCCTGGTCGCGGTAGCGCCGCAGCCGGTCGGCGTTTTCGACGGCGCCAAAGATCGAAACCGGCACAGTCGCCGGATCGCGCCCGGCTTCTTGCGCCATCTCGCGGAATTGCGGCAGGAACTCGGTCACGTCGGCATAATGCGGGCGGGCGGCGTTGGGAACCCAGCCGTCGCCGTAGCGGATGGCGCGGCGCGCGCTGTGCGGCCAAGCGCCGCCGACGAGGATCGGCGGATACGGCTTCTGCACCGGCTTCGGCCAGGTGCGCATCTTGACGACCTCGACGATGTCGCCGTGATATTCCGGCTCCGACCGGGTCCAGATCGCCTTCATTGCCTCGATCTGCTCGCGCATCTTCTTGAAGCGCGATCTGAATGCGGTGCCGTGGCTCTCGATCTCGTCCTGGTTCCAGCCGCCGCCGATGCCGAATACAAAACGCCCACCCGAGACCTGGTCAATCGAGGCGACGAGCTTGGCCGTCTGGATCGTATCGCGCTGGATAATGAGACACACCCCGGTCGCGATCTTCAAGGTTTTGGTCGCTGCCGCCGCCGCGGTCAGGGTCACAAACGGGTCCATCACGTCGTAATAGCGCTTTTCCAGTTCGCCGCCTCCGGCCGGCGGGGTCAGGCGCGTGCTGGGAATATGCGAGTGCTCGGGCGCCCATACCGACTCGAAGCCGCGCGCTTCGAGCGCCCGCGCCAGTTCGCCGGGGGTCATCGAATAATCGGTGAAGAACATCGATGCGCCGAAATCCATCCCGCCTCTCCCCGTTGTCGCGGCCGCAGCCGAAGACGACCGCGCCTCTCGGCTAATAAGCACTCCTATCGCCGTCTCGGCGCAAGCGGGAATCGCCCGGCCGGGGTGGCCGGGGCGGGAAGCCGCGTGCTACCGTGGCCGGGCTAACGGTGCAAGGAGAGAACAGATGGCGCAATCGCAATCCTCGCCCGCCCGCGAGGCGGTCCGCAACATCGTGCCGGGCCTTATCGATCTCAGCGAACGGGTCCTGTTTGGCGAGGTATGGGAGCGGCCGGGCCTGTCGAAGCGCGACCGCAGCCTGATCACCTGCGCGACCCTGATCGCGCTCGGCCGCGAGAAGCAGCTCGTCGGCCATCTGCAGCGGGCGCTCGACAATGGCCTCAGCAAGAACGAACTGAGCGAGGTCATCACTCATCTCGCCTTCTACGCCGGCTGGCCGGCGGCGATGACCGCGGCACTCGTCGCCAAAGACGTGTTCGAGAAGAAGTAGGCCCTCGGCGCCCCAGACGACGAAAGCCCCTCACCCCGGCCCTCTCCCCGCGCGTGGGGAGAGGGAGGGACCCGCCGCGCGAGCGGCGGGAGGGTGAGCGGCGACAAGGAGGGTTTGATGAAGATCGGGTTTATCGGTTTGGGCATGATGGGGTCGGGGATGGCGGCCAATCTGCAGAAGGCCGGCCATGACCTCGTGGTTCACGATCTGCGCCGCGCCGCGGCCGAACCTTATATCGCCAAGGGCGCAGAATGGGCGGACACGCCGCGCGCCGTCGCCGAGGCGGCGGACATCGTCTTCACCTCGTTGCCGGGGCCGCCCGAGGTTGAGGAGGTCGCGCTCGGCGCCAATGGTCTCTTGTCCGGGATGAGCCGCGGCAAGGCCTATTTCGACCTGTCGACCAATTCGCCGACGATGGTGCGCAAGATTCACGCCGCCTTTGCCGAGCGCGACGCCTACATGCTCGACGCCCCGGTCAGCGGCGGGCCGCGCGGGGCGGCAACCGGCCGGCTCGCGCTCTGGGTCGGCGGCGACGAGCAGATTTTCAACCGCCACAAGAGGGTGCTCGACGCGATGGGCGACAAGGCGCGCTATGTCGGGCCGATTGGCGCCGGCTCGATCGCCAAGCTCGTGCACAACGGCGCCGGCTATTGCATCCAGACCGCGCTCGCCGAGATGTTCTCGGTCGGCGTCAAGGCCGGGGTCGAGCCGCTTGCCTTATGGGAGGCGGTGCGCGACGGGGCGCTGGGGCGGAGGCGCACCTTCGACGGGCTCGTCGACCAGTTTCTTCCCGGCAAATACGAGCCCGCCGCCTTCGCGTTGCGCCTCGCCCACAAGGACGTGACCCTGGCGACGCAATTGGGGCGTGACTTCGGCGTGCCGATGCGGATCGCCAACCTCACCCTTGCCGAATTGGGCGAGGCCCTGAACCGCGGCTGGGGGGCGCGCGACTCGCGCTCGCCAATGCTGTTGCAGCTCGAACGCGCCGGCGTCGAGATCAAAGTCGAGCCGGAGCGCATCAAGGAGGCGCTCGAACGCGATCCCGCCGTTTCCGGCGATCCGAAGCGCAGCTGATCGGGCAAATGCAGCGGGCCTTCGCCGTGGCGAAGGCCCGCATCGCCGATCGTAATTGTTGCGCGCTCTGCGGCGGCCCGAGCACGCACGGTGCGGGGCCGCCGCCGGAAGAGCGCAAGCCCTCGCCTAGTAAGCGGCAAGACCCTGGGCGCCGCCGTTGTTCGGGCCGTTGGCAGGCGGCAAGCCGCCGACCGTCGGCAGCGGCGTCAGGGAGCCGTCCGCCAGATGGATGCGAAAGCCCCCGACCGTGCCGTTGCCGGCGTTGAGCGCATAGATGAAGCTGGCGCGGCGTTCGGCGGCCACGGCCAGATCATTGGGCCCGCTGGCGGACCCGGCGACCTCTTGAAGCAAGGTCAGAGTGCCGTCGGCGCCGACCGTGTAGGAGGCCAGGGTGTTGCTCAAATTGTTGGCCACGTAGGCGTATTGGCCGCGCTTGGGCTCCAGCGTGATCCAGCACGTCGCTGTCCCCTTGTTGCCGACGCTGGCGCTGATCGGGCTCAGGGTATTGTCGCTGGCGATCGTAAAGGACGAGACCGCGCCGGCGGCGCCGGTCGGAATGACCGTCGCCGTGCCGAACAGTTCGGTGACGAATACATGACCGCTGGTGTCGAAGGTAAACCCGAAATAGCTAGGCACCGCAGGTCCGGGCGCCTGGGTGATCGTCGGGGCACGGGTCAGCCCGCGCGGGCCGACCGGAAAGACATAGATCGAGTTGGTGCCCTTGACGGTCACGAGCAGGTGCTTGGCGTCAGGCGTGAACCGGACCTCTGCCGGCGAGCGGGGGAAGGCGGGCGGGTTCAAGCCGCAATTGAAGCTGGCTTCGGGAGAAAACAGGACCGGGGGGCAATTCACGCCCGAGCCGGTGCCGTTGAGGGGACCGGGATTGATGGCCCGCTTCGAGCCGCGCAGCAGGGTCATCCTGCCGTTCTGGTTGACTTTGAAGCCGGTAATGTTTGGGTTCGTGCCGCAGGCGGGATTGGCGCCCGGGCCGCCGGCATTGAGCACGTAGAGCAGCTCCTGCTCTTGCGTTGTGGTGCCCGATAATTTTGTGACGGTCAGACTGTTGGGGTACAGGCCGCCGGACCTGACCCGGTCCGCGAACGACAGGCTGCCGTCCGGCAATACGAAAAACGAAGTAATTGTCCCTTCCTGGCAGTCCTGATCGTTTGGGGCAAGCGATTCCGTGTTGACCGCGAACAGCAGGTGATGATCCTTGTCCAGTTGCAGACTGCCCTGCGAACCCAGCGCGTCTACGGCCGGCAGCGTGGCGGTGGCCAGCTGGGCGCCGCTCCCGCCGCCTCCGGTCGGGACTGTCTCGATCGGGGTCAGCGTCCCGTCGCCGGCGCGATGAAAGACCAGGATCTGGTTGTTCCCCACGGCATTAGTCATCGCGTAGACCGCCCCGTCCGCCCACGCCGCCCCCGCGGATAACGAGCAGAATAGAGCGCACATCAACAATCTGGTCAAATTGCCAGCCATTTACTTCTCCCTCCGTAAGCTGGGAACTGTCGACGGCACTGCAGGTTCATGATGAGCATGATGTGCATATCGTGCACACAGTCCTCATCACTGTATTCGCAGGCCAATGGGGCGCCGGCACCGCGGGCATCCTGGTACCCCTACTATGGCGCGATTAAAATGCAGGCTTGCGCGCGCGTCAAGCGCAAAGTCGGGGATCGGGCCAATTTTGCAATTTGTCAGAGGCTAATCTTGTCCTCGCGGGAATTACGCCAAATTTGGCAGCAGCTTTCGGCTAGCGAGCGGCAAACGCCCTCAGCCGCCGCGCGCCGCAGCTGTTGCAGGCGGGATCGGGACGGCGGCGGACGGTGGGACGGCGGATTTTTTCGGCCCGAGCCCGCCGCCGCTCTCGCAAGCCTGCGCGCGCAGCCAGGCGCGGGCCGACAGCGGGCCGCGATAGACCTGGTCATGCAGACCGACCGGCCAGGTCAGGACGAAAACGATGTTGCTGACCGCGTCCATATTGCGGTTGAGGCACGGTCCGGGCATCAGAAAGCCGACCGCCAACAGCGCAATACCGATGCCGAGATAAAGACCGACGATCGCCCGCATCGCTTTCCCCGTCACGCCTTGCGGCGCGGGCGCGGCACCGGCCCGCCGCCGCTCGGCTTCGGCTTACAACCAATCCGGTCCGAGCACCAGATCACAACAACGATGCCGAGGCCGCCGCATTTCGGAAGCGCGGCGGAGCGCGAAACCGATCCGGCGCTATCCTCGCCCGGGTGGATCGGCTACGATGGCCGCGTATCGTCGGTATCGCTTGCGGGGTTGCGATGGCCGGTCCGACGCATGAGCAAAAGCAAGAGCTGTTCCAACGCCATTACCTGCTCGGCCGGCTCGATCCGGGCGAGATCAACATTCTGGCGACGCGAGCCCGAGCCGAGCGCTATCCGGCCGGCCGCGAGATCTTCGCCAAAGGCTCGCCCGGCCGCAGCATGAGCGCGGTCGTCAGCGGCCAAGTGAAGATCGCCTCGCTGTCGCCCACCGGCAAGGAAATCGTCTTCAACGTCATTCACGCCGGCGAGGTTTTTGGCGAAATCGGCGTCATCGACGGCGAAGAGCGCACTGCGAGCGCGGCGGCGATGACGGATTGCGAGCTTCTCGTCCTCGATCGCCGCGATGTGCTCCCGCTCTTTGAGCGGCATCCCGAGATCTGCATGATCCTGATGCGGATCCTCTGCCAGAGGCTGCGGCGGACGAGCGAGCAGGTCGAGGACGTCTTGTTCCGCAGCCTCGAAGCGCGGCTCGCAAAGGCGCTGCTGCAGCTGGCCGGGGACGCCGAGGCCGGCGAACCCCGCGGCGCGACGGGCGGGCTTCACCTGTCCCAGCGCGAGCTTGCCACGATGGCCGGAGGCAGCCGGGAGAGCGTCAACAAGCTGCTCCAGGCTTGGCACAAGGCGGGATTGATCGCACTCGCCAGGGGCGCGATCGTGATCCGCGACGCGGCGGCCCTCAGGCGGCTGGTGTAGCGGCAGCCGGTTTGCCCTAAGCCCGGCCGTCCCGTCCCGCGGCAGCGGCCTGGATTGCGGTCCTGTGCGCCGGGGCGTCACCGGCGCCGCCTGCGCCGGCGGTCGGACGCCGCGAGGTCCAGGCCCATCGCGACAAGAAGGGTCGCCACGGCTCCGGCAATGGCCAGGATCGCGTCGACGACATGCGGATCGGCGATCGCGTCGATCGGCATCATGCTCGCCCCCGCGTCAATGCGGAGCGGGCGGTACGGCCCCGGCCGGGCTGCAGCGGACGATCCGGAAACGGCTCGGTCGGCGACACTGCGCGGTGTGCCCGGTCAAGCTCCCGCCATGCCGCGCTGACGCCCTGCCACGGCCACCTGCCCGCCTCGTAGGCCGCCAGACCGGGGGGAATGCCGAGATCGGCGAGCTCGCGCTTCGACAGCGCCGCCAATTCGCGGCGCTGCCGCACGCGCTCGCGCCAGCGGCCCAGCGCCCCCGAGGCTCTCCGGAACAGGCCGGGCACGCGGTCCCCGGCGCGAGAGGGGATGTCGGCTGCCGGAGCGAAAATAGCCGTTTTGACCATGGCGCCTTCCTCATGCCAATTTGCGAGCGGCGCATCTCGCCCAATGCATCGCGGAGTGGTGCCCGCTGGGGGCCGGAAAATCCGCGATTGCCCGAAGATAGGGTGCACGGCCCGGGGCATGTGTGAAGGAGATCACATCCGTCAAAAAAAACGGCGCCCCATACTCCCCGGCCGCGGCATCGTTCGGGCGCCATTGCCTGAGCAAAATTCTGTCGGTTCATACACACATGCCCTCTCCGCCCTGAAGGGCGGAGAGGGAGCGGCGGATCGCACATGACGATGTGTGTACCAACCTACGAAATGTTGCTTAGCTTTTGCCGGAGAGAACGGACGATCGGCGAGGCGGAGGAGCCGGTGCGGGCCGGCGCCTGCGGAGGTCGCGAGCGGCTGCGATCACCTGCTGTGCGAGCCTTGCCGCCAGGCGGCCGAAGCGGCCGGCCGAACGCGGAGCATCGGCCCGCTCAAACCAATAGCTGACATACCAGGACGGCGACGGGCAGAACGGAAGCACCTGCGCCACGGTTATGCGCTCGTCCTCCTTGCGTCCGCGCAGATATGCGGCCATCTCCTTCTCCCTTTGACGTCACGCGCCCGGTCGTTTCGTCCGGTTGGGCGACCCGAGCGATCGGCGGATCCCGTTCGTCGCGTCTCGACAGAGTTAGAATGGGCCGCCGCGGCGCGCTTTCCTGTGACCGAGATCACAGCCGCAACAAATAAAAGACGGACCGGAGCGGCAGGCGCGGACCGCTGCGGTTCCTGCCACGGAAATCTGGACCCCGGCCTTCGCCCTAGCACTAGTTTCTGGTGCGAAATTCGACTCAACCGAAGAGAGATATTTCGGGGCAAGCCGTGGGGGCATCATAGGGGTGGCTTGCGGTTCATCATGGGGATGGCTCGATCAGAGGGCATAACCCGCTATCCGTTTGGCCT
>DATFCQ010000419.1:0-6865 GCA_035252905.1 Allostellaceae bacterium | reverse complement strand
CCTGGCCGGCCCGGCGCCGGTGCCGGCGCGCCGCGCCGCGCCGCTGGCGGCAGGATCGGGAGTGAGCGTCTATGTCTGAAGCAGGCGAGCGGCCGCCGACCATCCGGCGCTATGTGTTTTTCAGCGAGCACCGGCCCTCGCGCGCCTGGATGCCGACGCTCGAAATCATCAACGAGCAGTTTTCGCGGCAATTGCGCTCGGCATTGGCCCAGGAGCTGCAGCCCGGCGTCGCGATTGCCCCGCCGAGCGTCATCAAACTGCTCTCGCACAGCGAACTGGTCGACCGGATGGCCCTGCCGAGCCATCTCACCTTGGTCCATCTGAAGGCCCTGCACGGCACGATCCTGATCGCCGCCGACGCCGAACTCGTCGGCTGGATCGTCGAGAGCCGCTTTGGCGGCAGCGGGCGGTTCCCGGTCCTGCCGAGCAGCCGGGAATTCACCCCGTTCGAGCAGAAATCGATGCGCCACATGGCCGAGATCATCCTCGAACAGCTCGCCCTCGCCTGGAAGCCGATTGCCGCGTTCGAGCCGGAGATCCTGCGCCATGAGAACAATCCGCAGCTCGCCGGCATTGCCAACGCGGTCGAGCCGATCATCGTCAGCACCTTCGAAGTCAAGCTCGGCGGCGGCGGCGGCAAACTGACCGTCGCCATTCCCTATGTCGTGCTTGAACCGCTGCATGAGCGGCTGATGGCGGGCATTGCCGAAAAGCCGGTCGATCAGGATCAGCGCTGGCATGAGACGCTGCGGCGCGGGGTCGGACAGGCGCCGATGACGCTCAACGTCGAATTGGCGACGATCGAGATGACCGTCCGCGACCTGTTGAACCTGCAACCGGGCAATGTCTTCGAGATCGAGCGCCCCGGCGCCGTGACGGTCGAGGCGAACGGATTGCCGCTGTTTGTCGGCCGCTGGGGCCGCAATGGACGCAAGCTCGCGGTGCGGATCGAGGAGCGCTTGCCGCCGGCGGCCGGCGCCGCCGCGGAAGCCGGTCAGCAAAAAGGAGAGAGTCGACCATGAGCGCTGATCCCGTTCCGGGAACTGCGGCCAATGCCGAGATCCCGGCGATGGCGGAGGCCGCAGAGGAATCACCGTTCGCCAGCATCGCGCCGTCGCCGGATCTGCCGTCGGATCTGCCCGGGGGCACGACTGAAAAGACCGGCGCGGCAGCCGAGCCGGGACGGCTGGATCTTGTGCTCGAAGTCCCGGTGCATCTGTCGGTCGAACTCGGACGCGCGCAGATCCCGATCCGCGACGTGGTCAATCTGGCCCGGGGATCGGTCGTCGATCTCGACCGCAGCCCCGGCGAAGCGCTCGACGTGCTCGTCAACGGCGTCCTGATTGGCCGCGGCGAGATCGTCGTGATCAATGAGGAGCGGCTCGGCCTGCGCTTTATCGAAGTCGTCAGCCAAGCCGAGCGGGTCAAGCGGCTGGGCTGAGCCGCATGGCCGGGCTGTCGCAGTTGGGCCAGGGCGCGCTCTTAACGATTTTCTCCGTCGCCGGGCCGATCCTGGCCGCCATTCTGGTGATCGGGGTCCTCGCCAGCGTGTTCCTGGCGATCACGCAGATCAACGAGCCGACCCTCAGCTTCATCCCGAAATTCCTCGCGACCGGAGCCGTTCTGATCGTGCTCGGTCCATGGCTCTTGCGCCAGCTTGAGAGCTTCACGATCGCCGTGTTCGTGAGCCTGCCGCGGATCCTGCAGTGACCCTCGGCGCGCCCTCCTCCGCCGCCGTCCCGGGTGCATTCGAGTGGCGCCGGCTGTTGCCCTCATTGGCCGGTCCGACCGCATTCGTCCTGATCCTGGCGATGGTGGTGGTGCCGCTGCCGCCGTTCGCGCTCGACATCCTGTTCACTTTCAATATCTGCTTTGCCCTGATGATCCTGCTGGCGGCGCTGTACACGGCGAAGCCGACGGATTTCTCGGCGTTTCCGGCGCTGTTGCTGCTGACCACGCTGCTGCGGCTGTCATTGAACGTCGCCGCCGCGCGCATCATCCTGCTCGACGGCTATATGGGGTCGGACGCCGCGGGCCGGGTCATTGAATCCTTTGGCGTCTTTGTCGTCGGCGGCAGCTATGCCGTCGGCATCGCCGTCTTCGCGATCCTGATCATCATCAATTTCGTGGTCATCACCAAGGGCGCCGGGCGCATCGCCGAAGTCGCCGCGCGCTTTGTGCTCGACGGAATGCCCGGCAAGCAGATGGCCATCGACGCCGATCTGAACGCCGGTCTGATCAATCAGGAAGAGGCGACGCGGCGGCGCCAGGAGGTGTCGCGCGAGGCCGATTTTTTCGGCGCGATGGACGGGGCGAGCAAATTCGTGCGCGGCGATGCGGTCGCGGCGGTCCTGATCCTGTTCATCAACCTGATCGGCGGCTTTGCCATCGGCGTCTGGCAGCACGAACTGACCATCGCCGAAGCCGGCCAGACCTACACATTATTGACGATCGGCGACGGGCTGGTCGCGCAGATCCCGGCTCTGGTCATTTCCTCGGCCGCCGGCATCGTCGTCAGCCGGGTGTCGACCGGGCACGATCTCAGCAGTCAGATCCTGGGGCAGCTTGCCGCCTTTCCTCGCGCCTGGGGGCTCGCGGCGGCGATCGTCGGATTGTTCGGGCTAATCCCGGGCATGCCGCATCTGCCGTTCCTGTGCTTTGCGCTGGTCTTGGGCGGGGGTGGCTGGCAACTGGCCCGCACACAGCAGCGCGACGCGCGGCGCCGGACCGCGCCGCCCGCGCCGCCGCCGGAAGCTCCGGAAGTCGATATCGGCGTCGTCGAACTGGTGCAGCCCCTGGAGGTGCAGGTCGGGTATCGCCTTGTCGGCCTTGTCGGCAAGGACCGCGATGGCGGATTGTTGCGCCGATTGCGCGCGGTCCGGCGGCAGGTGTCCCGAGAATTCGGGTTCCTCGTGCCGGTCGTGCATGTGCGCGACAATCCCGATCTGCGCTCGACCGCCTATCGCATCCTGGTCTACGGGGTCGAGCGCGCCGCCGGCGAGGTCTACCCCGATCGGCTGATGGCCCTGCCGGCCGCCCAGCATTCCGAAGACATCGCCGGGATCGCCGTGCGCGACCCGGTCTTCGGCCGACCGGCGCGATGGATCATGCCGGCGCTCGCAGAACGGGTCCGCGCCGCCGGCTACACCGTGTTCGACCCCGCCGTGGTCATCGCCACGCATTTCGAGCGGGTGGTCGAGGATCATATCGAGCTGTTGTTCGGGCGCACCGAGCTGGACGGCCTGCTGGGGTTTTTTGAAAAGCAGGTGCCCAAGCTCGTCGACGAGCTGATCCCCAAAGTGTTGCCGATGGCGGTCGTGCACCGTCTCCTGTCCGCCCTGTTGGGCGAGGGCGTGCCGATCCGAGATTTGCGCACGATCTTCGCGGCGCTGATTGAGGGTGCGGCAACCACCCAGGATCCGCTGGCCCTGCTCGAATTGGTCCGCGCGAAGCTCGGCGGGTTCATCGTCCAGCACGTCTTCGGCGCCGTCGGCGAGTTGCGGGTGATGGCGCTCGAAGCCGATCTCGAACGGCTGTTGCAGGACGTATTGCGTCTGTCGGCGGCGAGCGGCGCCTTCGGCATCGAGCCCGGACTGGCCGGGGAAGTGCGGCAGGCGGCGGCGCAGGCGGCGACCCGCCTCGAAGCCGCCGCCGCGGCTGCCGGATTGGTGACGCGGCCGGAATTGCGCGAGCCGGTCGCGCGGCTCCTGCGCGGAGTGCGCCCGCCGATCCGGGTCCTGTCCTATCAGGAGATCCCCGCCGACAAGCGGATCAGGGTCGTCGAATTGATCGGCCGGCCGGGGGGCGGGCGGGCATGACTAGAGCCCCGTCCGGGCCGCCGTCGGCGCCTCTCGCGCGGGAGGGATACCGCCTCGCGGCCTCGGAAGGCGAAGAGACGGAGGCGATCCGCCGCTACGCGCCGATGGTCAAGCGGATCGCGGCTCATCTGAAGGGCCGCCTGCCCGATCCGGTCGCCCTCGACGATCTGGTGCAGGCGGGGCTGATCGCGGTTCTGCGCATGGTACGCCACGGCGGCAGCGCAGAGTGGGGCGAACCCGCGCTGCGCCGGGCAATCCTCAACGCCATGATCGACGAGGCCCGGCGCGAAGCCTGGGCGCCGGTCCACACCGTGCGGCTCGCCAAGACTGCGGCGGAGGCCATGCACGCCATCAAGAGCCGCACCGGGCGCGACCCCGAGGACGACGAGATCGCCGCGGAAATGGGCATTCCGCTTGCCGAGTACCACCGCGTTCTGCTCGACATCGCCGGCATGCGGCTCCTTCGGCTCGACGCCTGCGAGGAGAGCGGCGAGCGGCGATTGCAGGCGGCCTGCGATCAGGAAACCAGCCTGCACACGCGGCGGTTCATGGCCGCCCTGGCCGAGGCGATCGCCGCATTGCCGCACCGAGAAAAGCTGGTGGTCTCGCTCTATTACGAGCGCGAGCTGAACATGGAGGAGGTCGGCAAGGTCCTCGGTATGAACAAGTCGACAGTGTGCCGGGCGCATGGTCGGGCGCTGTTGATGCTGAGAAGCGCGCTCGGCGCGTGGCACGCGGACCGCCTCGGCCCGCTGTCCGAAGCGGGAGAATAAAGGGTGGATCTCCTGTCCCTGGTCGGGCCGATCCTGGGCCTTGCCTGCGTCACGATAGCGATGCTGCTGGACGGCGGCAGCCTCGGCTCCCTGATGCAGCTTCCAGCCCTGATCATCGTCGGCGGCGGGACGCTCGGCGCGGTGCTATTGCAGACCCCGATGCCGACCTTCATGCTGGGGCTGCGCATGCTGTCCTGGGTGTGGCTCCCGCCCAAGGACGACCGCCCGCAATTATTGCAGGATGCGGTGGGCTGGCTCCGATTGGTGCGCCGCCAGCTCGTCCTTGCCCTCGACCCAATCGCCGAGGAGCAGACCGACCCGTTCATCCGCCAGGGGCTGCGCCTGGTCGTCGACGGGATTGAGGTCGCGCAGATCCGCGTCCTGCTCGAAGCAATCATCACCAATCAGGAGCACGAGGAGACATTGGCCAGCGAGATGTACGAGGCGATGGGCGGCTATGCCCCGACGATCGGGATTCTCGGAGCGGTCATCGGCCTAATTACCGTGATGTCGCACCTCGAAGACCCCTCGAAACTGGGCAGCGGCATCGCCACGGCGTTTGTCGCAACGGTCTACGGCGTCGGCGTGGCCAACATGATCTGCCTGCCGATCGCCAATAAGCTCAAGGTTCTGGTCCGCCGCCGCGTGCGCCGGCTCGAAATGATCACCGAGGCGATGATCGGGATCGCCGTCATGGAGCCGCCGATGCAGTTCGAGATGCGGCTCAGAGGCTTTCTCGACCATGCCGAGCCGCCCGATTCCCGGCAGGAGGACGACGGCGCCGCGACGCCGCCCTCCGAGGCCGGCGCAATGGCCGCAGCCGATTAGGTATTTGGAAGTGACAAGTAAATATCAATGGCTGCGAAACACGATTGGCGTCATGCCCGGTCTTATACCGGGCATCCACGCCCCCGCCGGAGCCGCCGGCAGCCGCTGTTGGCGCGTGGGTGGCCGGATCAAGTCCGGCCATGACGTGCGAAATCCGAGGCCGGAATGCGCAAGAAGCCGCCAAAGAAACATCAAAACCTCGAACGATGGATCATTTCCTACGCCGACTTCACGACGCTTTTATTGGCGACCTTTGTCGTCATGTATGCGATCTCCAGCATAAATTCGTCGAAATTTCAGGAGATGGCGGAAGCTTTTTCGACGGCGTTTATGGGCAAGATCACCAAGATCCAGGCAACGGGGCTGGCCGCCGGGCACAGGGCGCCGTTCGATTACATGCCCTCTCCCGTCCGCACCCCGGTCATCACGCGCGATGCGCAGGTCAAGAACCTGCCGCGCGCCTTGCGCCAGGAAGTCGAGCGCCGGGTGGAAAAGCTCAATGAGGCCTATCAGAAACTGCAGCACCTGCTCGGCGGCCTGATCCAGAAGGGCCAGGTGCGCGTCTCGTTGCAATCTCTCGGCGTCGTCATCGACATCAATGCAGTGGTGCTGTTCGACAGCGGGAAAGCCGAATTGACCCAGGGCGCCCTGGAGACGATCGACAAGATCGCGAGCGTCCTCAAGGATCTCTCATATCCGATCCAGGTCAATGGGTTCACCGACGACGCCCGCATCCACAACGCGCAGTTCAGCTCCAATTGGGACCTGTCGGCGGCGCGCGCGATGGCGGTCGTCAAGCGCTTTGCCGGCAGCGGGGTGGACCCGGTCCGGCTCGTCGGCGCCGGATACGGCGAGTATCACCCGGTCGCCTCGAACCAGACCGCCGAGGGCATGGCCATGAACCGACGCGTTTCGATCGTCGTGGTCTCTCCGGT
The DNA here is from genome assembly GCA_035252905.1 of Allostellaceae bacterium. Classification (GTDB taxonomy): domain Bacteria; phylum Pseudomonadota; class Alphaproteobacteria; order ATCC43930; family CGMCC-115725; genus AP-15. The sequence goes on along the minus strand of DATFCQ010000419.1, from coordinate 511 downwards.
GGAGGGGCAGAACATCCTGCAAACGCCCTTGCTCGGGGGTCCCGGCGAGCGCGGCGCGGCCGCGCCGCCGCGGTAAGGCGAAGCGGCGGGACAGAAAATGAAATCTGCGGCCGAGCCTCGACGCAACGGCCCCGGCGGGGGTGCGGTACGCCCGTTTCTGCTCGCCGCAGGGTTGGGCCTGTTCTGGTTCACCGAAACCCCGGAGATCGGCTTGCCAGCCCATGTCCCGGTCTGGGGAGTGGCCATGGTCGTGGCCAGCCGCCTTCTTCTCGACTGTGTCGGCGGCGCTTTGATCGTGTCGATTGCGTGCGTGATCGTCGCGCTCGGCCGGCTTGCTCTGACCCGATGGCGTGTGAAGGACGAGGCCGGATGATCCACCGCGGAGACAGGATCGGATCGCCCCTGTTGCGGTGGCAATTCCCGGAACTCGACGGCCTGGCGCGGCCCGACCCGATCCCGCCGCGGGACGCCGGCAAAACCGCCGTCCCCGCGGGCCCGGCGGGCGCCCTGC
>DATFCQ010000418.1:0-12719 GCA_035252905.1 Allostellaceae bacterium | reverse complement strand
CGAGGCGCAGCCGCCCCAGCGCCATCGCGACGGCGGCCTGGGTCGGCTCGACCACCGGCAGGCGCACGACCTCTTCGAGCGCGTCGCGGTAGCGCGCCATGCCGGCGCATCCCAGGACCAGGACGTCGGCGCCGTGCCGGTCGCGCAATTCCCGCCCGACCGCGATCAACCGCGAGATGGTCTGCCGCTCGTCGGCGAGCGCGGTAACGCCGAGTTCGATCGGCAGATCGGCGGCGAGGCGGTCCCGCACCCCCATCGCCGCGATCGAGCGCAGATGCCGCGACACCGAGCGGGCAAGGATCGAAATCACGCCAAAGCGCTGGCCGAGCGTCAAGGCCCACAATATTCCGCACTCGGCGATGCCGAGCACCGGCTTGTCGACTGCCTCGCGCGCCGCGTGGAGGCCGGGATCGCTGAAACAGGCGATGACAAAGGCGGCGGCCTCGCGCTCGCGCTCGCGCATCAGGCGCAACAGCGGCATGATCACCGAATCGGCGTCGCTCTGGCTCTCGATCCCGGGCGGCCCTTCGGCCAAGGTCAAAGCCAGGATTTCCGGCCCGCCGGGCAGGCGCAACGGCGCCATCGCCTTGTCGATGGCCTCGGTGACGGCTTCCGTCGAGTTCGGATTGATAACCAGGATGGGCTGCATGATGCGCCTCTGCTGCAAGCGGCCGACTTTTTCTCGGGTCGTGTCCCGGTCCGGTGCGGCGTCGGCGCCTGACGGGCGCCCTTCGGGATCAGGAATGTTCTCTGGCAGGCCCAACAAAGACCCCATCCCGCGAGCAAACCAGGCAAGCGGTTGCAGGACGCGCGACGCCGATCCGGATTTCAACCTGAGACACCATCTGCCGCCCAGCCTAGCGCAACGGCGAGGCGACCGGTACAAGGCCGCAAGCGCCTGCCCTCGCCCGCCGTCCCGGGCGCAGCGAGGCCGGCAAGGGCGGTGATAAGCTACGGGGAAGAAATGAAAATATTGGTAACCGGCGGGCTCACGCGCCGACCCGCCGGACCCGACCCGGCCTAACGGCGCCGACGGCGGCGAGGATCGCCGGCGCGAGCGGCCTCAGATGCTGCATGCGATGGGATACGGCACGAACGATGACGATGCCGAACGGGAACGTCGAGAGGGGCTGTTGGAACGCGATGCCGTGATCCATCGTGATCGGCACATCGTATGGCCCCGCATGCGCCGCAACAGGTCGCCGTTCTTGACGCCGGCCCAGCCGCGACCGACCACGGTGTCGACACTGTGGCCGGGGAGTTCCCGGGAAAGAGCCGCCGGCAGGTTTTCGTCAAGAAGGACGCGCATTCGCCAACAGCGCCTCGCGGGCGAGGCCGAGCGCCGCAACGGCCTGTTCGCGCCGTGCCGACGGGAATTGGCACAGAAACTCGTCGAGAGAATCGCCTCCTTCCAGATAGTCGAACAGTGATTGGAGGGGCACCCGCGTACCGATAAAAACCGGCGTTCCACCGAGGATGTCAGGGTCGCTGTGAACGATTTGGTCGAGTTGCGCCATGGCAGTAGGCTTGCGGTTTTGCTTTCTCCCAGCTAGCGCAAAGGCGATGCGGCTGGTATACGGCGACCCGCCTGCCCTCACCCACCAGCCCCCGCCTTCGCGGGGGCAGGCTCTGCGGGCTGGTCCCCCCTCTCCCGCAGCGCGGGAGAGGGGCCGAGCGGGGGGAGGCGGGTGAGGGGGAATACGGATGATGGGCCGGGAATGAACATATTGGTGACCGGCGGGGCCGGCTTTATCGGCTCGGCGGTGTGCCGGCTCTTTGTCGGCGAATTGGGCGTCCGGGTGCTCAATGTCGACAAACTGACCTATGCCGCCAACCCCGCCTCATTGCAGCCGATCGAGGGCCACCCGCATTACGCCTTCCGCCGCGCCGACATCTGCGACCGCGAGGCGCTCGCGGCATTGTTCCGCGAGTTCGACCCCGACGCCGTATTGCACCTCGCAGCGGAAAGCCATGTCGACCGCTCGATCGACGGCCCGGCGGAATTCATTCGCACCAATATCGAAGGCACCTACGCCCTGCTCGAAGCGAGCCTCGCCCATTGGCGACGCCTTCCGGCCGGGCGGGCGGCGCGCTTTCGCTTTCATCACGTCTCGACCGACGAGGTGTACGGCTCGCTCGGACCCGATGGTCGGTTCACCGAGGATACGCCGTACCGGCCGAACTCGCCCTATTCGGCGTCGAAAGCAGCCTCCGATCACCTGGTCCGTGCCTGGAGCGAGACCTTCGGACTGCCGGTTCTCGTCAGCAACTGCTCGAACAATTACGGGCCCTACCAGTTTCCCGAGAAGCTGATCCCGCTCGCGATCCTGAAGGCGCTGCACGGCGAGCCGATCCCGGTCTACGGCGACGGCGGCAATGTCCGCGACTGGCTCCATGTCGAGGACCACGCGCGCGCGCTCCATACGATCCTCTGCCGGGCGCCGGCCGGCGAGAGTTACAATCTCGGCGGCGACGCCGAGCGCACCAATCTCGACGTCGTCCGCACGATCTGCGCTGTGCTCGACGAAAAGCTGCCGGGTTCGCCGCATCGGCCGCACGAGCGGCTGATCCGCTTTGTCGCCGACCGTCCGGGGCACGATCGCCGCTATGCGATGGACAGCGGCAAGATCCGCCATGCGCTCGGCTGGCGACCGCGCGAGAGCTTCGACAGCGGCCTCGCCAGAACGGTTGCGTGGTTTCTCGACAACCGCGCCTGGTGGGAGCCGATCTGGTCGGGGCGCTATCGCGGCGAGCGCCTCGGCGGCACCGCCGCGTGTCCGTGACCCTTGATGATAAGGAGGGGAGGGCTGTCGCGATGAAGCTTCCCGCGCATGACCGCTACGATTACGTGCCGATCTACCGGCGGCCGACCTATGAATGGCCCGGCGGCGCCCGGCTCGCCGTGTTCCTGTGCAACAACATCGAGCATTTCGCGTTTCGCGAGGGGCTCGGCAGCGATTCGACCGGGCTTGCAGCGACGCAGTCGCAGCGCAATTACGCCTGGCGCGACTACGGCAACCGCGTCGGCCTGTGGTATTATCTCGATCTGCTTGACGAATTCGGATTGCCCGGCGCGCACAACGTCAATTCCGCCGTGCTCGAAGCCTGCCCCGACATCGTCGCCCGATTGAATGCCCGCGGCGACGAATATATCGGCCACGGCCGCAGCAATGCCGAGCGCCAGGACGGGATGTGGGAGGAAGACGAGGCGCGCCTGATTGCCGAATGCACCGAGGTCGTGGCGCGCCTGTCGGGAAAGCGGCCGGAAGGCTGGCTCGGTCCGTTTCTCGCCGAAACCCGCGTCACCCCCGACCTTTTGAAGGAAGCGGGCTATCGCTACGTGATGGATTGGCCGATGGACGATCAGCCGATCTGGATGCGCACCCGCTCCGGGCCGATCCTGTCGGTGCCCTACCCGATCGAACTGAACGATTCGCCCGCCCTCGTCTTCCGCCAGCACAGCGGCCGCGAATTCGCGCAGATGGTCGTCGATCAGTTCGACGAAATGCTCGCCCAATCGAAGAAGTACCCGCTCGTTTTTTCCGTTGCCCTGCACCCGTTCATCATCGGCCAGCCGTTCCGTCTGCGCGCATTTCGCGACGCCCTCGACCACATCCTCGCCCATCGCGAGCGGCTGTGGATCACGACCCCGGGCGAGATCGCGCGCTATTGCGAGGGCCTCCCCCGCGGCACAATCCCGGGCTCGTGAGCGTGCCTCACTCGGCGGCGGCGCCGGCCGGCGCGCCCGGCGCCTTGTCGCCGAGGCGCAGCAGCGGGACAAACACAAAGATCACCGCGGTCAGCCCCGCCGACAGCAGGATCAACGGGGCGAGCCGGTTGGCGAAGGCGTGCTCGTAAAGAAACGAGCCGAGGGTCCCCGACAATGAGGAGGCGAGGTTCAGGATCGACATCAACGCGGCAAAGGCAAAGCCCTCGGCCCGTTTCGGACAGTAGTCGGCGGCGAGGGTCAACGTCGCGACAAAGGTGATCATGCTGGCGATCCCGTTCGCGAAATTGATCCAGGCGGCGGAGAGTTCGCTCGACAGCAGCAGAAAGGCCGCCGTCGTCGCCGTGCCCAACAGGATGCTGAGGTTGAGCAGGTGTTTCGCGGTGATCCCTTTCAGGACGCTGCGGTAGACGAGGGCGCCGGCGATCCACCCCGCCGAATTGATCGCGCCGAGCATGCCGATGAAAGCCTGCGAAAACTTCAATTTGTCGGTCATATAATAATAAAGCGGCGTGCCGAACCCGGGATTGAGGTAGAACAAAAACAGAAACGCCGCGATGACCCACAGATCTCTCATCGTGAAGACGGAGAGAAGGCTGCGGAACGTGCGCTTCAACTCGACGAGGTCGAGGCGGCTGCGGGTCTCGTCGATCAGGAACAGGGTGCCGATGATGACCCCGACCGGGGCGACAGCGATGACCGCGGCGGCGACGTGCAATGCGCCGGGCGGCGACAGACGCTCGACCAATTGGCCGCCGAGAAAGGCGCTGCCCATCCCGGCGATGTTGAACCACAGCCATTGCTGGTTGACAAAGGCGTCGCTGGCCTTGAGCCGTTGCCCGTTCTCGACCAGGACGGCGCCGCACAAGGTGCTCGAAATCGCCATCGTATAGGCGGTCAGCAGCAATACGTAAAGCAATGTGCCGGGCGCCCTGAGCCGGGTGATGAAGGCATAGGCTGCGACCGCCGCGATATTGGCGAGCACCAGATAGGCCTTGCGGCGATAGCCGAACAACGGCACGAAATCCGAGACGATCCCGTAGACCGGCTTGATGATCCACGGGAAATTGAGGATCGTCAGATAGGCGGTGACCTGAAGCGGCGACCAGCCGTAGCTCTGTTTCAGATAAAAGCTGAGCGGCTGGGCGATCAACCCGCCGCTCTGCCCGAGGCCCTCGACGACATAGACGATCGCGAAAAACCACATCAGGCGGTTCACCTGCCGCCGCTCCGCGATCGGCACGGCGATCCCCGATGGGGCGATGTCTTCGGCCATTACGTCACGGCCGGTACGGACGGAGGCTCATGCGGCGCAGCATAGCCGAGCCGCCCCCGTCCGACCGAGAACTGTCGTTCAGCGGCAGTCGTATTGAGCCATTTGCGCGCCGCCGGACTGCTCATCCGAGACCAGCACCGCCACCTTGCCAAAGGCAGCGCAGTGCGCCTGGGCAACGTCGCCGGCCGCGACCACCGGCGTCTGATCGGCGTACCAGCGCAGCGCCACCAGATCGGGCGACCGCGCGGTCACCCAGGGCGGCCCGACCGGCGCCACCGCGGTCGCGTAGGGCGCCGCGCTGCACCCCGCGACCGCCGCGACCAGCATCGCTCCGGCGACCCGGAGCGCGAAGGGAACTGCCGCCATCGTGACCCCCGTCCCGTCCGCTGTTCAACCGGACGGTAAACGCCGCACGGAGCGGCCGGTTCATCCGCTTGTCGGCGCCACTCCCCACCCTAACCCTCCCCCTTCAAGGGGGAGGGTTATTCCTTGTGCTCCCTCCCCCTTGATGGGGGAGGGCCGGGGTGGGGGTGATGCGGCGCCGACGCGACGGCCGGCTCTCGCGGCAGCGGGAAAGCTCGTCTACAGCGTCGAATCGATCGATCGGCCCGGATAGGTGTAGGTGATGTTCCAGTTCGACCAGTGCTCGGAATAGTCCGGGCCTATCACCCTCCAGCGCCAGCACAGATCGGCGCCGATCGGCGCCTCGACAAAACGGGTGCCGTTGTTCGGGATTACGAAATATTGAGGCTGCAGCACGCCCGCCCCGCGGTCGGTACAAACGGGGCGCGTCGTCGCCACCGTCTCGACCTCGGTCGGACCGAAATCGGCATTGCTCAACAACAGGCTGCCGGGCAGTACCGGCGGCGGCGGCAAGGCGCAGGCGGCGCCGAGCAGCGGCAATGCGAGAAGGATTGGTCGCACATTTCCCCCAAGGCGGCGGGGCGCCGCCGTCAAGAGCCGCCGAGAAACTCCCGCGTCCATTGCCGGTAGTCGTCGGCGCGGGTGACCCGGCGCATCAATTCGGGCGAGGCGATGTTTTTGAGTTCGCCCGGCGGCACCCCGTCGCGCAGCGCCTTCAACGTGTCGTGGACCGCCTGCACCGCGGCCGAGAACGGCGCGTGGCCCTGCAGGGCGATCCTGACCTTGTGCGCGGACAGAAAATCGCGGTCGGCGAGTTCGCCGCCGGCGCCGCCGAGCAACAGCGGGATCCTGACCTCGGCCGCGACCGCCTCGATCTCGGCGCGCATTTTGGCGCCGGCGAGAAAGACCGCGTCGACGCCGGCCGCCTCATAGGCCTTGGCGCGCCTCGTCGCCTCCGCGACCCCGGCGATCGCCAGAGCGCTGGTGCGCCCGGCGATGACGAGGCTCCGATCCTGTCGGCCGGCGAGCGCCGCCTTCATCTTGCCGACCCCCTCTTCGACCGGGATCAGTTGCGGCTTGCCGTCCGACCCGTACGGGCGCGGCAACAGCGTATCCTCGATCGTCAGAGCGGCGACCCCGGCGGTCTCCAGTTCCTCGACCGTGCGCTTGACGTTGAGCGCGTTGCCGTAGCCGTGATCGGAATCGACGAGCAACGGCAGAGTGCCGGCGCGGTTGATGCGATAGGCCTGGGCGGCGAACTCGCTCAGGGTCACGAGGATCAGATCGGGGGCACCGAGCACCGAGAACGAGGCGATCGAGCCGGCGAACATGCCGGTCTCGAAACCGAGATCCTCGGCGATGCGCGCCGAGATTGCGTCGTAGACCGAGCCCGGATGCACGCAGCGCGGCCCGGACAGGATCGCGCGGAACCGCTCGCGCCGTGGGGTCCAATGCATGATTCTGTCGTCCTTTGCTGTTTCTCCGCGCCGCGCTCCGAGCTTATCATGCCGCGCGGCGGATCACACAGGACGATGCGGGAGCCGGATTGTGAGGGACGTTATCCCGCGCCCTCGATCATGTGAAGCGCGGCCCTGCCGCGGCGGACGGCATCCGGCGACAGGCGCCGATCGAAGGTTGCCAACTGTCCTTTATTGGCGACGGCAAGGGCCAGCAGATAGGTATCCGTGACCTGTGCCGACGTCGCGATCCGCGCGATGTCGACAACAGCGGAATCCATGAGACTGAAATCGTCCTTCCAAAAGACGTGCCCGGGCAGGGCACGCAAGCGCATGACGATCGGCGCGACCGCGGCGGGCGAGCCCGCCGAATTCGGGTATTTCGGGTGACTCACGATCCGGAGGACGCCGTTTTCGGTCAGGGGACAGCTCGCCCACGAGGCGGCGCCGGTCGCGGCGAACCATCTGTGGGCCGCGTCATGCCCGACATGGGTAGGATCGATCAGCGCGATCAGGACATTCACGTCGAGCAGAAAGGTCACGGCGACTCGTCGCGCAGCATATTGACGATGTCGAGCGTGACGATTGCATTCGGCCGGCGCACCGGCAGGAGCGGCACGCCGTTCCGCTCGGCCGCGGCAGCCGGCGGGCGCAGCGAATTGCGCGCCAGCTCCGAAACAACCTTGCCGATCGTCTGGTTCTTCTGTCGCGCGATAACCTTGGCGGCTGCGAGGACATCGTCGTCAATGACGATCGTGGTGCGCATCACGACTTCTCGCGGTTAGGCATCAAACATCATACATCAACGGATGCCATGCTGCCGCGGCGCAATTGCATCACAGGGGGAGTACGCGGCATTGCCTCCGACCGGAGCGGATCTTAAGGTCGGCCCCAGGCTCGCAGGACGGAGGGACATCATGGATAAGCGCATTGCCGTCGTCGGCGCCGGCGCGATCGGCGGCTATACCGGCGGGCATCTCGCCCATAACGGGTTCGACGTGACGCTGATCGACCCCTGGCCCGCCCATGTCGAGGCGATCCGCAGGGACGGCCTGTCGATCGAGGGCGTCACCGCCGAGGAGGCAATCCGCGCCCGGCCGCGGACCCTGCACCTGACCGAAGTGCAAAGCCTCGCCAAGGAACAGCCCTTCGACATCGCCTTCGTCTCGGTCAAATCCTACGACACCGAATGGGCGACCCTGCTCGTCCGGCAATATCTGGCGCCGACCGGCTATGTCGTCTCATTGCAGAACTGCATCAACGAGGAGCGCATCGCCGCGATCGTCGGCTGGGGCAAGACGGTCGGCGCGATCGCCGCGATCCTGTCGGCCGAACTTTACGCCCCCGGCCATATCCGCCGCACCGGCGCCAAGAACCCGCCGGGGCACGAGGTCTACCGGGTCGGCGAGGTGCATGGCGGGTTGACGCCGCGCATCGAGGAATTGGGCGCCGTGCTGCGCAGCGTCGACACCTGCAAGGTCACCGACAATCTGTGGGGCGAGCGCTGGTCAAAGCTCTGCGTCAACGGCATGCACAACGGCGTCTCGGCGGCGAGCGGGCTTTCCGGCAACGCGATGCGCCAGGACGATCGCATCCGGCGGCTGATCATCCGCTTGGGCGGCGAGGCGGTGCGGGTCGGCCAGGCGCAGGGCTACACGCTCGAAGACATCGCCGGCCAGGACGCCGACACCCTGGCGCGCGCCGCCGAGGGCGATGCGGCCGCGCTCGCCGAGGTCGAGGCGCTGATGCTGGCCCTGCGCAACTCGCAGCAGAGGAGCGAGCACCAGCGCCCGTCGATGGGCCAGGACATGCAGAAGGGCCGGCGCACCGAGATCGACTTCATCAACGGGGTCATCGTCGCGCGCGGCAAGGAGATCGGCATTCCCGCCCCGACCCACGAGAAACTGATCGCCGCGGTCAAAAAGGTCGAACTGGGCCAGGCCGCGCCCTCGCCCGAGCTGCTCTATGCGATCTGAATAGGTGAAAAGAGCCCCTCACCCTCCTCCCCGGGCTTGACCCGGGGATCAGCGGGGTGAGGGGCGGAAAGCGAAAGGCCGCGCCGAGCGGCCGGCAGATTTTGCCGGAACTCGCATTGTGCGACAATAAATCCGGCGACTTAAAATTCCATGAACCTGAATTCCCAATAAATTCAGTCAACGCCGCCGCCGCACAATCAAAGGATGCCTAATGATCGGTTCGGATGCCAATGGTGTTTACGGAGAGAAATCATTCGATCATCAGGTGCCGGAATGGATACTCTTGATCATCTGAAAGCCTGGCTCAAAGACGCTTATGCCATGGAGCAGCAGTCGGTGCAGGTCTTGCGCCGGCAGTCCGAGCGGATCACCAATTACCCCGAACTCCTGGCGCGCGTGAAGCAGCATATCGAGGAATCGGAACGGCAGGGCGAACGGATGCGGCAGGCGCTGCAGCACCTGGGCGACGACACCTCGGCGTTGAAGACCGCGGCAGGCATGGCGATGGGCAATCTGCAGGCGATCTCCGGGGCGCTCAGCTCCGACGAGATCGTCAAGGCGGTCATGTTCTCCTACATGCACGAGCATTACGAGATCGCCGCCTACCACGTGCTGATCGCCACCGCCGACGAATGCGGCAAGTCCGAGGTCCGCCGGTTGTGCGAGACCAATCTGCGCGAGGAAGAGGAGATGCAGCGGTGGCTGCTCGATCACATCGAGCCGATCACGCGGCAGTTCATCGAGCGGAGCGAAAAGGCCCCGGCGATGGCTTCAAGATAGAATCGGCCGACGGCCCCGGCGGGTCGGGATAGCTGTTGGAGGCCCAGCGCCGGGGGCTTATCGTGCTGCCCTCGCCCCCGGCCTCACGGCCCCAACTGTCCCAGCCCGGCCGCGCGCCGCGTGCGAAGAGTTCGAGATAGGGGCCCTCGCACAAGGCCTCAATGCGCGCGTAAGCCTCATCGGGCTTGCGGCTGTGCTGGCGGCGCGGCGCCACGATCAGTTTCTTGACGTCGGCGCGGCGCCGGCGCGGCTTTCCCCGGGTCGCCAACAGGCACGGCTCGGGATTGGCGCGGGTCCAGAAACCCAGGCCGGTAAAGAAGCTCTTCTCGTCATAGACGAGGGACGGCGCCGACTTGTTGAGCTTCGCCCAATAAAACCCGATGGTCTTATAGGTGAAGCCCCAGGCGCGGATCACCTCGAACGCCTTGTCCAACAGCGGGTCGATCGCCCACAGGAACAGGACGCAGTCGCGCGCCGCCCATTCGCCGACCGGCAGCGCCTCGATGTCGGCAAGCGTCATGCAATCGTAATAGGCCTCGGGGCTGCGCCCTTTGCCCTTGCGCGAATAGGTGGCGAACGTCCAGGGAGGGTCGGCGCAGATGACCGGATAGCGGCGGGAAGGCGGCAGGTCCATCGCTGCGCTCGGTTCGGAGTCTGCGATCGCGCGGGGCCATGCTCGGCGATGCCGGACCGGCCGGTCAATCCCGATTGCGCATCTCCTCCTCGCCCTCATCCGTCGGCTCCTCGTCCGGGATGCGATAGGTGCCCTTGAGCCAGCGGCCGAGATCGATTTCGGCGCAGCGGCGCGAGCAGAACGGCCGGTGGCGCGGGTGGGCGGGCTTGCCGCAGAGCGGGCAGGGGCGCGCGCTCGGCGGCTTCGGATCGGACGAATCGGGCGGCATCACGCAAATACATATGGTCGCCCGCCGCGCGCCGGCCAACAAGCCCCCACCCTGCCCCTCCCCCGCATGCGGCTGACAGGGGTAGGTATGGCCGAGTGGGAAATGGTTATCAGCTTGATCTTATAGTAAAACTCGTCATTCCGGGACGGCGCCCCCGGGTCCGCGCTGTGCGCGGCCCGAGGACAGGCGCCGCGCCGGGCCCGGAGGCCATGAACACCGGCTTTGCCAGGGTAGACAAAGGCCCGTGTGCATGGGTTCCGGGCTCATGGGCTACGCCCGCGCCCCGGAATGACAGTCTTTCTACGCGCCGCACAACTCGATACCTACCCCTGTCAGCCCGCATGCGGGGGAGGGAATGGGGATCTCCCTCCCCCATGTCCACGGGGGAGGGCTGGCCCTTCGACAAGCTCAGGAGGGGGCGAGCCGCCGGCGCGCGCTTTTCTAATGCCGCACGTATTTGACGACGCGCCGCACCCGGCCCCATTCGCCCGGCTGCACGACATAAAGATCGCCTTGCGAATCGACCCAGATGCCGTGGGTCGAGCGCATGATCGGGCCGTCGCCCCAGCGCGCCAATCTGTCGCCGTCGAGCGTCAAGATGCTGATCATGCCGCCATTGTGCTCGGGGATGTAAACGGTGTCGTCGCGGTCGACATAGAAGAAGGCCGGGCCGATCAATTCGGTCGGCCACACGGTCAACAGGTGACCGTTCTGGTCGAAGACCTGGACGCGGTCGTTCTCGCGGTCGGCGACCAGAACCCGGCCGCGCCGGTCGATCCACACGCCGTGCGGCAGGTTGAATTGGCCCGGCGCGGCGCCGGGTTCGCCCCAGGAGAACAGGTGTCTGCCCTCGGCCGAGAATTTGTGCACGCGGGCATTGCCGTAGCCGTCGGTCATGAACATCGCGCCGTCGGGGGCGAAGGCAATGTCGGTCGGCAGGTTGAACGGGCCGCCGCCATGCGTCACCTTCTTCCACGCCGAGGAGGCGAAATCGTCGTCCGGCACCCCGGTGTCCGAGCGCTTGCCCTTTTCGCCGATCGTCTGCAACAGACGGCCGTCGCTCGTGAACTTCATGAACTGGCCGTGATATTCGTCGGTGAGCCAGACGAAATCCTGTTCGTCGATGCGGATCGCATGCGGGAACGAGAACATCCCCGCTCCCCACGACGACAGGAACTGGCCGTCGCGGTCGAAGATCAACACCGGATGCTCGGCCACCCGGTTGAAGCAATACACCCGGTCCTGCGAATCGACGGCGACCGCGCAGGCGCGCATGTCGATCCCTTGAGGAAGGCGCGCCCAATCCTCGTGCACGTCATAGGTGTATTTGCCGCTGCCGACGATCTTGTCCATGACCTTCCCCTTCCCTGACAAAGACAGGCGATCATACAGAGATTTTCTCGATCGCGGAGGGCTTCGGCGCCTCCTCCCGCGCCATGAGCCGGCGATGGGGCAAGGTCAGCGACACCCTTGTGCCCACGCCGGGCCGGCTCTGCATGGTCACGTCTCCGCCGTGCAACTGCACCAACTGGCGCACGATGGCAAGACCGAGCCCGGTGCCCCCGTAGGTCCGGGTGATCTCGCTGTCCGCCTGGCGAAACGGCTCGAACAGCGCCGGGATGATGGCCGGATCCACCCCGATCCCGGTGTCGGCCACGACGATCGACAGATCGCCCGCCGGCGTCGCCTCCGCCACAACCTCGACCAGGCCGCCCGTCTTGTTGAACTTGATGGCATTGCTCAACAGGTTGAGCAACACCTGCCGCATGCTGCGCCGGTCGGCGTTGACGAGGATCGGATTGTCAAAGCCCACGAGATCGATCCGCAGCGACCGCGAGCGGGCCGTCTCGGCAACGAACCTGACGGCGTCGCGCACCACGGCGCCGAGATCGACGCTCTCCTCCTCGAGCGTCAGCTTGCCCTGCTCGATGCGGGCGAGATCGAGCAGATCGTTGATGATGTCCAGCAACAGCACCCCGCTGGCGCGAATATCGTTCAGGTATTCGCGGTGCTTTTCCGGCGCGACGTCCGCGCCCATGGCCAGCAGATATTCGGAAAAGCCGATAATGGCGTTCAGCGGCGAGCGAGCAACGGCCGGATGTGATTACATTGGCCTCCATATCTGTCGTTGCGTTACAAAAGCTTTAATCTGGGGTTGTTCCGGCTGGCGCAGTCTGCTGCCGCGCCCGCGCGCTTAGAGCCTGTTTGAGTCGTCGTACCGCGAAGCCGGCGGAATAC
>DATFCQ010000417.1:0-21969 GCA_035252905.1 Allostellaceae bacterium | reverse complement strand
GAAGGGGGGCGCCGCGCCCCGCGGGGGGTATCAAAGCAATCCGGGGGTGGGCTGGTATTCCGCCCGCGGGTGGACCGCGCCGGACTACGCTCGGCTCGGACCCGCCCGTTTTGGCGTCTGGAACGGCCTGTTTCTCTGGTTTCTTTTCAGCAATCTCTCGCGCCCCGGAGCGGCCGACTTCTTCTACAACCACCAGGATGATCCGGGGTATCGGCAGTGGCGCGCAGAAGCGGATCGCCTCGCCCAGGACAATCCCGAGTTGGGTCAGAAGCTCGCGCAGCTTGATCGACAGGTCGCCGAGAGGCAGGGCCAGCCGCGTGACCCGAACTATCTTCCTCCCGGCGTGCCGTCAGGGATCGCGACGGCGGCGCCGGGCGACCCGCGCACGCCGAGTACGGCTGCAGGCCGAGGCGGCTCCGGTGTGGTCTGGGTGGTATTGCTCGGCGGCGCGTTTGTGGCGTTTCTGGCCTGGCGGCGCGCACACCCGCGCGTCGCCGGGCGGCTTCCGGCGACATCGACAGCGAGCGGATCAATGGCCAATCCTCCCAGCAGACTGCAAAGTTTCGGCGCGATGCTGCGCCACAAATTGTCCGGCGAAAGCTATACACCGCAGCACTTCCGGGTCGGCATGACGCTGACCTGCGACCCGACGCCGTTCATCCTCGCCGCGGGCGCTGCCAAGGTGCCGATGCCGGAAACGGGCGGCGGCAATCTATTGGCCAATGTGCAGGCGGTCGGCCGGGCGGGCGACGGAGCGGCACGGCTGGTGCGGCTTTATCTGCCGGATCGGCGCAGCATGGTCCAGCTCCATCTCGATCGCTCCGGCAATCCGGACGAATGCCGGTTTTTTGCCCTGATCGACGAGATCACCCCGGCCGACGCTTCGAAATGGGGCGCCTGGCTCGACCCCGCCGAAGGCATGATCGGCTGGCCCGAGTTCCAGACCAGGGACGGCAAGCTTTACACGCGCGCCTGGGCGCCGGGCTCCGGCCGCATCCCGCCGCGCGTGCTGACCGAGACGATCGAAACGGTCGAGGGAACGTACACGCGCAGCAGCCAGGCGATGCTGTACAGGGCGCCGACCGGGCTGGCGGCACCTGCACCGCAGACGGAATACATCCTGGCTGCCGCAATCGACGCCGGGCGGCAAGCCTGGGTGCAGATCTGGGCCGGCATCGACATCAACCCCGCCGCGCTCTCTCTCGCCTGAAGCGCCGCCCGAACAGGAAGCCTCATGAACACGATCCTCGACACCTTACAAGTCGGGCTGCCGGTCCTGCTGAGCCAGTTGGGCGTGACGCTTGCGCTGCTTGGCCTCGGCGGCGCCTGCTACATGGCCGTCACCCCGTTCCGGGAGATCAGGCTGATCCACGCCGGCAACACCGCCGCCGGCATCGTGCTGGCCGGAACGCTGGTGGCGCTCGCGATCCCGCTGGCAACCACGCTCGCCACCAGCCTCTTCACTCTCGACATCCTGCTTTGGGGCCTTGTCGCCCTTGTCATTCAGCTTCTCGCCTTCGTCATTGCCGCGTCCCTGATCCGGGGCCTGCGCGGCATGATCGAGGCCGGCAACACCGCCGCGGCCTGGCTGCTGATCGGCATTCAACTCTCGGTCGCGCTGCTCAATGCCGGTGCCATGGCCGGCTGATCGCTATCTGCCTCCCAGGAAAGGAGCATCGATGTTCTCGTTCATCCGTAATCTCGTCGGCGTGAATACCGACCAGGCCGTGAACGGCGCCATCCAGGCGATCGTCCGCTGGGATCCGCAATCGGCAACCGAGGCGGAGCTGCGCACAATGGAACAGTATCTCGACGATCTCGGCCGGCAGGTGGCGCAGGCGCGCATGGCCTTCGACAAGGAGAAGCGCGAGTCCGACGCGATCCAGCTCCTGTCGCAGCAGCGCATGGCGGCGGCCGAGCACCTTCACCGCCAGATGGAGAGCGAAGCCGATCCGGGCTGCAAGGCCGAGCTGGAGCGCAGCCTCGGGACATTGCTCGGGTTATTGGAGCAGATGGCACCGGACATCGAGCGCGAGAGGCGCGATGCCGAAGAGGCCAGGAGCTTCCTGGAGAGCTTGGAGGAAGCGTACAATCAGGCCGGCCGCAAATTGAAGACGGCGCGCGACGAGCTGGCCCGCGCCCAGCGCGACATGAGCCGCGCCGCCCAGCAGCGCGACATGGCCGAGCAGCGTGCCGAAGCGGCGCGCCAAGCCGCCGGTCTATCCGGCGCGACCAGCGGGCTGAGCGTCGCGCTGAAGGCGATGCAGGACAGCGCCGCGCGCGACTTGGCGGCGGCCGAGGCGGCGGCGGCGAAAGCGAAGCTGTTGCAGCCGACGCAACCGGAGCAGGAGGATCCGAATATCGCGGCCGCGATGGCGCGGGTATCCGGCACTGGAGCGGTGCCGGCGAGCCTGTCGGATCGCCTGCAGGCGCTGCAGCGGCGCCAAGGCTCGCCCCGCCAGTTGAGCGGACCTGCAAGGAGCTGATGCGTGCCGACCGCCTTGCCTGCGTGACCGGAGCCGTGCGGTGGCGGCGGAGATTTCTCGGCCGCCACCATGGCCAGATAGGGAGGCATAAGGAAGTGTGGGCAGCCGTACGGAGACGAGAATCTCATTATCGGCGGCTCTGTCCCTGTCCATCGCCGGTACAGACGCGGCGCAATCGGCCCTACTGAACCCGATCCGCACGCCGGGTGCGGTCAATCCCGCGGTCACGCAGGCGAACGTCCCGTGATTTTCGGGCTTGATCTAATTTGCGCCCGAATGCCTCTACCACCGCGCTGCGCCCCGCCGTGGCGCGAGCACGCTCCGCGTAGGTGTCGCGAGACTGTGGTAAGAGAGACGACGCCCCATAGTGGGGCTGTGGCAAAGGCGGCATGTATCTCATCTCTGCTGAGATGCCAGAGCCTCTTTTCTTTTGAATTCCCGGATTCCCTTGTCAATGTCTCCGAGTTCACCCCATGCGTCGACGGTACGGCTCTGCATACGCCAGTTCTTTGAGTCCATAAGGAAATAAACCCCCGGATAAATCTGTGCAATGATCGACACATTCGTTGGCTTCCAGTGATGGCGAACGCAGAGTCGATGAAATTGTGCCAAGACGCGTTCTCCCAGGCTCGGGGCTGAGGCGCCGCCTATGTGAGCGGCCAAGAGGAGAGCAGCGGCGGCGGCGAGAGTGGCGCGCATGGTTCCTCCCTACCCGCTCGTGTTTTTCATTGCCGATTGGTCGGGAGCGGAACGATCACCGGATAAACGATCGTAGTTCGCATTTTAATGAAATGCTATTGGTTAAGCGCCAAAATTTTATAGCTTGCTGTTATTCAATTTATGGTAGAGTCCAGGCTCTGCTTCCCTTTGCGCCCGAATACCAGGTGGCGCCTGTTTTATAGCGTCACCCCGTAACGGAGTCGGCAGCCGTTCCCAGGGGTATTCTTGTAGAGGACAAGGGCCGTCGCTACAGCGGTGTGCGCAGTTTGCGCCCGAACTCGCCAACGACGCCGCGGCGGAAGGCGAGCACGCAAATGACGAATACCGCGCCTTGCGCGACAAGCACCCAAGAGCCGAGCTCGGCAAGGTATTGCTGCATCGCGACGATCATCATTGCGCCGACCACCGGACCGAACACCGTGCCCAGTCCTCCGACCAAGGTCATCAGCACCACCTCGCCGGACATGCTCCAATGCACGTTGGTCAGCGCCGCGAGCTGAAACACCAGGGTGTCGGTGGCTCCGGCGAGCCCGGAAAGCCCGGCCGACAGCACGAAGGCGATCAGCTTGTAACGATCGACATTGTAGCCGAGCGAGACTGCGCGCGTCTCGTTCTCGCGTATCGCCTTTAGCACCTGCCCAAAGGGCGAGTGAATAATTCGATAGATCAGCAAGAAACTGGCAAGAAAGATAATTATCACAACAAGGTACATTGATGTCATATTGTCAAGATCGACGGTGCCAAAAAGATGACCTCGCGGGATGCCCTGGATGCCGTCCTCGCCGTGGGTGAATTTCGCCTGCACGCAATAGAAATAGACCATTTGGGCAAAGGCGAGCGTGATCATCGCGAAATAGATGCCCTGGCTGCGGATGGCGAGCGCGCCGATCACGAACCCGAGCCCGACCGCCGCAAGACTGCCGGCGATGATCGCCAATTCGGGCGTCAGCCCCCAAACCTTGGCGGCATGGCCGCAAACATAGCCGGCGATACCGAAGAACGCAGCATGGCCGAACGACAAGAGCCCGACATAGCCGACCAATAGATTGAAAGCGCAGGCGAACAGTGCGAAGCACAGCACCTGCATCAAGAACACAGGATAGATGAAGAGCGGCGCGACGGCGAAGAACAGCACCATCGCCACGAAGGCGGCGCCCGGCGCCGTGATGAGGACCGGCCGGGCGGGAAAGCCGATGGCCCTCTTGAGGCTCCAAATCACCGGGTTTTCCCGAATAGGCCGGTAGGCTTCAGCAATAGCACGATCGCCATGATAATGAAGATCACGGTATTAGAGCCTGCGGGGTAGAAGACTTTGGTCAAGCCTTCGATGATGCCGAGAGCGAAACCGGTCAGGATCGAACCCATGATCGAGCCCATGCCGCCGATAACCACGACCGCGAAGACGACAATGATCAGATCCGCGCCCATCAGCGGGCTGACCTGGTAAATCGGCGCTGCCATCACCCCGGCAAGCGCGGCGAGCCCGACCCCAAGCCCGTAGGTCAGCGTAACAATGCGCGGCACGTCGATCCCGAAGGCCCGCACCAACGCGGGATTTTCAGTGGCGGCGCGCAGCGTGGAGCCGAGCCTGGTACGCTCGATGGCGAACCAGGTGCCAAAGCACAAGACAGCCGAGGCGAGCACGACCCAGCCGCGATAGACCGGCAAATACATGAAGCCGAGATTCATGACGCCGACGAGCGCCGGCGGGATCTGGTAAGGCTGGCCAGACGAACCATACGCGTTCTGGAACACGCCCTGGATGATCAGGGCGAGACCGAAGGTCAGCAACAGCCCGTACAGATGATCGAGCTGATAGAGCCGGCGCAGCATCGTCCGCTCGATGATCATTCCGAAAGCGGCAATCACGACGGGGGCGATAATGAGTGCCGGAAAATATCCGATGCCAAGCCTGGTCAAAAGGAACCAGGCGCAGAACGCGCCCATCATATAGAGCGCGCCATGGGCAAAATTGATAATGTTGAGCAGGCCGAAGATGACTGCAAGGCCGAGGCTCAACAGCGCATAGAACGAGCCGTTGATGAGGCCGATCAGCAGCTGGCCGAACAGCGCTTCTGATGGGACGCCGAGCAAGTGGACCATCGGTCTCTACCGTTGCGGCCGGTAACGGCTTGAGTGACCGTCGACGGGGTGCGATCGACGCGGCATTGGGCCTCCAAAGGCTATTTGACGAGCGGGCATACTCCCTTCTCCTCGGCGAGCGGACGGAACGCCTGATCCGCCGGGATCGTCGCGAGGATTTTGTAGACATCCCACTCGCCCTTCGATTCGGAGGGCTTCTTAACTTCGGCCAGGTACATTGCGTGCTCGGCTGTGCCGTCGATGCGAACTGTGGTCGGCCCAAACAGCGGATCGTCGTATTTTGTTGCTTTCATCGCATCGACCACCTTGGTCCCGTCGGACGCCGAGCCAACTTTTTTGACGGCCTCGAGGTAGTGCAGCACGGCGGAATAGACTCCGGCCTGCACCATTGTCGGGTACCGGCCACGGTCGAGCTTGGCGAAGCGCTTGGCGAAGGCTCGGGTCTTGTCGTTTTGGTCCCAGTAAAACGCGGTTGTGACGATGAGGCCCTGCGCAGTCTGAAGTCCAAGCGCATGGACGTCGGTGATGAAAACGAGCAGGCCGGCGAGATGTTGCCCGCCTTGCACGATGCCAAACTCGGCCGCGCTCTTGATCGAGTTGATCGTGTCGCCGCCGGCATTGGCAAGACCGATAATCTTTGCCTTCGAAGCCTGCGCCTGAAGCATGTAGGACGAAAAGTCGGTGGTGTTGAGCGGCACCTTGACGCTGCCCAGCACCTTGCCTCCGGCCTTGACGACGACCGCCGCGGTATCGCGCTCGAGGTCGTGACCGAACGCATAATCGGCGGTGATAAAGAACCAGGTATTCCCGCCCTGCTTGACAATCGCGCCGCCGGTGCCGTGCGCCAGGGCCCAAGTGTCGTAGGTCCAGTGTACCGTCGTAGGCGCGCACTGCGCCCCGGTGAGGTCCGATGCCGCTGCCCCCGAGATCAGAAACGCCTTGTTCTTTTCCTTGCTGATCTGGGCGACTGCCAGTGCCACGCTCGAGGTGGGGACATCGACGATTGCGTCGACGTGGTCGACATCGTACCACTGGCGGGCGATGCTCGAACCGACAGCCGGCTTGTTCTGATGGTCGGCTGAGATGACGTCGACCTTCATCCCGTTTTTGGCCGGGTCGAAATCGGCGACCGCCATCTTGGCCGCGACCACCGAGCCTGGCCCGCCTATATCGGCATAAAGGCTGGACATATCGCTCATCACGCCGATCTTTACCTGAATCTGCGCCTGCGCGGCCGCGATCGCGCCAAAAAAGGCGACTGCACCTATCAGTGCAATGGGTGCTTTCATCGAGGTTCCTCTCAGTTTGATCCGGTGTCGACCGGCGGCAATTCAGACGCCGAGATAATTATGCAGTCTCTCCACATTTCTATCGAGTGCGCTGTTAGGAATCATGTCGACGACCCGGCCGTGCTCCATCAGGTAATGGCGATCGGCGACGGTCGCGCCGAAACGGAAATTCTGCTCGACCAGCATCACCGTGAAACCCATTCGCTTCAGCTCGCGCACGGTCCGCCCGATCTGCTGGACAATGACCGGAGCGAGGCCCTCGGTCGGTTCGTCGAGCAGGAGCAGCCGCGCGCCCGTGCGCAGGATGCGTCCGATCGCCAGCATCTGTTGCTCTCCTCCGGACAGCTTGGTTCCCTGGCTGCGGCTGCGCTCCTTGAGATTTGGGAAGAGTGCGTAGATCCGGTCGAGCGACAGCCCGCCGGCGCACACCACCGGCGGCAACAGCAGGTTTTCGATCACGTTGAGGCCAGCAAAAATGCCGCGCTCTTCAGGGCAGAAGGCGATGCCGAGGCGAGCGATGCGGTTCGAGGCCAGCCCGATGGTCTCGGTGCCGGCGATCCGGACCGAGCCGGTCCGTTCACGGATGATGCCCATGATGGACTTTAACGTCGTGGTCTTGCCGGCGCCGTTGCGGCCGAGCAGGGTTACGACCTCGCCGGCGGCTATCGAAAAGCCCACATCATGCAGGATGTGGGACTCGCCGTACCACGCGTTCAGCCCTGCGACCGCCAGCAACGGGGCGGGCTCAGCCACGGCTCACTCCCATATATGCTTCGATCACCAACGGGTTTTGGGACACCTCCGCATAGCGGCCCTCGGCCAACAGCTCGCCACGCGCCATTACGGTGATCGTGTCGCACAAATCCTCGACGACGCTCAGATTATGCTCGACCATCAGGACGGTGCGGCCGGACGCTGCGCGCTTGATCAGTTCGACGACGCGATCGATGTCTTCGTGCCCCATGCCGGCGGTCGGCTCGTCGAGCAGCATCATCTCAGGCTCAAGCGCAAGCGTCGTCGCGATCTCCAGCGCCCGCTTGCGCCCGTAGGGGAGTTCGACCGCCGGGGTTGCGACGAATTCACCGAGCCCGACCGCCTCGATCAATTCGCAGGCGCGGACGTTGTAGGAGTCGAGCACCCGCTCCGAGCGCCAGAAATCGAACGATCGGCCGCGCCGGCGCTGCAGCGCCAGGCGGACGTTTTCGAGGACGCTGAGATGCGGGAATACCGCTGAGATCTGGAACGAGCGCACGAGCCCCAAGCGGGCGATCTCGGCCGGTCCCAGGCGGGTGATTTCGCGCGCGTTGTAGAAAATGCGCCCGGCCGTCGGCATCACGAACTTGCTCAAGAGGTTGAAGCAGCTGGTCTTGCCGGCCCCGTTCGGGCCGATCAGACCGTGGATCGCGCCGCGCCGGACTCTGAGGTCGACATGGTTGACCGCGACGAAGCCGCGGAATGCGACGGTCAATCCCTCGGTTTCAAGTATGAAATCTTCGGATACCGGCATTTTCCTCCTTTCGCGTCGCGGAACCGGGCGCCTTCGTCATGCGGCTCCCTCCTATCCTCTTTTGTTAAAGGGTGTCCATAATGCGGGCGCGCCACGGTGATCAGGCGCGAAAGCTTACCGATCCCGGGTACTGACCTCGTTGTCCCGGCGGAAGGCACTATGGACGGGTGCGCCAAAACGGGAGATCCCGCGTTCGGCCAGCGGCACCATAAACCCGCGGGAACTTTGATCCGCTCTGGACGTTCCCGGGCGGCCGCGGTAAAGACCTGCCCTGATTTGTGAGCTCAGAATCTCCATAAACATCCGGACAGATAACAGCATTTCGAGGCAGATAGTAAGGCAGTAGAAGTCTAAGAAGCCTGAATTTCAATCCAAATCACAATCTCGACGTGCTATGCGAAAGCTAAAGAGATATTCTCATGGAGGACGCCAATCACACCAATCCCGCAAATGCGAGGCTCTCCGATACCGAACCGATCGACGAAGGCGAGCGCTTTTTCCGGGAACTTGCCGATAACGCTCCAGTGATGATCTGGCGCTCAGGGCCGGACACGCTCTGCGACTGGTTCAACAAGCCCTGGCTCGACTTCGTTGGCCGGACCATGGAACAGGAACTCGGGAACGGCTGGGCCGAGGGGGTGCACCCGGACGATTTCGAGCGCTGCCTGAAAACGTACATTGGCGCTTTCGACGCTCGGCAACCCTTCTCGATGACCTACCGTCTGCGTCGAGCGGACGGGCTATATCGGCAAATTCTTGATAATGGCGCGCCGTTTTACCGCGCCGGAGTCTTTGCGGGATATTTCGGGAGCTGCATCGATGTCACCGAGCAGCAGGCGGCCGAAGCGCAACTGCGCCAGGCCCAGAAGATGGAAGCAATTGGCAAACTCACCGGCGGCGTTGCTCACGACTTTAATAACCTTCTCCAAGTGATCGGCGTCAATATTGAAATGCTTTCCATGGAAATCGCAAGTAACGAAAAACTGCATAAGCGGATCGAACCCGCGCTTCAGGCGGTCTGGCGAGGCTCCAAGCTTGCCTCGCAACTGCTCGCCTCCGCCCGTCGGCAACCCCTTTCCCCGAAGGTCATCAATGTCGGCCGTTTGATCCGCAATGCCGATGACATGCTCAGGCGGGCGCTCGGCGAGGGTGTCGAGATCGAGACTGTCATTGCCGGCGGGCTCTGGAATACCCGCGTCGACCCGGTGCAGGTCGAAACGGCGCTGCTGAACCTCGCGATCAACGCCCGCGATGCGATGGACGGCCGCGGCAAGCTGACGATCGAAGCCGGAAATGCCTTTCTCGACGACAATTATGCGGCGCGTCACACTGAGGTGACGCCCGGTCAATACGTCATGATCGCCGTCTCCGATACCGGTTGCGGCATCGCGCCTGACATTCTCGAAAAGGTCTTCGACCCGTTTTTCACAACCAAGCCGGAGGGCCAGGGAACCGGCCTTGGCCTCAGCATGGTGCACGGTTTTGTCAAGCAATCCGGAGGGCACACCAAGATTTATAGCGAGTTGGGTGAGGGCTCGACCGTGCGTGTGTACTTGCCGCGCAGCCGTGAGGATGAGGATATCCCCATAGAGGGGCATGCAAATACCGTTATCCATGGTACGGAAATCATCCTCCTTGTCGAAGACGACGAGGACGTGCGGTTAACCACCGCTGAAATGCTGTCACAGTTGGGTTACAGCGTGCTG
Organism: Allostellaceae bacterium; assembly: GCA_035252905.1. GTDB lineage: Bacteria > Pseudomonadota > Alphaproteobacteria > ATCC43930 > CGMCC-115725 > AP-15. The sequence continues at coordinate 12,158 of DATFCQ010000417.1, read as the reverse complement.
CGTGCAAAGGATGCTGATGGTGCGCTGGTTATAATTGAAAGCGGCGCCAAGATTCATCTACTCTTTACCGATATTGTCATGCCAGGCACCCTGCGGGCCCCGGAGCTGGCCCGCAAGGCGCAGCAGAAAATACCTGGGATTGCCGTTTTGTTCACGACGGGATACGCGGATAACGCGACTATACGTGGCGGTCGCCTGGAGGGCGGCATCAATCTCATCACGAAGCCGTATGCTCGCGATGAACTCGGGAGGAAGCTTCGTCAAATTTTACAAAGACGAGAGTAGATGACGCGCGGCCTCGGCCCAGCCTGCTGAATTGTCAAAAGACAAGGAATATGAGAGAGAAAGCCCCGCTCCAGCGCTAGGGAGTGTACATATCTTTTTCTTGCCGTGCTGGAGCAATTACTACAATCGTCATGCCCGGACTTGTTCCGGGCATCCACGCCTTTCCACACCTCAAGTGTTCGCCGGTGCGGCACTGCGTGGATGGCCGGGTCAAGCCCGGCCATGACGATAAACAACTGATATTACACATAAAGATTTGTACACTCCCTAGCGCTCCGGCGGGGCTTTCTCGTGGCTGGCGAGAGGTCATGGAGGTACGCCACGATCGAGGATGACCGCCGCACAGACGCGATAGCTCATGCCGAGCGCGTTGGCATGGCCGAGGCTGGCGAGCGCAATTTCGCGCGGGCCGGCGTCTTCCGGGGCGCCCCCGCCAAGCAGCAGGCCGCGATCGTGGTCGAGGCCGGGGAGGCTTCCTCAGGGAAAATCGGCCGCTTCCTCGCCCCGATCGCTTACTGTAATGAGCCGTGCGGCCGTAAGCTCCTACCGGCCTGCAATGATCGTAGAGGGAGGAGAGCATGGGGCCCGTGATCGCCACGTCCGCCGATGCGGCCGGTGAGCCTGTCGGAACGACGAAATACGGCTGGCGAGTCGTCTTGTTTTCCGGAGCCGGATGGTTCTTCGACGGCTATGTGATCAATGTATGGCCGCTGGCGATTCCCTTTGTCATGACCGACCTGCATCTGACGGTAGAGAGCATCGGGACAATTACCACTCTCTATGTCACGGCCTACATGCTCGGCACCCTGCTCGGAGGGACCTTCGCGGACTATCTTGGGCGGCGCAGCGTGCTGTCCTTCTCGGTGCTCTTCTATATGTTTGTCGACGCCCTGACGGCTCTGGCGCAAGGGTTCTGGTCTCTGGGCTTTTTCCGAATTCTGACCGGCACCGGCACCGGGATGGAACTCCCTGTGGGCTCCACCTTTATTACGGAAGCCGTCGATAACCGATGGCGCGCAAGACTGATCTCCATCATGAATGCCGGTTATCCTGCCGGGTATGTGTTGGCGATTGGGGCGTTTGCGACGATCGGCGCCGTGTGGGGCTGGAGAGGAGTTTTTGCCGCATCCATTATTCCCGGCATCATCGTCTTCATCGTCCGGCGCAAGGTCTCCGAGTCGCCGCATTTTCAGGAGGCACAAGAGCGACTTGCGCGCGGCGAGGTGAAGCGCGACAAGGTGTCGAACATCACGGTGTTCCGGCGCCCCTATCTGCGAGATTCGCTGCCGGCCGTGCTTTATTGGGTCGGCAATGCATTCGCATTTTGGGCATTCTACACATTCATCCCGCTCTACCTGGTGAAGGTCCGGCAGATTTCTGCGCCGGTCGAGCTGACATGGCTGGCGACCTATCAGGTCTGGGCTTTCGTGATCACATACCTCGCAAGTTGGCTATCCGACCGTTGGGGCCGCAGGCCTTTTGCTATCCTGTTCGCCGGGCTCACTCTCATATTTGTGTGGGCGGTAACGCTTGTCCCGAACGGTGCTCCGCTTTACCTCGCCGGAGCGCTGTTGTTCGGCTTCAACAATGCGACGTGGTGCATATCGTTTGCCCATTCCACGGAGCTCTTTCCGACCCACATCCGCGGCTCCGGCATCGGGACGACGATGGCATGCGGGCGGATCGTGTCGATCCTCGCTCCGATGTTCTTTGGCGTGGTGGCGGCCCGCTATGGCATCGCCGTCGCCTTCCGCCTCGGCGCCCTGGCCTGGATCTTCACGATCATCGGCTACCTGTTGTCGCGCGAGACCAGCGGGATCGCGCTGGAGCGGATCGAGCAGGAAGCCGCCTTGGCGACGGCGCAGTCGACCGCCGCGCTGCTGCCGCAGCCATCGGAGTGAACCCGAAGCGGGCGCGGGCTCGTTCCCGCTCGTTCGCGTGATCCGCCCGTCGCCCGCCGGTCGCGGGCGTTGGCAGATCGCCTGTCGGAGAATTGGCAATGCAGCAGGATCAGGCCGCAACGGCGGCCACCGACGTGCGCCAGGAGGTCCAGCCCGGCGAGGCGCGCGGAGTGCCGGGCCATCGCATTTCCAGAAGAACGCTCTACAAACCGGCGGTCATGCTTGCCGCGGCCGCAGCGATGCCGGCCGCCGCATCGGCCGAGGTCGCGACGCCCGGTGCCGGTTTCGACATCGAGAGCCGGGTTCGCGCGCTGGAACCGGAGCTCGAACGCACCGTCAAGACCGGCATGGCCGCTTTCGATGTGCCGGGGGCTGCGGTCGGCATCGTCGCCAAGGATCGCCTTGTCTACGCCAAGGGTTTCGGCCGCCGGCGCAAGGGCGGCAACGAGCCGGTGGGCGCCAGGACCGTGTTCCAGATCGGCTCGACCACAAAGGCCATCGGCTCGGCCACGCTGGCGATCGCAGTCGATCGCGGCACGCTCAAATGGGATGACCGGGTCGTTGATCTTTATCCGCCCTTTGCCCTGAAGGATCCCTATGTGACCCGCGAATTCCGCGTCTACGACCTGTTCGCACAGCGCTCGGGTCTGCCGCCCTATGCCAACGACCTGCTTTCCGGGCTCGGTTTCGATCCCGACTGGCTCGTGCACTCGCTGCGGTTTGTCGAGCCGACGACATCGTTTCGCAGCACCTTCACCTATACCAACATCACGCATCTGATCGCCGGGCGGATCGCTGCAAAGGCTTTGGGCGCACCCGATTGGCCGGCCCTGGCGACGCGGGAAATCGTCAAACCGCTCGGCATGCGCGACGCGAGCTTTACCGCCGAGGCGATCGAGAGGGCCGGCGACCACGCTGTCGGCCACCGTTGGACCCCGAAGGGTTCCGTGGCAATCCCCTTTACCCCGCTCTTTCCCTACCCGCTTGGTCCCGCCGGCGACATCAACGCCTCGGTCGAGGATTGCGCGCGGTGGGTGCAGTTCCAGCTCGGCAACGGCAGCTTTGCCGGACGGCGCCTCGTCTCGACCGAGAATCTGGCGGTGACGCGCACGCCGAAGGTTTCGATCAACGAGGAGGTGGCCTATGCCATGGGTTGGATCGTCACCGATACGCCCAACGGCCGCGCCCTCTGGCACAATGGCGGGACCGACGGCTTCGGCGCGCAGATCGGTTTTCTGCCGCATAAAGGGGTCGGCACCGTTATATTGACCAATCAAACCAACAAGGGATTTCCCGACGCCGTCGGGCTTTGGGTCTTCGACAAGCTTCTCGGCAATCCCGAAACCGACTACATAAAAGCGGCGCTCGCCCGTGCCAAAGACCAGGCGGCAAAGGAAGCGGCGCTCTATCGGAAGCGGGCGGCTCCGCAGCCGGCGCCGGCCTCGGATGGCCTCGTCGGCGCATATCGCAGCGACATGCTCGGGCCCGCGACGCTGACCGCGGATGGTGGAGGGCTGCTTCTCACGTTGCAGCAGACCGGCGCGCGGCTACGGCTGGCGCCCTTTGACGGCGCTCTTTTTACCGTCACGCTCATGCCCGAGGGGCGGTTTGCGCCGGTCGCTGCCGGGCAGGGCGATGAGCCGAGCGGATTTGCCGGCTTCGAGGCCGATGCTGAAGGCCGCCTTTCACGGTTGCGCTGGACCACCGAGGGGCAGACCTTTTTATGGCAGAAGGAATAAGCGTTACGCGAGGCGGCGAGACGCGCAGGCCGGGCCGTTCGGTCGATGTGAGCCGCGGCGCTAACGAGATCGCTACCCGCTCTCCCTCGTTGGGACTCACCTCGTTACGCCGGAGGTCGCTGGGTCGTGCGCGTCCAAGCCCTTGCGGACCCGGTCCGCACGGCTGGCGGTTAGGCCGTGCAACCGGGCCGCAGCAAAACTCCGATCCTCCGGCAGCACCGATCGGGCTGCGGCTGCCGCTCGTCCGAGAGCCGCCTATTGTAACGATCTATCGGCCTCGTCCTCGCGCCGATCGGCATCAAACCTTCACGGTCGATGCTCGGTAAATCTCGTCGATGGACTTTGCCAGCGTTTCGTTAAACTCGGAATCGCTCATCGAATGCCGGAGATCTTCGGTCAGGGCTCGCGAAAAGCTCGCGATCATGCCGTGATTGGCCGATAGGCGTTTACAGGCGTCCGCCCGCGTATAGCCGCCGGACAGAGCGACAACCCTGGCCACGCGCTTATGCTTTATCAACGCCGAATAAAGGTCCGGAACATCCGGGATCGTCACCTTTAGCATCACCTGGCGGCCATCCGGCAACGCGTCAAGCTTTCTGGTCAATTCTGCGACAAGGATGGCTTCGGCAGCGGCTTTGTTCGGGCTTTTGATCAAGACTTCCGGCTCGATGATGGGCATCAGACCATGTTCGGCTATCTGCGCGGCCACCTCGAACTGCTGCGCCACGATCGCAGCGACGCCGTCCTTCGAAGGCAGGTTGATGACAGAGCGCATCTTGGTGCCAAAGACGCCGAGCCTTGCCGCCCGGGTGAGAAGCGCTCCCAGCTCTGGCATCGGCCGCATCAGCTGGACACCGTCTTTCTCGGGCTCGAGGCCTTTGTCGACCTTCACAAAGGGGATGACGCCTCTTTCCTGCCATAAAAACGTCGGGGTCGGCCTTCCCCGCACCTCGCCGTCCATCGTCCCTTCGAACAGGATCGCCGCTATGACCTTGGCCCCGGTGAAAGCCGGCGCGGTCATTATGCGCACGCGCATCTCGTGCATGAGCCTGAACATTTCGGCATCGCCGCTATAGGCGTTGTCTGGAATGCCGTAAAGGCGCAGGGCGCCGGGCGTGGATCCGCCGCTCTGATCAAGCGCGGCGATGAAGCCGTCCTGTCCACGCATTTGCGCCATCATCTTGTCGTCGGTCATGGTCGTCATCCTCGCGCGAGACTTGTACGCTGGGGAAACATGCTGGCCGCTGGCCCAATTGTGATCGAGCCAATGGAGTTTGGCATGACGTCCGCGACCCACGCAACCGTCACTTTTCTTCGGCTCGATAGTCGTCGTCGGTATCGCGTTGCGCGCAGGCAGCAGTAACTCGGATGCGGCGCCCGCTTTCTTTGTTGATCGCCGCGCCGAACGGCGTACCGCGAGAGGCTTCAGGCCATCCTCGTCGAAGTACATCGCTCGGTCCGCGCGGGCCGGCGGCTTGCTCTTTTTCGCGAAAAATGCGCTTGGCAGGGAGCCGCAGAACTGCCGATGATCCGCCGCAGCGGTGCGACCCGGCACGCGGCAACGCCGCGGCCTCGGCGCATCGGCGGGCGGCCTGCAGGGAGGAACCGGCATGAAAGCGGATTACGTCATCGTCGGCGCCGGGTCGGCCGGCTGCGTGCTTGCCAACCGGCTCAGCGAGAATCAGTCGATGCGCGTCATCGTGATCGAGGCCGGGGGCCGCGACTGGAACCCGCTCATCCACGTTCCGGTCGGCTTTATGAAATTGCTGGACCACCCGACCCTGACCTGGGGCTACAAGGCCGAGGCCGACCCCGGCACAGCGGGCCGGTCGATCCCCTATCCGCGCGGCCGCGTGCTGGGCGGTTCTTCTTCGATCAACGGCCTCATTTACATTCGCGGCCAGCCCGAAGACTTCGACCATTGGGCGCAGCTCGGCAATCGCGGCTGGGGCTGGGATGACGTGCTCCCCTATTTCAAGCAGGCGGAGCGGTGGCAGGGCGAGGCCAGTGAACTGCACGGCACCGGTGGGTTTCTGACGACGTCGCCGATGTCGGAGCGGCCGGCGGTGTGCCAGGCGATTATCGACGCCGCTATGGAGCTGGGGCTTGAATACCGGGCGGACGTCAACAACCTGCCGCCGGGCGCTGGCGACAGCATCGGTTGGTGCCAGCAGACCCGGGGTGGGCGACGCCGCGCCAGCGCCGCGCAGACCTACCTGAGGCCGGCAGCGAAACGGCCCAACCTGCAGATCGTCACCGACGCGCTGGTCCACCGCATTGCATTCGAGGGCAGGCGTGCAACCGGGGTTGTCGTGTCGCGCGGCGGCCAGATCGAGATCGTCGATGCGGCACGCGAAGTGATCCTCGCGGCAGGCGCCATCGGTTCACCGCATCTCCTGCAATTGTCCGGGATCGGCGGACCGGAGGTGCTGGCAAAGGCCGGTATCCCGGTGCGCCACGCGCTGCCGGGGGTCGGGCAGAACTTCCAGGATCATTACATCGCACGGATGGCGTGCGAAGTGCGCGGCGTCGAGACGCTCAACGAGCGCGGCCGGGGGCTCAGATTTGGCCGCGAGGTGTTGCGCTATCTCGCCGCGGGCACGGGGATGCTGACCTACAGCGCCTCGCTCTGCGCCGCCTCGGTCAAGGTCCTGGAGGAATCGGCGACGCCCGATGTGCAATGCGTCTTTGCGCCGGCCAGCTACAAGCCGGGCCTCATCCGCCGCCTCGACGACGCGCCCGGCATCACCGGGGGACCATGGCAGATGCGGCCACTGTCGCGCGGCTACGTACTGGCGCGCACGCCCGATCCGCACGATCAGCCGGCGATCAACCCGCGCTATCTCGCCGAAGAGACCGATCGCCGGGCAATGATCGGAGGGCTGCGGTTCTTGCGTCGCCTGTTTGCGGCCCCGGCCCTCGCCCGTTACATCGTCGGTGAAAAGTTGCCGGGACCGGCCGTTGGGACCGATGACGAATTGTTGGACTACGCGCGGCAAAACGGCTCGACCGTCTACCATGCGAGCTGCAGCTGCATGATGGGCAATCACGCAATGGCGGTGGTCGATAGCGAGCTCCGGGTCCACGGGCTCGACGGGTTGCGGGTCGTCGACGCCTCGGTGATGCCGGCGGTCTCCTCGACCAATACCAATGCGCCCACGATCATGATCGCCGAAAAAGGCGCCGCGATGATCCGCGCCACCGCGCGGCAGAGGCTGGCGGCCTGAAAAGAGCGCCGAACCGGGCAGCACACGAAGCCGAGGGATCTCACAGGCGGTCGGGAAGGGCGGTAGATCGTAGGATCGATCCGCAATCCGCTCTGGAAAGAAACAACCGATCTCATCGATCGCGTGACTCGCAATACGATTTGACCATCGACAACACCAGGCGCAATTCATGAGCATCCCGATCCGCAGCCTCGATCCGGCGCCGCTGACAGTCGGGCAGATCCCCGTCGCGCCCGGCTCGCGTGCGCGCACGCAGCTCGACCTGATCGAGCTGGCAGACGGCGCAAAGGTCAGGCTTCCCGTCGTCGCGATCAACGGCGCGAGGCCTGGCCCGCGCCTCTATCTGGGCGCTGCCATCCATGGCGACGAGGTGAACGGCGTCGCCATACTGGCGGAGGCCCTTGCCGGCGTCGACCTGGCGAGGCTCTCCGGCAGCATCCTCTGTGTTCCGGTGCAGCACCCGCTCGCGTTCCATGCCGACCATCGTATTCCGCTCTCTCAATTCATGAAGTCGCCGCTCGACCAAGCGCCGATCGACGCCTGGACATGCTTCCCGGGCAACCCGGCCGGGAACCTGGCCGAGACGGTCGCCGCCACGCTGTTCGGCCTGATCCGCCAGTGCTCCTGCGCGATCGACATCCACACGCCGACGCGAGGCGGGCGTTACGTGCCGATCGCGATCCTGCCGAGCCTGGCGCTGGGCGCCGCCGCCGAGGCGTCCTTGTGGCTGGCGGAGCAGTTTGCCGCCGGCTACATCATGAAGACCGATACCGGCATGTATGTCGGCGACGGCATTCTCTGCATCGAAGCGACGAAGGCCGATGTCCCGGCTTTCACCTGCGAGATCGGCGAGGGGGGCCGCCTCGAACGCGCAATGATCGACGAGGGGGTGCGCTGTGTTCGCAATGCGCTCGTCGGGCTCGGCATGATCGAGGGCGAAATTCGGCCGCCCGCGGCCAATCACGTGATGCGCGCGTTTCTCGGTATTCGCGCGCGGCGAGGCGGTCTGTTGCACACTGCGGCGGAACTGGGCACGGCCGTCGCACAAGGCGATGTCCTGGCGCGCATTGTCGACATCTTCGGCGATACGATCGAGACGGTGAGGGCGCCGGCGTCGGGCATCTTTGTCCGCGCGACGACGTTGTCGACCGTCTCGACCGGGGAGCGCGTGGCGACGCTCGGTCTCTTCTGATTTGAACGCGCGAGCGGGATGGACTGATTCGGGGCCGCCACCGGCTGCGCGCGAGCGAGGTCGGGCTGCTGCGCGTCGACGATCTCGACGTTCGGGAGCTGCGCGATCGGGTCGCGCCGATTGCTGGGCGCTGCCATCGGCGGCAAAGTCGCGCTGTCGCCTATAGAGGAGCAGACCCCATGTCAGTCCAAGCCGCGCCCCGTCGCGAGGCGTCGCCGCCCGCGGCCCGCTGGGGCCAACTCGTCCTCGGCATAATCGCGATGATGGCAATTTCGAGCCCGCAATATACCTGGACCTTGTTCACCGGCTCATTGAACAAAATGCTCGGCACCACGCTCGCCGAGCTGCAATGGACCTTCTCGCTCTTGATCATTCTGCAGACATTTCTGTCGCCGCTGCAGGCGCATCTCGTCGATCGCTTCGGTCCGCGTCTGCTGATTGCGGTGGGTGCGCTGATGTCGGGCGGAAGCTGGGTGTTGTCGGCTTATGTCGGGAATATCTGGGCGCTGTATTTCACGTATGGCGTCATCGGCGGCTTCGGCACCGGTATCATCTATGTCGGCATTATCGGGCTGATGGTGCGCTGGTTTCCCGACCGGCGCGGGCTCGCCACCGGGCTGGTGGCGGCGGGCTACGGCTTTGGCGCATTTTTCACCAGCTTCCCGATCGACGGCATGATCAAAAACTCAGGATATGCCCACACCCTCGTAGTATGGGGCATCATCCAGGGCATCATCGGCATCCTTGCCGCCCAGGGCCTGCGGATGCCGCCCGAGGGCTACCGCCCGCCAAACGGTTCCGGCGCGGCAACCGCAACCCTCTCGGAGCGCCAAGCGAAGCGGAGCTGGACCCCGCAGCAGATGCTTAAAAGCCCGGTCTTCTATCTGCTCTTCATCATGATGGCGATGATGGCAACGAGCGGGCTGATGGTGACCTCGAATGTCGGGCCGTTCGCCCGCGAATACGGCGTGGCGCAGGCGAGCGTGCTGGGGATGGCGGCGCTGCCGCTGTCGCTGACCCTGTCTCGCGCCACCAACGGGCTGACCCGGCCGTTCTTCGGCTGGGTGTCCGACCATATCGGCCGCGAGGCGACCATGGCCCTTGCCTTTTCGCTCGAAGCCGCCGCCATCCTGATACTGTTCGCGTTTCTCGGCAACCCGGCGATGTTCGTCGTGTTGACCGGCCTCGTGTTCTTCGGCTGGGGTGAGATCTTCTCCCTGTTCCCGTCCACGCTGACCGACACGTTCGGACCGCAATTCGCCGCGACAAATTACGGGTTTCTGTACATCGCCCAAGGGGTGGGTTCGATCCTTGGCGGTCCGGTCGCCGCCCTTCTCAAGGAGACGACCGGCAGTTGGACCGCGGTCTTCATCCTCGTCGCCTGCCTCGACGCGGCGACCGCGCTTCTGGCGGTGACCGCGCTGCGGGTGATCCGCGAGCGGCACTTGCGCCGCGCCTGAGCGAGCCTGTGACCCGACGCAGGCCTCGGCTCGAACGATCGCCTACCGCACTAGGGGATGCACACATCTCCTTGTTTTCAGAGATCGCGGATGTGCGGCAGCACCTTTTTGCCGAATAATTCGAGCGCTTCCATCAGCACATCGGGATCTTCCGAGCCCGGGGTCTGGAACGACAGATCGACGACGCCGCAGCCGATCTGTTCGCGGGCCTCTTTCAATTGCGCGACGATCTCATCGGGACCGCCGCAGAAATTGATCGGCAGCGCCCGGTTGACATTGGCCGGCCGCCGCCCCTCGCCGGCGACGTTGCGCTGGTCGAGTTCCAACAGCGCGGCGCCGACCCCGGCCTTCAGCGGAAATACCGCCTGCCGCGGATACCGCGCCAACGCCTGCTGCGCCTTTTCGCCGGTCTCGGCGATCAGGATGTTGGCGCGGTATATGATCTGGTGCGGCTCCGGCTGCCAGCCGTAGCGCGTGCACTGGTCCTTGTAGTAGCTGGCCACCTTGCCCATCGCGTCGAACGGGCCGAACGACACGCCGAGGCCGACATGGTTGCGCGCCGCGAAGTCGCTGGCCTCGCGGCTGGTGCCGAGGGCATAGATCGGCGGCAGCGGCTGCTGCAGCGGCTTCGGCCACACCGACACGGTGCGGTAATGGAAATGCCTTCCCTGCCAGCCGAAGGGTTGCGGTTCCTTCCAGGCGCGCAGGATCAGCTCCATGCCTTCGTCGGTGCGCTCGCGCGATTCCTCGGGGTTGAGGTCGTAGGTCAGCATCTCGTTGGTGGTGCCGCGCAGCATGCCGACGATCAGCCGGCCCTCGGCCATCGTGTCGAGCATCGCCATCTCCTCGGCGAGCAGGACCGGGTTGCTCTGCGGCACGATCGGCCCCAACAGCGCGATCTTGATGCTGCGCACGTGCGAGGCGATGTAGGCCGCGGCGATCGGCAGCGACGGGGTCAGGATGCGCGGCGAATAATGGTGCTCGGAGACGCTGACCCAGTCGAACCCCAGTTCCTCGGCATACCGGCCGCGCTCGACCATGCCGCGAAAGGCGCGCAAGCCCGCCTCGCGGTCGTAGGCGCCGGCCGGCATCGGCCATTGCCGCGGCAGGTTCGAGGGCGCGTCGTAGCGGCCGGTTTCGAAATACGAGACCTGCATTTGGCGCCCCCGTTCAGCGGGTACGGTTATAGGTGTAGTCCTCGCGTTCGCCGGCGCCGAGCCGCAGCCCCTCCGGCAAAGGCGGGCGCTGCGCCTGCAGTTTGGCGTGGGCGTCGAGCGCGGCCTGATCCTTCCACAATTCGAGCAGGACCAGCGTATCGGGATCGACGGCGCTCTGGAACACCTCGAACTGTTCGCAGCCGGCATCCTGCCGCGAGACCTCGCAGCGCGCCTTCATCGCCTGCGCGAGTTCGGCGCCTTTGCCGGGCGCCGCGTGGAACGTGACGACGAGCCGAACCGCCATGGTCTTTCCTCCCGTGCCTGAATTTGCATCAACCAGTATCACGACCCGCGCGCCGCCGCGTCAAGCGCGCCCCGAAATGGCGAAGAGGCTCAAGGCGCACATCTTGGTACGGATATTGGCGACGACGAGCGATGCCGGCGGGATCCAGGAGGCCTTTGCCGCTTATTGACGGGCCTCAATCCGCGCTGCCGGCCGGGCGCGGCGCCATTTCGGGTTGCCGCGCCGGCGCTCCCTCCGGCTCGAACCCGATCTCGCGGCCATGCATCTCGACCGACAGGAAGAGGAATGCGAAAGTCACCAGGAGCATGCAGAAGGCGAGCAGAAGGAAGGCCGGAAACACCGCCGCTTCCGTCGCCTCGGGCCTGACGAGGTTGCCGGCGCCGGCGATCAGCGCCAGGACCAGCGGCCCGGCGATCTTGCCGAACCCGGCGGCGGCGTGGGCCAGGCCCGAAGAACGCCCGCCCAGCCGCACGCCGTATTGCTCGATCGTATAGGGTGCGATATTTGACATGCCGCCTTCGATGAAGAAGGCCGTCGCCGCCAATAACACCACCAACAGCGGAAACCCGCCGATCACGACCTTGCTGTAATATCCCGCCAGTGCCAGGCACACACCGGCCGGCAGGCTCAGCATCACACCGATCCGGCGGCGCCCGGTCAGCGGCGCGACCAGGGCGACGATGATCCGGCCGATGATCGCGCTCAGCGCGACGTAGACGAAGTATTTGGCGGCCTGGGGCACCGAGGTGTGCAATGTCAGCGCGACGATCGTCGGTCCCCACAGCGCATATCCGAAAATCGCCGTCGTCGAGGCGCCCCAGGTCAACAGCGTCTGCCAGAACAGCCGGCGATGGGCGTAGAGTTCGTGGAGCGCCGCGCGCGGCGCGGTCGCC
>DATFCQ010000416.1:0-5323 GCA_035252905.1 Allostellaceae bacterium | reverse complement strand
GATCTCGACGCCGACTTCCTTGGTCCTGATCGGGCGCGGCGGGCGGCCGGCGGAATGGAGCGTGTAGCGGTGCGGCAGCCCGTCGGCGCCGCCGAGGATGCCGCAGGCGCCGTGGCGCACGCCGTCGCCGGCGGTGTTGGCGAGCGCCGGGTCCGCGGTCTCGACAACCATCTCGACGATGCCGCCGGGTCCGCCGCGATAGCGGCCGGCGCCGCCCGAACCCGGACGGAATTCGTGACGGCGGAAGAACAGCGGAAAGCGCGCCTCGGTGACTTCGAGGCTGCCGAATTTGATGCCGCCTGCCGCCTGCCATTCGCCGGCGCCGGGCCAGCCGTCGCCCGCGGGCGAGGCGCCGCCGCCCGGCCGCGCCTGGAAGAAATGCCAGATGAACGGCTTCTGCGCGCGCGGGTCGGTACCCTGCACGGCGATGCGGAAGCGTCGGCCCCAGCCGGCCATGGCCCGCTCGGGGCAGGCTGGCGCCAGAGCCTTGATGATGGCTTCGATGATCTCCTGACCGCAATGATTGGTGGCGAGCGTCACCGGCATGCCCGGCTCGGCCCACACCACGGTCCCCGGCCTCGCCGTGACCGTGATCGGCCGGAAGGTGCCGTCGTTCTTCGGCGTCTCGGGATCGATCAGGAAGGACAGCGCGACGACCACCGAAGAGCGCATGTTGGGATAGGAGGAATTGACAAAGCTTCTGACCTGCGGGTCCGAATCCGACAGATCGATCTTGAGGTCGCTGCCGCTTTTCGTGACCGTGGCGCGGATTGCGATGTCCTCCCGGCCGCGGCCGTCGTCGTCGAGAAAGGCTTCGCCCTTGTAGACCCCATCTTTCCATTCGGCGATGACCGCGCGGGTCTGCCGCTCGGCGCCGTCGAGCACCGCCGCGATCGCGGCCTCGGTCGTCTCCCAGCCGAATTCCTCGGCCAATGCCAAGAGGCGCCGCTCGCCGATATGGGCGGAGCCGATCATCGCCGCGAGGTCGCCGCGGAAGTCGCGCGGATGGCGCACATTGGTCGCGAGCATGTCAATGAGGTCGCGCCGCGGCGCGCCGCGGTCGGTGATCTTGAGCGGCGTGATGCGGATGCCTTCCTGCCAGATATCGGTCGCGGCGGCGTTGTAGGCGCCGTGCGTGGCGCCGCCGATGTCACTCTGATGCGCGCGGTTGATCGACCAGAAGCGCGGACGGTTGCCGGCAAAGACCGGCACAAAGGCCGTCAGATCGGGCAGGTGGTTGCCGCCGTGATAGGGGTCGTTGAGCAGAAAGACGTCGCCCTTGTGGATGTCGTCGCCGAAGTAGTCGGCGACCGCCTTGGCTGCATAGGGCAATGCCCCGACATGGATCGGCACGTGCTCGGCCTGGGCGATCAATCGCCCGGACAGATCGCAGATCGCGGTCGAGAAGTCGCGGCTCGAATTCAGGATCTGCGAATAGGCGGTGCGCAGCATCGCCTCGCCCATCTCCTCGACGATCGCGAGCAGGCGGTGCTGGACGACCGAGACGACAATCGGATCGACGCGCAGGGCCACGATGGTCTCCGGACGGCTCTTCTGTCCCCGCAAAATCTAAAGCAGCGCGCGGGCGTGCGAAAGCGTCAGTCGTAAAGGGCTTCGGGGAAGCGCAGGCGGAATTCGAGCTGCATGCTCGGCCCCTGGAACCATTGCGGCAGGGGCGGGAAGCGGCCGACCGCAGCGATCATCCGCTCGACCCGCGCGTCGATGTCGGGATAGCCCGAACTCCTGACGACCTTCAACAGCGCAATCGCGCCGTTGTCGAGCACGAGGACGCCGATCACGGTCTCGCCGCGGCGCCCGGCGACCATCGACAGGGGCAGGAGGCCGAGATGCTGGCGGGTCAGGGCCACGAGATAGGCCAGATATTCGCTCTTCGTCGCGGCCGGGCCCGGATATTTGGCGAGCCGCATTGTCATGCGGCCCGGATGCGGCGGGCGACGGGGTGGCCGCAGTTCCAGCGATTGCGGCTTTTCAGCCGGTCTCGGCACGAAGACGGCTTTTTCCGGGCCGAGGGTCGGTGGAACTGTCAGACCGGAGGCCGGCTTGTCGAGCGGCAGCGGCGCACTGCCGGGCACCAGATCGCTGCTGTTGACCGGTCCCAGATCCCTCTTGTCGGTATCGCCGGTATCTTCGGAGGCGAGCCGCCCCTTAGGGGGGCGGGAGGGCGGCGGTTTGGCCATGCGCCTCTGCGGCGGCTTCGGCTTCGGCGGAGGTTCGAAGACGACCCGCACCGGGATCGGCGGGTGCCCGACCGGCGCCGGCGTCTGCCAAGCGAGCAGCACCGCCAGCAGGACCGCGAGATGCAGGCCGAGCGAACCCGCCGGCCCTGGGAGCCGATCCCGCCAGCTTCGCGGCAAGGGGTACAAGGGCGGATCGGGATCGGGCCTACGCGGCGCCGCGCCGAGAACCGGCTCGCGGCGACGGATGTGCGCCTCTCTCTCCAGCAGCAAAGCACCGGCCCTCTCCGCCCTGAGGGCGGAGACCCGTCGCGACAGCGACGGGGAGGGTAAGGCGGGCGGCGGGTGCCGCCGTCGCATCCCCCACCTCACCCCGGCCCTCTCCGCCCCCAGGAGCGGAGAGGGAGGCCTTTGTGTGTCTTTGTGAGCAATTTCGGAACCAGGGTTTACGCGCTGGCTTCGCGCGCGAGGGCGAGCCATGCCGCCTCGTCGAGCATCGTGACGCCGAGGGCCGCCGCCTTCGTCGCCTTCGAGCCGGCATCGGCGCCGGTTACGACGTAATCGGTCTTCGCCGAGACCGAACTCGCGACGTTGGCGCCGAGCGCCTCGGCGCGCGCCTTGGCCTCGGACCGGCTCATCGACTGGAGCGCGCCGGTGAAGACGATCGTCTTGCCGGCAAGCGGCGAGATTGTGCGTCCGTTCGGCTCCTCGTAATCGCGCACCGTGACCTCGCGCACGAGGTCGTCGAGCACCTCGCGATTGTGCGGCTCGGCAAAGAAGCCGAGGATTTCGGCCGCCATGTCCGCGCCGATGCCGTGGATGTCGACAAGACCGGCATAAGCCTCGCTGTCGGGATCGCGCGCCGTCTCCATGTCCCGCCGCCAATGGGCAAGTGAGCGGTAATGCCGGGCCAGGAGCCGCGCCGTCGCCTGTCCGACCTGCGGAATGCCGAGTGCGTTGATAAAACGGTCGAGCGGGATCGTGCGCCGCTCGTCGATCATCGCGACAAGCTTTTTCGCGCTGACCTCGCCCCACCCTTCGCGTTTGGCGATCACCTCGGCGTCGAGCCGGAAGATGTCGCCGGGCGTCCTGATCAGGCCGTCCTCCCAGAAGGCGGCGATGTGCTTGGTCCCCAGCCCCTCGATGTCGAGAGAATCGCGCGCGACGAAATGCTTCAGCCGTTCGACCGCCTGCGCCGGGCAGATCAGGCCGCCGGTGCAGCGCCGCACGACGGCGCCCGGCTCGCGCACCGCGAGGCTGCCGCAGGCCGGGCAATGGTCGGGGAAACGGTAGGGCTCGGCCCCTTCCGGCCGGCGCTCCAGGACGACCCCGACAATCTGCGGGATGACGTCGCCGGCGCGCTGAACGATCACGGTGTCGCCGATGCGCGCGTCCTTGCGCGCAATCTCGTCCTCGTTGTGCAATGTCGCGCGCTGCACGACGACGCCGCCGACCGTGATCGGGTCAAGCACAGCCACCGGGGTCAAGGAGCCCTGGCGGCCGACCTGGATCAGGATGTCGCGCAGGATCGTCTGCGCCTGCTCGGCCGGGAATTTGTGGGCGAGCGCCCAGCGCGGCGCGCGGCTGACCATGCCGAGCCGTTCCTGCAGGGCGAGATCGTTGACCTTGTAGACGACGCCGTCGATGTCGTAGGGCAGGGAGGCGCGCCGGGCGGCGATCTCGCGGTAATAGGCGAGCACCGCATCGACGCCGCAGACAAGCCGCGAATAGGGGTTGACGGCAAATCCCCAGCGGCGGAAGCCATCGAGCGCCTCCTGATGAGTGCGCGCGAAGGCCCGGCTCGCCTCGCCCCAGGCATAGGCGAAGAATTTGAGCGGCCGGCGCGCCGTGATCGAAGGATCGAGCTGCCGCAGGGAGCCGGCAGCGGCGTTGCGCGGGTTGGCGAAAGGGGGCTCGCCCGCGGCCGTGCGCTCTTCGTTCAGGGCGAAGAAGCCGGCGCGCTCCATATAGACTTCGCCGCGGATCTCGATGTCGTCCGGCCAGTCCGTACCGGCAAGCGCCTTCGGCACGCTCGCCAGGGTCCGCAGGTTCGGGGTCACGTCTTCGCCGGTGACGCCGTCGCCGCGCGTGGCGCCGAGCGCGAGCCGGCCTCCCCGATAGCGCAAGGCGATCGACAATCCGTCGATCTTGGGCTCGGCCATGACCGCGATCACATCCTCGGCAACCTGGGCCTCGGCCGCGCTGCGCCGGAAGAAATTGCGGATTCCGGCAAAGAAGTCGCGCACGTCCTGTTCCTCGAAAGCGTTTTCGAGCGACAGCATCGGCCTCGTGTGCGTGACCTTAGCGAAGCCGGCGGCGGGCGCGGCGCCGACGCGGCGGGACGGGCTGTCGGCGCGGATCAACTCGGGAAAGCGCGCCTCGATCGCGGCGTTGCGCCGGCGCAAGGCGTCATAGGCGGCGTCAGAGATCTCAGGTTTGTCCTCGGCATAATAGAGCCGGTCGTGATGAGCGATCTCGCGCGCGAGGCGGGCGAGTTCGGTGCTCGCCTCTTCGGCGGTCAGCGCCTCAACCGGACTTTCGGCGCTCATGCGTGCTCCGCGCCAATGAGGCTCGCCGCCGCGGCGCGTGCCTCGGCGGTGATCGTGGTGCCGGACAGCATGCGGGCAATCTCCTCCTGCCGGGCGGCCTCGTCGAGTTCCTCGACGCGGGTGACCGCCCCGCGCGCGGACAGCCGTTTCGCCACCCGCCAGTGATGGGCACCGCGCGCCGCCACCTGCGGCGAATGGGTCACGACCAGGACCTGCAATCGGGCGCCGAGGCGTTCCAGCCGTTCGCCGACCGCAGCAGCAGCAGCGCCGCCGATGCCGCTGTCGACCTCGTCGAAAATCACGGTCGGCACCGCCGAAGTGCCGAAGAGGACCACTTTCAGCGCCAGCATGAAGCGCGACAACTCGCCGCCCGAGGCAATTCGGGAGAGCGGTCCGAACGGCGCCCCGGGATTGGTCGCCACCTCGAAATGGACGCGCTCGACGCCGTGCTCGCTCCATTCGCGCTCGGCAAGCGGCGTCACCACCGTGCGGAACCGCGCGCGGACGAGGCGCAAGGGTTCGAGTTCGGCTGCGACCGCCCGGTCGAGGCGGCGCACGGCCCGCGCCCGGGCCTGCGTC
>DATFCQ010000415.1:0-8695 GCA_035252905.1 Allostellaceae bacterium | reverse complement strand
TCAGGGCTGAGCGAATTCATGCCGATCCGTCACCCCCGCGCAAGCGGGGGTCCAGGGCAACAGGCGCAACCTTGGCCCCCTGGATTCCCGCGTGCGCGGGAATGACGGGGCTGGCGCTTACTCGGCCGCTGCCGCGGTCGGCTTGCTGGTGCGGAAGGCCGGTATGACCTCCTTCGCGAAGCGATCGAGGTCCGCGAGTTGGACATCGAGCGGGGTGCCGAGCGGGGTGGCGCAGATCACCCGGTCGAGGCCGGGGTAGCGTTTCTCGACCGCCTTCAGCTGCTCGATAATGTCCTCCGGCCGGCCGGCCAAGAAACCGCCGGCCTTCACCGCGTCCTCGATCGTCGGCAGCTTGACGGTGCCGGCCAGCGCGGGGTCGCGCATCGCCGCGATCTGCTCGTCGCTGAGCGCGCGCACCAGGCGCAGTTCGCCGAACATCTTCATATTCTCTTCGTAATGCGGCGCGGCCTCGCGGATCGCCTGCTCGCGGCTCGACGCGATGTGGAACTGATAGCCGAGCGCCAGCCGCTCGCCGAGTTCGAGCTTGATGCCGCGCCGGGCGTAAGCCGCCTGGAAACCGATCATGTGCCGCTCGACCGCGCCGCCTTCAGCCGACCCGCCGCCAATCACGCCGCGGATCCCGTACTTCGCCATGAAGTCGAAGGCGCGCTCGGAGCCGCTCTGGATCGGCTGCCAGCACTCGACCGGCAGCCGCTCCGGCGCCGGCACCAGCGTGATCTCCTTCAGCGTATAGCCGCGATACGGCACTTCCGGCGGGATCGTATAGAACTTGCCCTTGTGCGAGAACGGCTTGCCTTCGAACGCCTTGAACAGGACCTCGACGCCCTCCTCGAACATCTCGCGATTGGCGTTCTGGTCGAGGAGCGGCGCGCCGAAGGTTTCGACCTCGCGGGTGTGGTAGCCGCGCCCGACGCCGAAGATGACCCGCCCGCCGGTCAGGATGTCGGCCATTGCGTAATCCTCGGCGAGGCGCAGCGGATGCCACATCGGCACGATGTTGAAGCCGCAGCCGATCTTGATATTCCGGGTGACGCCGCACAGGTGCACCGCCATCGTCAGCAGGTTCGGGATCAATTCCGTGCCTTCGGGCTGGAAATGATGCTCGGCCATCCAGAAGGTATTGTAGCCGCGCTCGTCCATGCACTTGGCGTAGTCCACTACCTTGTGCAGCGCCTTCGCCAACTCCGCTTGCGAATAGCGGCGGTCGTTGATCGGCGTGCCGGTATAGCCGAGGTTTTCCATGTCGGCGGTGCCGTAATAGGAGCTGTCGAATTTCGTGATCATCTTGTGTCCCTCGCGGTTGCGGCGGCCATCATAGCCGAGACCGACCGCGGCGCCCATTTCAGGTCGCTCGGGCCACCCCGATCGACGAGACGCGGGCCGTCCGGAAAACCGCCTGACGGGATGCCGGTTTGGGTTTGCGCCCGGTTCGGCGCTATGCTGGAAAGGGAGGCGGCCTCCCGGCCGCGCCATAGAAAGGGGAACAGATGGAGACGAGCACATCCGGCCTCGTCGACTACGCTTGCGCCGACAAGGTTGCGACGATCACCCTGAACCGGCCGGAAAAGCTGAACGCCTTCAACGACGATCTGGTCCGTGCCCTGGGCGAGGCGCTGCGCCGCTTCGACCTCGACCCCGAGGCCGAGATCGCGATCCTCAACGGACGCGGCCGCGCCTTTTCGAGCGGCGCCGACGTGCAGCAGCGGCAGTTGCGCTCGCGCGAGGAATTCGAGGCGCTCGGCGGGCCGCAGGCGCGGGACGCGCATTCGGCCGATCTGTTCAGCCGCATGGTCAACTGGAAGCCGGTCATCGCCGCCCCGCACGGCTATGTCATGGGGCTCGCCGTCGGCATCGTGTTCGAAAGCGATCTCGTCGTCGCCGCGGCCGGGACCCGCTTCCAGATCACCGAGACGCCGCGCGGCCTCGGCGGCGCGCGCTATTGGGCCTTGCTCAACATGCGCGGCGCCGGCGCCTTCGCCGCCGAGGTGGCGTTGACCGGGCGCTTCTTCACCGCCGAGGAGGCGCTCGCGGCCGGGCTCGTCAACCGCGTCGCCCCCGAGGGCCGCCATCTCGAAACGGCGCGCGAACTCGCCCTCGAAGTGGCGCAGAACCCGCCGCTCTCGGTGCGCGCGACGGTGCGGACCCGGCGCTGGTACACGGACCGGCTATTGCGCGAGGTGATGATGCAGACTGCGCCGCTGAAGCTCTATCTGACCGAGGATTTCCGCGAGGCGGCGCGCGCCTTTGCGGAAAAGCGCCGGCCGGGCCCGTTCAAGGGGCGCTGACAGGAAAGTGGCGGCAGGCGCTCCACCCTGCCCTTATGCCGAACCGTAGGGCGGAATAGCACAGCGTATTCCGCCAAACAGGGAGATCCTGATGATCACGCCTTCCTATATCCGCACGATGGCGGCCTACAACGCCGAGATGAACCGGAGGCTCTATGCGGCGGCGGGGCGGCTGTCCGACGCCGAGCGGCGGGCGTCCAGGGGCGCCTTCTGGGGCTCGATCCACGGCACCTTGTGCCACATCCTGTGGGGCGACGGGATGTGGATGTCGCGCTTCGACAACTGGCCGAAGCCGGCGGTCGCGATCAAGCAGAGCGCGCAGATGATCGAGGATTTTTCCGAACTCGCCGCGGCGCGAGAGCGGGCCGACGCCGACATCGCGCGCTGGGCCGAGGCGGTCGACGACGCCTGGCTCGCCGAGGATCTCGTCTGGTTCAGCGGCGCCGCGAACCGCGAGATGCGGGCGCGGAAGCCGCTGCTCGTCACCCATTTCTTCAATCACCAGACCCACCACCGCGGCCAGGCGCACGCGCTGATTACCGCGGCCGGGCAACAGACCGGCGACACCGATCTGTTTCTGTTGATCCCCGAGGCCATCGCCTGACGCCGCCGGGTGAGGCGTCCTCCCCTCCTACTCCACGGTCTCGGCGGGCGGGTTCGCGGCGAGGCCCAGTTCCTGGACGCGGGCGATGACCTTGGCGCGCCGCGCCCGCTCCCGGCCGAGCGCGTAATCGTTGAGCGCGGCGCGGTCGGCGGCGGTAATCGAGGCCTGCGTCGGCACCGCGCAGGCGGTCGGGCAGCGCTTGACCCCGTGCTTCTTGATAAAGGCGGCGATCGCCGCCTGTTCATCCGTCGGCACATCGGTTGTCACTGGAGCATCCTCCCTTCTGATCTGCTGACACAGTTAGGCGGGGAGGAGCGAGCCGGCGATCTCGGAGAATCCTTGGCGATTCGCTTGCAATCCGGGCGTCCGGTTTGCTCCGCGCCGCCGCCTTGTGCTTGGCGCAGCGCGGGGCCGGCAAATCCCGGATCGATGAAGCCGGGTCTGCGCGCATATTGCCGATTCGTTCTCGTCGGGCCGCAGCCCCGCGACCGTGGACAGGAGTCCTTCCGCTGCGTCACGCCAGGGCGAGGACCAGCGGGGAGCCGGAACGATGGCGTATCAGGACATCCTTTCCGACAAGCGCGACGGGGCGCATAGGGAATAAACGGGAAAGACCGGGGATGCGCCGCGCCCGCGCGCTGTACCATTCGGTGTCATTGCCTGCCGCCGTGACCGCCATGCGCCGCCGCTACGCCGCGCTTCTCGCCGTGCTCTGCCTTGCAATGCCGCCGCTATACGCCAAAGCCGCGGCGCCGGCGCCCTCGGACCAACAGGTTCTCCACGTTCTGAACCGCCTCGCCTTCGGCTCGACCCTCGACGATTTCTATCGGGTCAAGGCGATCGGGATTGCGCGCTACATCGCCGAGCAGCTCCATCCCGAAACGATCCCCGAGCCCTTCGACCTGACCCTGCGCCTCGACCAGCTCGGCACGGCGAAGGCCGACGCCGTTGAATTGCGACGGCTCTACGGGCCGCTGCGGCCGGTGCTCGGCGTCAAGCCGACCCCGGAAGAGCAAAAGGCGCAGCAGGAACGCGCCCGCACCGTCCTCGCCGAGGCGCAGCAGGACCGGATCCTGCGGGCGCTCTACAGCCGCCGCCAGTTGCAGGAGGTCATGGTCGATTTCTGGTTCAACCATTTCAACGTGTTTGCCGGCGAGGAGCTCGACCGCATCTGGGTCGGCAATTACGTGGCGCAGGCGATCCGCCCCTATGTGCTCGGCCACTTCCGCGACCTCTTGTTGGCGACCGCCAAGCACCCGGCGATGCTCGTCTATCTCGACAATACCCAGAACACCGTACAGAAGAACGGCGGGCCGGGGCTCAACGAGAATTATGCGCGCGAGGTCATGGAACTGCACACGCTCGGGGTCGACGGCGGCTATGCCCAGGCGGACGTGATCATGCTGGCGCGCATCCTGACCGGATGGCGGCTCAACACGCCGGACGGACGGCAATTCCCGAATTCGGCTGCGGTCTTTGTCGGCTCGCGTCACGATTACGCGCCCAAAATTTTCCTCGGTCACAAGATGCAGGCGAGCGGCCGGGCCGAGGGCGAGGAAGCGCTGGCCCTGTTGGCCGGGAGCCCGGCGACGGCCCGTCACATCAGCTTTGAACTGGCCCAGTATTTTGTCGCCGACCAGCCCCCGCCGGCGCTGGTCGAGCGGCTGGCCAAGCGGTTTCTCGCCAGCGACGGCGACATCCGGGCGGTGTTGCAGACATTGTTTCAGAGCCCGGAATTCTGGAACAGCGCCGGCGACAAGTACAAGACGCCGCTTCAATACGTGATCTCGGCGGTGCGCGCCGCCGGAGTTCCGGTCTACAATCCGCGCCCGCTCATCGGCGCGATGGCCGCGCTGGGCCAGCCGCTCTACGGCTGCGAGACCCCGGACGGCTACAAGAACACCGAGGCGGCCTGGCTGTCGCCCGATGCGACCCTGAAGCGGATCGGCTTTGCCCTGGCCCTGGCGCGCGGCACCCTGCCGCTCGTCGCGACCCCCGCCGGCAGCCCGTTCGTCCTGGTGTCGCAGGTACGGCCGCGAAACCCGGTCGACCCGGCGCATATTGCGGCGATCTTCGGGGCGAGCCTCGGCGAGCGCACGCGCGCCGCGCTCAACGCGGCGCCGCCGGGATTGCGGGCCGCGATGATCCTCGGCAGCCCGGACTTCATGATGCATTAGGGGGAGCGATGCGGCGGCGCGATTTTCTGCGGCTTGCGGGCGGGGGCGTCGCGGCGTGGCGCGCCAGCCCCGCGCGGCAGAGCCGCGCGGGGACCCCAAAGAGCGGCATGGCCCATGCGGCGACGCCGGAGGGTCAAAAGCGCCTCGTCGTCGTCCTGCTGCGCGGCGCCGTCGACGGGCTCAACGTCGTCGTTCCCCATGCCGAAAAGGCGTATTACGAGGCGCGCCCCAGGATCGCGATCGGCCGGCCGGGGGCGCCGGACGGCGCCTTGCCGCTCGATGCCCGCTTTGGCCTCCATCCGGCGCTCGCGGCGCTGATGCCGCTGTGGCGGGAGGGCCGGCTCGCCTTTGTCCACGCCGCCGGTTCGCCCGATCCGACGCGCTCGCATTTCGACGGGCAATTTTATATCGAGAGCGGCACGCCCGGCGTCCACACGACCCCGGACGGCTGGATGAACCGGCTGCTCGCCGCCCTGCCGGGGCCGCACGGCCCGACCGAGGCGCTCTCGGTCGGGCCGATCCTGCCGCGCATCCTGACGGGTCCGATGAAGGTCGCCAACCTGTCCCTCGGTCCCGCGGCGACGCGCAAACTGCCGATCGAGAAGCCCGAAATCGAGGCCGCCTTCGACCGCCTCTATGGCGGCGCCGGCGCTCTCGCCCAGGCCTATCGCGAGGGCAAGGCGGCGCATGCCGAACTCGTCGCCGCATTGGCGAGCGAGGAACAGGCCGCCGACAACGGCGCGCCGCCGCCAAGGGTTTTCCCGGCGCAGGCCGGGCGGCTGGCGCTGTTATTGCGCGGCGACCCGCGCATCCGCCTCGCTTGTGCCGCGCTCGGCGGCTGGGACACGCATGTCGACCAGGGCGGGCCGGAGGGTCGGCTCGCGGGCCGGCTGCGCCCGCTCGGCGAGGGCCTCGCCGCCTTCGCCCGCGGCCTCGGCGACGAATGGCGGAATACCGTCGTCGTCGTCCTCTCCGAGTTCGGCCGCACCTTGCGCGAGAACGACGCGCACGGCACCGATCACGGCCACGGCAATGTGATCTGGGTCGCCGGCGGCGCGGTCAGGGGCGGGCGCGTCTACGGCGAATGGCCGGGTCTCGCGCCGGCGCAGCTCTACCAGGACCGCGATCTGGCGGTCACGACCGATTTCCGCCAGGTCCTGACGGCGATCCTCGAACGCCATCTGCGCCTCTCCGACCAGGCGCTCGCCGCAACCTTCCCCGCCCCGCCCGCCGCCGACCCCGGCCTCGCCAAATTGCTGGCGGCGTGAGGCGCTCTGCCCCTGCGCCACGTCCTTGTGCCGCGCCGGGTGGCCATCGGTTCACTATAGGCTGGCCGGCGGAGGAACGGGTAGGATCGAGGCGGGAGAATCGGGCATGGCCGAACCGGCAATCAAACCGATGACGGTGGCGGAATTCCTGCACTGGGAAGACGGCACCGATACGCGCTATGAGCTGCTGGCCGGAGAGCCGGTCGCGATGGCGCCGCCGGCGGTCGCGCATGGAGTTCTCGCGCTGCGCCTGGGGGCGCGGATCGATGCGGCGCTGCGCTCGCGCCCCCCCTGCTTCGCCCAGAGCGAGGCCGGCATCGTCCGGCCGGACCGCAACGATACCTGCTATGTCGCCGATCTTGCAGTGACGTGCACGCCGCTCCAGCCCGGCCAATCCCTGATCACCGACCCGCTGCTGATCGTCGAGATCCTGTCGCCGGGCACGGTGGCGCACGACCGGCACACCAAGGTCCCCGATTACCGCCGCATCGACAGCGTAGCAGAGATCCTGCTGATCGATTCCGAACGGGTTTTTGCCGAGGTGTTGCGGCGCGACGGCGAGCGCTGGATCACCGAGATCGTTCAAGGCCGCGATGCCGTGCTTCCCCTCGCTGCGATCGACCTCCGCGTGCCAATGTCCGATCTCTATGCGGGCATTCCGATTGCGGAGGCGGTTCGGTAGCCGGGGTGAGGGGCTTTTTCGGTTTACCGCCCCGGCACGCCCTTCGTCGTCGAGTATTCGAAATGCAACGCCTCGCCCGGGCGAGCCAGCGGGCGGATCGCATGGGCGGCGAGCGCAGCCTCGGCGAAGCCCGACAGGATCAGTTTCAGCTTGCCGGGATAGGTCGCGACGTCGCCGATCGCAAAGATCCCCGGCCGCGAGGTTGCGCAGGTCGCGGGCTCGACCCGGATGCGGTCATGGTCGAGCGCGAGGTCCCAGGCCGCGAGCGGCCCCAGATTGGTCGCCAAACCGAAGAACGGCAACAGCCGATCGGCATCGAGGCGGCGCATTCCGCCGTCGAGATCGGCGACGATGACGGCCGAGAGCCGGCCCGCCTCGCCTTCGAGCCCCTTGAGCTGATAGGGCACGACAAGCTCGATCCGACCTTCGCGGGCCAGCGCTTCGAGCCGCGCCACCGATTGCGGCGCGGCGCGGAATTTTGCCCGGCGGTGGACGACAAAGACATGCTCGGCGATCTCGCCGAGCGACAGGGCCCAGTCGATTGCGGCGTCGCCGCCGCCGGCAATGACGATCCTGCGGCCGCGGAAATCTTCGCGCCGTCGCACCAGGTAGAAGACGCTGCGGCCCTCATAGGCGGCGAGGCCGGGCAATGGCGGGCGGTTCGGGCCGAAGGCGCCGACCCCGGCGGCGACGATGACCGCGCGGGCAGTGACCCGCACGCCGGCCGCGCTCGTGACCCGGAGGCCGCCCTCGGCCTTGTCGAGCCCGGTGACCGGGCTGCCGAGATGATAGACCGGGGCGAACGGCGCCGCCTGCTCGACGAGACGATCGACAAGATCGCCGGCAGCGATTCGCGGGTAACCGGGGATGTCGTAGATCGGTTTTTCCGGATAGAGCGCGGCGCACTGGCCGCCGGGCTCGGCAAGGGCGTCGAACAGATGGCATTGCAGATCGAGCATGCCGCACTCGAAAACCGCGAAAAGCCCAACCGGACCGGCGCCGACGATCGCGACGTCGGCATGCTCTTCCCTCTCCCGCATGGCCGTAAGATAACCCCTTGAGACAGCCGCACAAGCCGGGCCGATGCACGGCGCAAGCCGATATTGCGGTTGCTCGCGCCGCGGATATACAACGGCTGGGCGATGAAGGGGATCGATCTGCCGGACGAGAGCGCGACTGCGGCATTGGCCGCGCGCCTCGCCGTACGCGCCCGCCCGGGCGACGTGATCGCGCTCAAAGGCGATCTCGGCGCCGGCAAGACCACCTTCGCCCGCGCCTTCATCCATGCCCTCGGCGGCGGCGAGGAGGTGCCGAGCCCGACCTTCACATTGGTTCAGCTTTATGAATTGGATGCGGTCACGGTCTGGCATTTCGACCTCTACCGCCTGCAGGCGCCGGAAGAGGCCTGGGAACTCGGCATCGAGGAGGCTTTCGCCGGCGGGGTTTCGCTGATCGAATGGCCCGAGCGCCTGGGGCCCCTGCTCCCGACCGATCGCCTCGAAATCGCCCTTCTCTTCGGCGAGGGGCCCGAGGCGCGGCGGGCCCAACTCTCTGCCGGCCCCGGCTGGGCGGCGCGGATCGCCGGAATTGAAGCCGATGCCTGAGGCGGCCTTCGGACCGCGGGCGTCTCGCCCGCATGCCAAAAAAATGCGGGCGAG
>DATFCQ010000414.1:0-8079 GCA_035252905.1 Allostellaceae bacterium | reverse complement strand
CTGCCGGCGGAAGTCGAGGCGGATTTGGCGGCGAACGCGCTCCGCCCCTCCTTGCGCCGGTGGGCGGGAGCGGCTCTGCTGTTCGCGATCGAGGCGCTCCTGTCTCTGGTCCTGCTGGTCGCGCTGTGGCGGATCGGTTCGGGGTTTGTCCTCGGGAACTACCTGTCGGGCGCATTGCTGCTCAATGCGCTGGCGCTGATTGTCGCCCTGCTCCTGATCGGCCAGCTTGCCGCCAATCTGTTTTTTCCGGCGCTGCGGGAACACCTGCGCCGGGCCGTCGCGCAACGCGCCGAGGGCCTGATCGACGCGTCCTGGCGAGAGGCGCGCGCCGCACTGGCGGAGCAGATGGAAGCCGCCGCTCGGCTGACGCATCAAGGCCGCGAATTGCTCGACGGCATCGACGGCATTCTGCGCCCGCCCGCCCGCCGCGTCGCGGCGGAGGCGAGCGGCGTCGGGCGGCTTTTTGGCGAGGGCCCGCCGGAGCGCGAACCGGCCGGGATCACGACCGGGAATCCGGCGCGGCGGCCGCCCAAATTCGACTGAGCCGCGGTTGACCGCCTCGCCCCGGAACGACACCCTGAGGCGTGACGCGCAAAAACAAAAGGGAGGAGATCATGGACCGGGCGCCGAGGATCGACGGGGTGTTGCAGGCCGCAACCGAGCGCGGCGACGTGCCGGGGGTCGTCGCGATGGCGGCGAGGCGAGAGGGCGTGATCTACGAGGGCGCCTTTGGCCGGCGTGCCTTGCCCGACGGGGCGGCGATGACGACCGATACAGTGTTCTGGATTGCCTCGATGACCAAGGCGATCACCTCGACCGCGGCGATGCAGCTCGTCGAACAGAAGAAGCTCGCGCTCGACCGGCCGATCGCCGAGGTTCTGCCCGAACTCGCCGATCCGCAGGTGCTCGAAGGCTTCGATCCCGCGGGCGAACCGAAGCTCCGCCCCGCGCGGCGGCCGATCACCTTGCGCCATCTGCTGACCCATACCTCCGGCTTTGTCTACGACATCTGGAACCCGGAGATCGGCCGCTACATGGAGCGCCGGGACATTCCGGGCATCATCTCGTGCCGGAATGCGGCGCTCACGCTGCCGCTCGTCTTCGATCCCGGGGCGGAGTGGGATTACGGGATCGGCATCGACTGGGCCGGGAAGGCGGTCGAGAGGGCGAGCGGGCAGAGGCTCGGCGACTATCTCGCCGAGCGTCTGTTCGCCCCGATCGGCATGACCGATACCGGCTTCGGATTGACCCCGGACCGCCGCGCCCGGCTGGCCGGCATGCATGCGCGCGGCGATGACGGCGCGCTCGCGCCGATCGCGTTCGAGATCCCGCAGGAGCCGGAGTTCCAGATGGGCGGCGGCGGGCTCTACGGCACCGCCGCCGATTATCTCGCCTTCGCGCGGGTCTTTCTGAACGAGGGCCGCGCCAATGGGCGCCGGGTGCTCGCGCCCGAAACGGTGCGCATGATGAGCGCGAACGCGATCGGCGATCTCCGGGTGCGCCCGCTGAAGACCGCGATCCCGGCCTCTTCCGGGGACGCCGAGTTCTTTCCCGGCATGGTCAAGCAATGGGGCCTCGGCTTCATGATTTCGACCGAGCCGGTGCCGGGCGGACGCGCCGCGATGAGCCTGGCTTGGGCGGGCCTTGGCAACACCTATTTCTGGATCGACCCGGCGCGCGGCGTCGCCGGGGTCATCCTGATGCAACTGCTCCCCTTTGCCGATCCGCAGGCGCTCACCCTGTTCGACACGTTCGAGAAGGCGGTTTACGCGACGTTGACCTGACCAGACCGCGCCTAGCTTTCTCGGGCGCAGCGAGGCACTCTTCCCGGCATGCCGCACGGGCCCCCATTGGTCACAACCCTCGTCGTCAGCCTCGCCGTTGCCTATGCCGGCGGGCTGCTCGCGCGCATGGTTCGCCTGCCGCCGCTCGTCGGCTATCTGCTCGCCGGCGTCGTTCTCGGCCCGTTCACGCCGGGCCTGTTTGCCGACCGGCAGATCGTCGAACAGCTAGCCGAGATCGGCGTCGCCCTGCTGCTCTTCGGTGTCGGCCTACATTTCTCGTTTGGCGATCTTGCGGCGGTGTGGCGGACCGCCGTGCCCGGCGCCCTGTTGCAGGCCGCCGCATCGGCCGCGCTCAGCTTTGGCGTCGGAATTTTTGTCGGTTTCACTCCGCGGCAGGCTGCCGTCTTTGCCGTTTGCCTTGCGGTCGCCAGTACGGTCGTAGCGACGCGCGCGCTCGGCGAGCGGGGAAGCCTGCAGAGCCAGGCCGGCCGGGTGGCGCTCGGCTGGCTGGTCATGCAGGATCTGATCGTCGTCGGCGTACTGGTCTTGCTCCCGGCCGGGACCGGAGCCGCCGCCGCCGGCTTTGCGCTGGCCGCACAATTCGCGCTGAAGCTCGGCGAGGTGCTGGCCTTTGCCGCGGCGATGCTGCTGGTCGGGCGCCGCGTGATCCCGTGGCTTTTGGCCCATACCGCACGGGATGGGTCGCACGAGCTGTTTCGCCTTGCCGTGATTGTTGCCGCGCTCGGCATCGCCACGGCCACGACCGAACTGATCGGCGTCTCTCCGGCGCTCGGCGCCTTCTTTGCCGGTGTCGTCATCGCCGATTCCGACATCAGCCATCAGGCTGCCGGCGAATCCGTGCCGGTGCAGCAGGTGTTCACGGTGTTGTTCTTTGTTTCGGTCGGCATGCTGTTTGACCCGACCGCGGTCGCCCGGGTGCCCTTGCACATCGCCGCCGCCGCTGCTGTCGTCCTTATCGGCAATTGCCTCCTTACCTTCGTCATACTCGCCGCGCTGCGCGCCGCGCCGCACACGGCTGTCGAAGTTGCCGCCGCCATCGCCCAGATCGGGGAATTCTCGTTCATTTTGAGCGGAGCCGCGGTGGCCCGTAATCTCCTGCCCCCCGAGGGCCGGGATCTCGTGCTCGCTGCCGCGCTCATTTCGATCCTGCTGCAGCCGGCGATGTTCCGCGCCGCCGATAGGCTGGGTCCGCGCCTCGAAAAGATCGATTGGCTGCGCCGCTGGCATACCGGCCGACGCGAGATCCAGCGACGCGGGGCTATGGCAGTGCCCGACCGGCATGCGATCATCGTCGGCCACGGGCGGGTCGGCAGCCTGGTTGCCGCAGGCCTGCGCAATCACGGGATTCCCTATGTGGTGATCGAGCAGGATCTGCATTTCGCGGAATTGTTGCGGCGCGACGGCATCCCGGTCGTCTATGGCGACGCCGCCTGGCCCGAGGTCCTCGACGCCGCCGCGCCCGACCGCGCCCGGCTCCTGGTGATCGCGGTGCCGGACAAGGGCGCGGCCCGGCGCATCCTCGCCGCTGCGCGGCGCGCCAACCCTGCCATCGACGTGGTTGCCCGGACCCACAGCAGCGAGGAGGCCGATTGGCTGGCCCGCAATGCCGTGAGCCTCGCCGCCATGGGAGAACGGCATGCGGCCAGCGAGATGACCCAATATGCGCTGCGCCGCTTTGCCGCCCCGCAGGAAGGGTAAGCGCTCCCTCTCCCCGCGCGCGGGGAGAGGGCCGGGTAACGGGCCTCAGCCGGTCTTCGGCGTCTTGTGCTCGTCGTCGGGGTTGACGACCTGCTGCGGCACCCCGCCTCGCGGCGTCGGATCGGGGACATACTTGAAATTGGGCTCGCTGTTCCACAAGCCTCGGATGTCCTTCCGGGCCGCCTCGGTCGACAGGTTGAAATAGAGATCGACCGTCTCGTCCGGCTTGACGTAACCGAAATTCGGCTCGTCGAGCTTGCCGAGCGCGGAGAGCGCCTTCATGAACATGTTGGTGTGCGAGACTTCGCGGGTCAAAAGAAAGGTCAGCGCCTTGCGGCTGCCCTCGTCGGGCGACAATTTGACCAGCGCCTCATAGGTCTGGCGGGCGCCGGCTTCGGCCGCGATGTCGGCGCGCAGGTCGCGCACGACATTGCCGCCCTCGTTGACATAGGCCGCGGTCCACGCTTGGCCCTGACTGTCGACGAGATGCGGGCCGATGCCGCGCACCGCGAACAGGGTGCTCTTGTAGGCGGCGTCCTTGTCACCCCGTTCGGTGTGCTGCTCGATCAGGCGGCCGACCATTTCGAGGTGGCTGAACTCCTCGAGGGCGATGTCCTGCAGCATGTCGCGGATCGACGGATCCTCGACGTGGAAGGACTGCGTCCAGTAAGTCAGCGCCGCCGTCAATTCGCCGGTCGCGCCGCCGAACTGCTCCAGCACATATTGCGCGAAGGCCGCGTTCGGTTCGTCGACTTTCACATCGTACATCAGTTCTTTGCGGTGGAAAAACATCGACACACCCTGCTTGTTAAAGAAAACCCTAGGCTCTCTCGCTTAAAACGGAGTCTGCTTTCTCTTGTTCCTTAATCGTTGATTTAAAGGTTTTGGTTTTGTTTTTCTGTAATTGAACGATCTTTGGTTGGGAGGAGGAACAGGGCCAGGCGCGGCGGTGTTCTGCCGGTGCGGATTTTGCCCGTGCCGGAGGTTCCGGCGCCAGACAGGCGAAGGGAATTGCCATGAAGATCAGCGAAGTCATGACCCCCGACGTCGAGGTCATCAGGCCCGACGACACCCTGCGGACGGCGGCGCAGATGATGGCCGACATCGACGCCGGGGTGCTTCCGGTATGTGACGGCGAGCGCCTCGTCGGCATGGTCACCGACCGCGACATCACCGTGCGCGCAGTGGCGGCCGGCTGCGACCCCGAAAAGACGCCGGT
Organism: Allostellaceae bacterium; assembly: GCA_035252905.1. Lineage (GTDB taxonomy): Bacteria > Pseudomonadota > Alphaproteobacteria > ATCC43930 > CGMCC-115725 > AP-15. Next base: position 3,357 of record DATFCQ010000414.1, on the reverse strand, counting down.
CAGCGATGTGATGTCGGAGGAGCTGCGGCACTGCTTCGAGGACGACGACGCCGAGGCGGTCTCGAAAAAGATGGCCGAATGGCATGTGCGGCGTGTCCCGGTGCTCGACCGCGACAAGCGGCTGGTCGGCATCGTCTCGTTGGGCGACCTCGCGATCGGCGGCGCCGAGGAGGAAAGCAAGGAGGCACTGAAGGAGATTTCCGAGGCGCCGAGCACCGAAGCGGATTAGATTAGAGGTCTGTCTGCGTGGTAAAAGCGGCGGAATGCGCTCCGCCTCGCGGCGCTTTTCCGCCCTGCCGTTCTTCGTAGGGCGGAAAAGCGGAGCGCATTCCGCCAATCAGCCCAGGCCGGCATTGTCGGGCTGAGCCGCCTGCGCCGCCCTGCGGCGCGCCAGCGCCGTCCCCAGCGCCAGACCGAGCGCCGCCGCCCCGCCGGCCCATGCGAGTGCGCGCAAACCCGCTCCCGAGCCCGCGCGCAGGACCGCCTCGGGATCGAAGCCCATGCCTTCGGCCACCACTTCGGCGAGGTGCTTGGTTGTGCGCGGCACCGCCTGCTCGATCTGCTCGCGGCAGCTGAAGCCGTCGGCGACGATCAGGGTCTCGGGCCCGGCCGCGCGCACCGCCGGCAGCAGCACCTCCTCGGCGGCGGTCATCGATACCGCATATTTGTCGCTCTCAAAGCCGAACGAGCCCGCCATCCCGCAGCATCCCGAAGGCGGCGTCACCAGTTCAAGACCGAGCTGCCGCAATACCCGCTCCTCCGCCTCGGTCTTCAGCACCGCCTTGTGATGGCAGTGAAAATGGACGAGCGCCCGACGCTGCAGGTGGGGCAGAGGAAAATTCTCGCCCTCCCGGTCGACCAATTCGCTGAACAATGTGGTCTGACGGGCGAGACGCCGGGCACGGTCGTCCTCTGGGAACAGATTGACCAGTTCGTCGCGGAACGCCGCCGCGCAGGCCGGTTCAAGGACGACAAGCGGGGCGCCGCCGCGCAGATCCGCGTCGAGCGCCGCCATCGCCTGCCGCAACAGGTGCTTGGCCTCGTCGAGCATGCCCCAATCGTAGAGCGGCCGGCCGCAGCACAACGAGCGACGCGGAATGGCGACCCGAAACCCCGCCTCTTCGAGCGCGAGGGTGGCGGCGACCGCGCTCTGCGGCCGGAAGAAATTGGTGAAGGTATCGGGGAACAGCACGACCGGACGCCCGTGCGGATGGCGCGGGCGATGGCGATGGAACCAGTCGACAAAGCTCACTTCGGCATAACGCGGCATCCGCCGCTCCGGGGCGATCCCGCCCAGCCGCTTGACCAGATCGGCGATCCCCGGGGTCTGCGTCAGGAGATTGGCAAGGGGCGGCATGGCCGCCGCCAACCGCGACCACCAGTAAATGAGCCCCATCGAATAGGCGGCGCGCGGGCGCAGCCGTCCGGCGTAATAATGCGCGCGGAACTCGGCCTTGTAGGTCGCCATGTCGACATTGACCGGGCAGTCGCCCTTGCACCCCTTGCAGGCGAGGCACAGTGACAAGGCATCCTCGACGGCGTCGTCGCGCCAGCCGCGCCCGATCGCGCCGCCGTGCAGCATCTCGAACAGCAGCCGGGCGCGGCCGCGGGTCGAATGCTTCTCCTCGCGGGTCGCCTGGAAGCTCGGACACATGACCGCGCCCTTGTGTTCGAGCGAGCGGCACTTGCCGACGCCAACGCAGCGGATCGCCGCCCGGGCAAAGCGGCCCTCGTCGTCGGGGAAGCGAAAATGCGTCTCGACCTGCGGCACGTGGTAATCGGGGCCGAGGCGCAGGTTCGAGGTGATCGGATAGGGATCGACGATCTTGCCGGGGTTCATCCGCCCTTCGGGATCCCAGATCGCCTTAAACGCGCGGAACGCCTCGACCAGTTCCGGCCCGAACATCTTGGGCAGGAGTTCGGCGCGCGACTGGCCGTCGCCGTGCTCGCCCGACAGGCTGCCGCCGTAGGAGATCACGAGATCGGCCGCCTCGTCCATGAAGCGCCGCCATTTGCGGGCGCCTTCGCGCGTCCTCAGGCCGAAATTGATCCGGCAGTGGATGCAGCCGTCGCCGAAATGGCCGTAGAGCGTCGAATCGTAACCGTATTTATAGAAGAGCTTTTTGAGATCGCGGCAATAGGCGCCGACCTGGTCGGGCGGCACCGCCGAATCCTCCCATCCCTCCCACATATCGGGGTGATGCGGGACAAAGGCGGTGCTGCCGAGACCGGCCTCGCGCGCCTTCCAGATCTGCTGCTGCTCCTCGGGCGAGCGGCAGATCTTGATGTGCGGCGGGTTCCTGCGGCGGGCAAAGTCGCGCCGCAGGGCCTCGGCCTTCTCGGCTGCCTCTTCGGCGCTGTCGCCGCCGAATTCCGCGATCAGCCAGCCGCGCCCTTCCGGCAAGACCGCGACCTGCCGCATGTCGCGGTGCTTGTCCTTCATGTATTCGATCAGGATGTCGTCGATCGCTTCGAGGGCGATCGGGCCGTGCGCGCGCACAAAACCCGCAGCGTCGCCGGCGGCGAAGATGTCGGGAAACCCCAATACCGCCAGTGCCCGGTGCGGCGGGCTCGGCACCAGATCGAGGGTGGCGCCGAGGATGGCGACGCAGGTGCCCTCCGAGCCGACGAGCGCGCGCGCGACGTGGAAGCCGTTCTCGGGCAGTAGATTATCGAGATTGTAGCCGGATACGCGGCGGGGGATCTTGGGGTAGCGCTGGCGAATCAACTCGCCGTAGCGGCGCTGCAATTCGTCGAGGCGGCGGTAGATCTCGCCGCGCCGTCCGCCACCTGCGACGATCGCAGCCAATTCCTCGGGTCTGGTCGGACCGACTTCGAGGCGCAGCCCGTCATAGGTCAACACGTCGAGGGCGCGGACATTGTCGGCGGTGCGTCCGCCCATCACCGAATGCGTCCCGCACGAATTGTTTCCGAGCATGCCGCCCAACGTGTTGTGGTCGTGCGTCGAGGGGTCGGGAGCGAAGGTCAGATGATGGCGCTCGGCTTCCGTGCGCAGATCGTCGAGGATGGTGCCGGGCTCGACCTGCGCCCGGCGCTCCTTCGGATCGAGCGCGACGACATGGTTCAGGTATTTCGAGTAGTCGACGATGACGGCGACGTTGCAGCATTGCCCGGCGAGGCTGGTGCCGCCGCCGCGCGACAGAAACGGAGCGCCGTGGGCGCGACACAGCCGCATCGCCGCAATGACGTCCTCGATCGTGCGCGGCACGACAACCCCGATCGGCACCTGGCGGTAATTCGAGGCGTCGGTCGCATAGAGCGCCCGGTCGCCGTCGTCGAAGCGGACTTCGCCGACGATCGCGCCCCGCAAATCCGCGGCCAGCGCCGCCGCCGCTT